>SICW01000001.1 GCA_009691355.1 Candidatus Woesearchaeota archaeon
TGGAAATCAAGTTACTGTTGAAGTGGACTGTAATCCGAAGCTCGTTGAATTCTGGCTTGGCATTGGATTATTTGGATGGCTTGTTCCAGAGAGTGACAGTGTTGCTCGTGTAGGTATTGTTTCCTATGATCAGCCAGATAAATATCTCCAAAAACTGGTGGATAGACGATGTCCAAAAGCAAAAGTTCTGAGTAAAGAGCCTGGTGCAATTCCGGTCTATAATCCTAAACAAACATTACAGAAAGATTTTGTGTACCTCATTGGTGATGCTGCAACACAAGTAAAGGCAACTTCCTATGGAGGAATTGTTCATGGGATGAGAGCCGCAGAAGTCCTCTCACGAGATATAAAGCATTACCAAAAAAACTGTAGAAAAGAAATAGGTAAAGATTTGTATTTGAGTTTGCTTATACGGAAAGCAATGGATAGATTCTCTGAAGAGGAATACAATGACCTTGTAGAGATGTTCAACCAAGAAAAATTAAAACGTGTTCTTGAAACTAAGAGTAGAGACTACCCTACGAAATTTGTTCTTGATCTTCTTTTGGCACAACCACGACTATTAAAATTTGGAACAAAAGTATTATTTTAGTGGATACTTAAGAATCACACCAATTCCACCAAGACCAATAAGTTTCTTTCCTGCATCGTGTTCTGAAGAAATAATATGAACTTCACCATTACTTCTTTCTACTTCTCTCATCATAGAATCTAATAGAATATACCCCCCAGATTCCCTTTTTTCTCGGAGGTACTCATCACTTACCAGCAAAATTTTGACGGCATGAGCCTCTGCTGCTTCTTTTACTTCTTTGAAACCATAAGCAGAAAGTGAAACCTTCGCAATTTCCTTGAAGAGATCTTCTACAAGCATTGTTTCTCTAACCGTACGATCCTGTTTGAGAACAGTCTTTACCTCATCACGCTTAAGAATCTCTTCTATAGCATTTTTTCCCATAGCGTTACATGTTGCAAGAGTTATTTTTGAAGTGAGAGTATTATATGATTTTTTTATTACCTTGAGTAAATTTTCCTTCCAAAAGGCAGGGCTTCCTATAATAATATGAACAACTTCATATCTTTTCGCATACTCCTCTACATGCTTGGCAACTTCTTCATAGAATTCTTTTTCTTGTGTATTTGCATATCCCTTCTTTCCTACTTCTCCTTCAAGGTCTGCAAGGATTTTGTAGCCAGAAGCACTGAGAAGAGCAAAAGTCACTTCATCGCGATCTAAAGCAATAATGAGAATCTTTGTACCTTTATCTTCACAGGCTTCATGAATCTTCTGTAAGAGATACTTAGGCCAGGATTTTTTAATGATTTTTATGACTGTCCCTTCCTCTATTTCAATGGTATGATAGGAACTAAGAGGAATATCTTCTGGGCCTTGGGTTATTTTTCCAGAGATACGTAAACCATTAGAAAACTTCTCAAACTCTATTCTTTCTACCTTAATCTTTAGAAAAACGGGCTTTTTTACAATTTTAGTGTTTTGGCCACTATCATCACCTAGTTTTATCTTCCTTAGTGTTCTTCCTTCCACTTCATCAGAAGCTTCAATACAATGAGAAAGGTACCAGAGGTCATCCAAGCTATTGACTTCTACCTTTAGTTCTCCTTTATGCAGATCCTGAAATATAATTTTCATCTCAAAAAAGGGAAAAAGTTTATATATACTTAAACTTATCTCATAGCCTATGACAGGGAGAGGAAAACGAGGGCAAACAGCCGTAGAAGTATCTGTTCTTATATTTCTTATTGCGGTTATTATGGTCGGATATATCGTACTCTTACCTGAAGAAGATAGAAATGAGCTTTTAGGAAGTAGTTCTGATGGAAGTACTACGGGTAGTAGTGATAGTGGATCTGCAGAAACCTTGCTTTCTGAGTCTCCAGGAGATGTTCAATCTGAAAAGAGTAGCACCCAAATAAGAGCACTAGAACCTATGAGACTTTATTCTACTACAGAATCTAATACACAAACCTTATCTGCTTCTCTTACTGTTTCTCGAAATATTATCCAAAATAACTATAAGATTGTGAACTTTGATATTGAAAACTTTGATACCATCGCTGGTTCACAACTTCTGTTTTTAGTCTCTGATTCTAAGGGAGAAATTACCATTCTTCTCAATGACCACCTTATCTATGAAGGAGAACTTACAAGCAATGCACTTCCTTTGGATCTTCCGGTGAGTTACCTTCAAGAAACAGGAAATGAACTCAAACTATCTACAAGTCTTACTTGGAATATATTTTCTCCAAACTACTATCTCTTACAAGATGTTCAACTTATTGAGGATTACACCGTTGCAGATACCACTGCTTCACGAACATTCTCTGTTGAAGACCCTTCCCAAGTTACTGATGCTACATTAACCTACTTTATTACTTGTAATTCTGATGATGATGGCATACTAAGTGTTTCTTTGAACTCCCAAGAAGTCTTTAGTGATCAAATTTTCTGTGAGTATTTGAATGAAAGAGAATTGAGTTTAGATACGGATTACTTAAAGACAAGTAATAGTTTGAAATTTGAAATTAATGAAGGAGACTACAATATTGAAGAAGGGCAAGTTGCAATAAAGACAAGAACAAAAGACTATCCTAGCTTTACTTTTGATATTGATTCTGATCTTTATGATGAAATTAGTTCTGGAAGTAAAGACGTTTATCTCAAGATGACTTTTGATAATGCAGATGATGAGAAAGAAGGGACCATCCTCATACAGGAATACTCCTTTAGCTTTAATACAGAGGATAATACCTATGAAAAGAAGATAACGGATTACATTGATGATGGAGCAAATACCATTACATTAGAACCTGCATCAGACTTTACTATTGATAATTTGAAAGTGTATGTAGAATAGAATCTAAATAAATAATATGCTTTGTTTCCTCTCTTATAATTCTATTTAAACTACTAAAATTGGCAAAATAGGTTCTTAGCGTCCCTTTAGTCTCTTCATCAAATATCGTAGATTACCTTCACCAGGCTTGGTACACACATTTCCAACTCATCCTTGTAGGTTCATGTATAAAGAAAAAAATTAGAAGTATAAACAGTTATCCAAAGTAGTTCGGTTCTGTAGAACCCCTTTCTCCAGAGGTATTACTGACGCCCTTGCTTCGAGAAAGAATTTCTTTTTCAATTTCATCAATCTCATCAGAAAGCTTTGCAAGATCAAGTTTTAAAGTAAATTTACTATTCAGAACATTCAAAGTCTCTTTTGCACCTTTAATTCCCAAGTACGCAGGATGCGCAAAGGTTTGTGCAAGCAAGGCTGCTGCAGGTATTTTTCTTCGTTGTGCAACCCCTAAAAGAACACCAGTGACACCAATAATTGGGCCAACAACACCATAAATTTTATCACTTGCATAAGGAAAGGTCTTTACATACGCTTTGTTTGTACCAGTAATGTAGACTTTGGGTTTTTTTGGAATTTTCTGTAAGCCAATACCACCAAGAGTTATGACTTCTTTTCCGTTATACTCTAATACAAGGTCCATAACAAAGTTACAAAATTCGTAGCAAGAAGGCTCATCAATAGGCTGAATATCACCTGCTAAAAATAGAAAGTCTTGCTTGTTAATCGTTGCATGATACACACTAATCACAGGTAAGTCAATGAGATTTTTTTCGTTAATAAACACAGAATGAGGAAAGTAATGTGAATAAATATTCAAAAACTTTTTTGCTTTGACGTTCTCAATAAGAAAATCCATCGCTATTTTTCCGACGTTTCCTATACCTGGAAGGCCTTCAATCAGAACAGGGCTCTTTAGGCTGGGTTTTGCCAAATATTCTACTTCAAATTTTTCTTTTTGCATTTTAATCAAAAACGAAAGTCAATTTATAAATCTTTGGCATGCTCTTTTTTATATTCACGCCTGTATACGCCATACTTATCTTCTGGGCTGAATTTTGCAGGACGAGTTGTTACAGGTTTATTTCTACAAGAACAGAGCTCTTTAAGTGTATATTTTTTACATACAGAACAGTAGAGAATGGAAAGGCTCATTTTTTACGTATAACTTCACCTAAAGCTTTTCTTTTTTTCATCTCTCCAATAATTACTTGGGTGACTTCTTCAAGCTCATCCTCAGCAGTCTTATATTCATTTGAGGTTACTTCAATACGATAATTTGGAGCTGAAATGTACACCATGTTTACTTGGATTTCATTCTTCTTTGCAAATTTTTCCCCTTCTTGTAATGCTTCTTTAATGTCTTCAATTCCTTTTTCAGAGAAACTTTGTAAGACAAGGGTTGCGTTTACAATAACTTCAGGAGGTTTAATTTTATCTTGAACAATAGTTACTAGGAGCTCAACTTCTTTTTCAGGGAAATTTAATTCTGTTATAGCTTCTTTTCCATGAATAGCGATTTCGTTGAATGCAATACCTAAGAGACCAAAATGATCAATAAGTTTAAAGCCCATCTTTTGATATATCCCATTCAGATCTAATTTGAGTTCTTTTCCAATATATTCTAGAAGTTTTTCAGATTTTATTTCTTGTTTGTATTCTTCATTCTTTTTCGTTCTTAGAGATAAAGGAACTCTTCGTAAAGAAAGATCAACTTGCCTTCGTTCTTGATCTACACGAAGGACCTGGCAAACTAATTTCTTGCCTTCTATAACATAATCACGAATATTACGAATCCTTCCTGGAGCAATTTCAGAAATGTGGATCATACCTTCTTGATGCTCATACTCATCAAGATCTGCAAAAATGGAATGAAAAAGAATCTTCTTTACTGTACAGAGCACCACACTATTTTCTTCAGGTAGACCTTTTTTCTTATAAAACATAGGATAGAAAATAAACTAGGTCTTTAAAAAGGTTTACTTGAGAATTTCAAGAGGATGTACTGTAAATTTCGTTTTGCCACCAGTTGGTGTTCCAAGTACTTCACCGCAAACTAAGCAATGAACTGGGGTTGCTGCTTTTCCAAAAACAACTTGCTCGTTTTTGCACTTGCAACGAATCTTTACAAATTTTCCTTTAGGTTCTTGAATCATGTTTATACTAACTCCAATTTCTTTGTTCGAATACCGCCACTTTGTACAAGGATTTTATTACAGGTGTTACATTTGTATCTAAGGTCAACTTTCTTAGAAATCTTTGCACCTGTTCTCTTAAACTTAGAGATAGCCGGCTTAGAATATTTATTATAATTTCCATATCCTCGACGAAGTCCACGACCGCGTAGTCTACTGTTAGACCCACGAGACATGGGATGAGCAGTACTTCTTGTTCGCTTCTTTGCTTCAGAAACTGTCATTTCTGTATGTTTTTTACATTTAGGACAGTAATGCTTGATTTTTTTAGGTACTTTCATTTTTTGCTTGCTCGGTGTTTACGAGCATTTCGGCAATCATTTGTGGTAGCTGTTGATGATCTCCAGCCTTAAATGGGCCATAGACCGTTAAATCAGGTCCCACAAACTCAGGAATGTCTTTCAAGACCTGAATCGATAAGCTATCAGTTTTCTCTTCTCCTTTTAAATCTTTCGGGTCTATCGGCTGTATCGAAGGCATTCTACTCTGTAGAACAGTATTGAGAAGGCCGTCTCTATAAAGATCCAAGTTGTCTTTTAAAGTGCTGTATAATGCAAACTCCTCAGGAAGCATTGTAGAGGTATCCTGCGCATTTTTGCTTCTTGAGCAGAAAAGAGCGAACTGAATAATTTTATTCTCCCTCTTTTCATAGAGTTCTCTTAAAATCTTTAAAACATTCTTTAACTGAGTCTGAGTTTTTTCTACTTCTGTGGAAGCAAATATGCTCTGTTTCTTTGATTGTGATTCCAGAATAGCAGTCTTTTCTTGGAGGTACTTTACCACATCCTGATAGAATGTTTCATCAATTTTTTGTAGCTCTGTACGATATTTTTCTCTACGAAGTAGTTCATATAAATTTTCGTAGGTGATGATCACTTCTGCCATATATTGCAAAGGGAGGAGTTTCTTTAAATCAATTTCTATGTTCTGTACTGGAATTTGTATGGTTTAGATGTAAGAGTTTATTGTAGCTAGGCCACTTGTTTTAGATATTGCAGGGATACCTTTCTCTTTACATGCAAGAATTACACGATCGCTTCCTGAAATAGCAAGGAATTTTACTCCTGGTTGAACTCTTACGCGTTCATACACTGTTTCTGCTGGAGTTATGTCTCTTCCTCCATATGTTCCGAGATTTGGATCCATCACATACAACCCATAGTTCCTTTCATCCATTCTTGCTAACATATCATCGAGTGTTGCAACTGAATGAATTTGCCACCCTTTGTCTTGTGCAAGCTCTTCTATCGTTTCTCTCCAGCTAAGATCATGCATTGCAATTAACGCTCGGCGTTCCATATTCTTTTTTTTTCACTATTCTTTTATTTAAAACTATCGTTTCGTTTTTGGTGATTCGTAACTATTATAACTATTACCTTCTGAAAAAACGTATGAAATATATTTGGATTCTTTTGGCTTTCTTCCTTCTTCTCTCAGGATGCTCTAGTAGTGCAAATACGAACGCTATCCTTGAGGTACAAACATATACTCTTGAAGAGGTATCCCTTCATAATTCCTCAGAGAGTTGTTATACTGCTATTGATGGAAAAGTCTATGATCTGACTACTTGGATTGCAATACACCCAGGAGGGGATGCTGCGATTTTAAGCCTCTGTGGGATAGATGGCTCAGAAAAGTTTAATGAGAAACATGGAAATAGTGGTTCTGCAAAGTACGAACTCTCTTTATTCTACATAGGGGAGCTTGCCCCATAATTTTTTAAAGTTCTTCTTCTTTTAGAGTACTATGAAATATATGATATACCTCTTTCGCCACGGGCAAACGTATTATAACAAGTCTGGACGCTTTACTGGAGATATTAATTCTCACCTTACCCCTCAAGGAGTGAAAGATGCAAAGAAAATTGCACAAAAGCTTAAGGGAAATATCGTGGATTATGCTTTTCAGACACGACTTTCACGATCGAAAGATACTTTGAAGTATGTTTTACGTTTTCATCCAGAATGTAAAAAGATCATCAATGATGATCGAATGATTGAGAGGGACTATGGCCTTTTAAAAGGAAAATATCATGCACGAATTATTGTACAATATGGGCAAAAACAATTTGATACATGGCACCGTTCTTACGAAACGAGACCACCTGGTGGAGAAAGTATTAAGGATGTAGAGAAACGAGTAGAGGCTTTTATTAAAGATCTGCTTATCTTTATGAAGAAACATAAAGGAAATGTTGCTATTTCTGCACATGGAAATTCTATGAGACCATTCCGAAAACATTTTGAACACCTGAGTAGAGAAAAAATGATGCAACTAGAAAATCCTTGGGATGATTATTTTGCATACTCTGTGGAAAATGAAAATTAAAGAATTACCGGAAGATTTTATTGTAGAAGAAGTTATGAATCTTCACTTGGAAGAGGGGCAATACTACTATTATCTTGTTACAAAGAGAAACTGGAATACTCTTGACCTTGTTCATGAGATTGCTGAACGTCTTCATGTAAAAGATGTGGGATATGCGGGCATTAAAGATAGAAACGCAGTTACTTCACAGTATATTTCTGTAAATAAAAAAATACCTTTTACTTTGAAAGATGTTACATTTACTTTTATTGGAACGGGAAAAGAAAGGATATTTATTGGAGCTTTAGAAGGGAACAGGTTTACTATTATTGTACGAGATCTTGACAAAAAATTAAAAGAAGTCAAAGACGTTGTGAATTATTTTGGAGAACAACGTTTTAGCCTCAAGAATGCCCTTATAGGTAAAATGCTTGTGCAGAAAAAGTTCAAAGAAGCCTGTACTGAACTAGAACTCACTGCTGAGAAGAATGATTATGTTGGAGCATTGAAAAGGATAGGAAAGGATACATTGAGATTTTATGTTCATGCATACCAAAGTGAGCTTTGGAATAGACTTGCTGCAAAGAGTAAGAAGAAAGTCATTCCCATTATTGGGTATCTTACAGAAGGAAAAGACTATGAAAAAATCTTGGAAGAAGAAGAGGTTTGCCAAGAAGATTTCATCATTCGAAGCTTTCCAGATATAGGGGCTGAGGGTGGACAACGTGAACGGATAGTTCAAGTAAAGGAGTTTAAGACTCTTTCATTTACTGATGATGAACTTCACCTTGGAAAGAAAAAACAGGTTATCTCTTTCTGTTTAGACAAAGGAGCATATGCTACGACTGTTATAGAAGCATTATCTATTTAAATCTTAAAATTCCTTCCTTAGTTATGACTCAAAAGTTTAGGGTTATCTTTATTCATGGCAATGAGACTATACGCTGGTCTTACCTCTGGACCCCTTGGTTAAAAGAAGAACTAGAAAAACTAGGCTTAGATGTTATTTTTGAAACCTTTCCAGATTCTATTATGGCAAGGAAAGAGTATTGGCTAGAATTTTTAGGAAAAGATTATTTGAAAGCAGATGAACATACCCTCCTTATTGGGCATTCTTCTGGAGCAACTGCTGCAATGAAGTTTGCTGAAGAGAATACGATCTTTGGATCTATTCTTATATCCCCATCTTACACAGATTTAGGTTTAGAATCGGAAAGAGTGAGTGGTTGGTATGATGATCCTTGGAATTGGGATAAAATAAGAAAGAATCAAAAGTTTATAGGACTGTTCTATTCCAAAAATGATGAAATTATCCCCTTGCAAGAATTTTTAGAGATTCAAGAAAAAATCAAACCAGATGAAGTACGAGCCTTTGAGACAAATGGGCATTTTATCAAACAGAGAACCTTTCCTGAAGTTGTAGCCTCCGTTTCTCAATTATTAGAAGATAAAAATTCAGAATAAAGTAAACTTTAAATAGAGTGTATTCACTTTTAAAAGCTATGTTTAACTTCCTTAAAGATAAAGTCAAGAATGCTATTTCTTCTATTAGTAGTAAATTCGATAAAGAAGCTGAAGTAGTGGAAACTAAGGAAGAGAAAAATGTCCCTGAAGCAATACAAGAAGCTAAAGAAATTGTTGAAGAACAAAAAATAGAAGCTAAAGAAGAAAACATTCCTAAGATCGGATCTAGCCATGAAGAAGCTCAGGAAATAGAAAAAATTACACCTGTTTACGAAATGCAAACAGTAAAAGAAGAAAAGAAAGGATTTTTTGCAAAAGTTGCTGAGGTTGTTACTACCAAAAAGATTTCTGACTCACAATTTGACCAACTCTTTTGGGATTTAGAAGTTGAACTTCTTGAGAATAATGTTGCCTTTGAAGTTATAGAGAAGATTAAAACAGATCTTAAAACAAAACTCGTTGATATGCCTTTGAAAAGAACCCAAGTAGAGAAGATTATTGAAGATAGCCTTAGAGATAGTATATCTGAAATCTTAGAATTTCCAACATTTGACCTTATCCAGAAAGTACAAGAAAAGAAACCCTATGTTATTGTGTTTATTGGTGTTAACGGTTCTGGAAAAACAACAACTATTGCAAAAGTTGCACATATGCTGAAGAAAAATAAACTCAGTTCAGTACTCGTTGCTGCAGACACCTTTCGAGCTGCATCTATTCAACAACTAGAAGAACAAGGTAATAGAGTGGGTGTTAAAGTCATTAAACATGATTACGGATCTGACCCTGCAGCAGTTGCATTTGATGGAGTGAAATATGCACAACAAAAGGGAATTGATGTTGTTTTGATTGATACAGCAGGAAGGCAACACTCTAACACAAACCTCATGGATGAAATGAAAAAAATCATTCGCATAAGCAAACCAGATCTCAAAATTTATATTGGAGAAATGATTGCAGGAAATGATTGTATTGATCAAATTAAAGATTTTGATGCTGCGGTACAGATTGATGGCGTTATCCTTAGTAAAGCAGAAATTGATGAAAAGGGAGGCACAGCACTTTCTGTTTCCTATGTCACTAAAAAACCCATTTATTTCTTAGGTGTGGGACAAGAACTCAATGACCTCAAATTATTTGATAAAGAAGATCTTCTTAAAAAGATATTTTCATAGTAATATTTAAATAGTTGTTTTGCATGAAATATTTTAGAGGTGATATTATGGCAGTATCAAAAAAGAAAGATGATGATAGTAAAACATGGGCATTCCTAGGTGTTTTTCTCACGGTGATTGGATTTATTATTGTCCTTCTCACAAGAAAAGAAGACGAATATGCTATGTATTATGCAAAACATGGACTGATTTTGTTTATTGGTTGGGTTGCATTTAGTCTCTTAGGAAGAGTTCCGGTTGTAGGATGGTATTTCTACATTGTTGGTGGTATCGCTCTGTTGATATTATGGGTTATGGCTTTTATTGGCGCTTTATCCGGAGAGAAAAAAAGGTTTTTGATTCTCACAGATCTTGCTGAGAAAATTAATCTTTAATTTTTTTTATTATTACTTATGGAGTATACATGAAACAAAAAATCAAAAAAACAAAGAAAAAAGTCAGTCAAAGTATGGCTATAGCGGCTTTACTTTTGAATGTGCTTCTTATGCCAGGCCTTGGAACAATTATTGCTGGAAGAACATCCGAAGGGCTTTTACAAATTATCCTTCTTGTTGTAGGTATTGCACTGTCCTTCTTCTTGATAGGCATCCCTATTGTGATTCTGGTCTGGATCTGGGGATTGGTTACTGGTGTTCAGTTAATCAAAGAAGCAGAGCAATAAGTTTATAATTTCTTATTCTTTTTATTTTTCTATGAACCCTACCCTTAAAACAGAGCTCATACAACTTGCAAAAAAATATAGTCATGATGATGACCCTTCTCATGATTTTGAACATATACTACGAGTATTACGAAATGCAGAAATAATAGCTACAAAAGAAGGAGCAGACCTTGACATTGTTATTCCTGCTGCACTTTTTCATGACCTGGTGAACTATCCGAAGAACCATCCTAAAGCAAAATTTTCTTCAGAACTCAGTGCACAAAAAACGGGAAAACTCTTACGAAAACTGAAAAACTATCCCCAGTATAAAATCCCTTCCGTAGAGCATGCTATATCTTGTTGTTCTTTTAGCAAAAAAGTTGTACCAAATAGCCTAGAAGGTAAAGTGGTACAAGATGCAGACTGGTTAGAAGCAACAGGTGCAATTTCTATTATGAGAACTTTTGCTACAACTGGAATAATGAAAAGGCCATTTTATCACCTTGAAGATCATTTTTGTGAGCATAGAGAAGCAGAGCCACTCCATTATGCTGTTGATCTTTTCTATGCCCGCCTGCTACGTGTACATGAAAGGCTGAATACGAAAACTGCAAAAGCACTTGCAAAACGAAGAACAGCATTCCTACAAACATTTTTAGAAGAACTAAAATTAGAACTTCAAATGAAGTAATAAGCTTTATTAAGCCTATAAATACCCTCTTTTCCATGGTTTTAGACAAATTAGGAAGCTCACTTAAGGAGACTTTATCTAAAATTGCAAAGAGTCTTTTTGTGGATGAAAAACTGGTTAATGAGCTTGTAAAGGACATTCAACGAGCACTCCTTCAATCTGATGTTAATGTAAAACTCGTGTTTGAACTCTCTACCTCCATTAAGAAACGAGCTCTTGATGAAAAAGTTCCCTCTGGTATTTCCCAAAGAGAATACTTGGTTACTATTGTGTATGAAGAACTCACTAAATTTCTTGGTGGAGAGAAGAATGAAATTGTTATTGATAAAACAAAAAAACCATTCAAAATTATGATGGTTGGTCTTTTTGGCAATGGAAAAACTACGTCCTGTTCTAAAATCGCAAAGTATTATCAGAAAAGAGGATTTAAAATTGCAACTCTTGGGTTAGATGTACACAGACCAGCTGCACCACAACAACTGAAACAACTTTCTGATAAACTGAGTATTCCTTGTTTTATTAATGAAAAAGAAAAGACTGCTTTGAAGATTTATCGAGAATTTGAAAAAAACTATAGTGAATATGACATTCTTCTTATTGATACAGCTGGGAGAGATGCCCTCTCTGAAGATCTTGTAGAAGAACTTTCTTCTTTAAACAAGGTTATTCAACCTGATGAAAAACTCTTAGTTATTTCAGGAGACCTTGGCCAAGCTGCACAGAAGCAAGCAGAGAGTTTCCATGCTTCTTGTGGTGTTACCGGAGTATTCATTACAAAGCTTGATGGAACTGCAAAGGGAGGAGGGGCCCTCAGTGCTTGTGCTGTTACTGGAGCACCTGTGAAGTTTATTGGAGTTGGAGAAAAAGCGGATGATATTGAAGTGTTTAATCCCAAAGGATTTGTAGGACGACTTCTAGGCATGGGAGATATTGAGGCATTACTTGAAAAAGCACATGAAGCCATGAACCCTGAAACAGCTGAAGACCTGGGTAGAAAAATGTTAAAGGGAGATTTTAACTTCTTAGACCTCTATGAACAAATGGAAGCAATGGGAAAAATGGGACCACTTTCTAAAATTGTAGAAATGATTCCAGGTATGGGTGGCATGAAAATCCCCAAAGAAATGCTTGAGGGACAAGAAGGGAAATTAAAAAAATGGAAAATTATTATGAGTAGTTGCACAAAAGAAGAACTTGAAGATCCAGAGATTATTTCCCGAGAGAGAATTGATAGAATTGCAAATGGTTCTGGTACGAGCGTTGGAGAAGTACGAGAACTATTGAAACAGTACAAGCAAAGCAAAAAAATGATGAAGATGATGAAAGGGATGGATGACCCTGAAAAAATGATGAAAAAGTTTAAAGGGAAAATGCCCAAAGGATTTGGAATGTAAGGTGAAAATATTTCTTCATGAGGGTGCTGAGGCAAAAATTTATTTCTCTGATGGAACTGTCATTAAAGAACGTTTGAGTAAAGATTATAGACATAAAGATCTGGATATGTCTATTCGAAAGAAAAATACCCGAAAAGAAGCAAAACTTTTACAAAAAGCAGGAGAATATATTCCTGTACCAAAAGTTCTTGGACACTCTGATAAAGAGATGGTTATACAAATGGAGTTTATTGAAGGAAAAAAACTAAGGGATGTTATTGAATCTATTGATAGAAAGAATATTTTTACTCGCGTAGGAAGAAAAATTGCAAAACTGCACAACGCAAGTATTATCCATGGGGATTTGACTACGTCAAATATTCTTATTCATGATAAAGTCTATTTTATTGATTTTGGACTAGGATTTATTTCAACGAAAATAGAGGACAAAGCCGTTGATTTGCATATCATCAAGAAGGCACTTGAAAGTAAACATTATACACATGCAGAAGAGTGTTTCACATACCTTTTAGAAGGCTATACAGAAGAAAACAAAGAAACGGAAGCAATTCTCCGACGACTAGACAAGGTTGAGAAGAGAGGGCATTACAAACAGAAGTAGTTAGATAGGAAAGTCTAATTTTACTTGTTCTTCATAGTTAAACTTTTCATACGTTTCATCATAACGTTCTAAACAGTCCGTAATGATATTCTCTACTCTTCTTTCTACTAGAGTTACTCTCTCTCCACCTGTTAAAGGAGAATAATATGTATAGGGGTAGCTAACACCGAAATCATGGATATATCTTTTTACATTGGATTTAAACGTTCTTTTTTCCCAAAATGTTCCTCCACTTCTTCTGGAGTTATATTCTTTGACTAATTCTATTGATTTCCTTAAAAAAGTAGGAAACAATAGATCTTTTCTCAATTTTGTTTCTCCCATTAATTGCATAACTTGAAAGTTAAATATTATGGACTCAGAAGGAATTTCTACATCTCCAGACCTATTAATATTTTCTTGGACTATAAGTTCTATGCCACTCTCTTTAGCATATCCATCCAGTCCTCTAGAATGTCCATAAGAGCTTGAGGAAAACTCCAATGCTAATCCAGAATATAACCATCTTTCTTTTAGAACACAACCTCTTACTATGATGAGAGGAGTTACTTTGCACTGCGTTAAGCTTCTATATTCTTCGTCTTTTAATTGAAAGCTTTTCCCATCTTGAATACTATACACATCCTCATGGAAGTCGCTTACTCCCCCTTTAGGATTAAATTTGCTTAGGTTGAATTTTCTCATCTTCTCTTTATTTAGTAGTAACAGCTTATTGTTAAAAGTATCTGCCATATTCTTTGACAAAACGCAATATTTATATATTAAAATAGAGATATATCAATAATGGAGTTAGACACAAGAGATCGAAAATTACTTTATTCCATGGATTTCTCTGCTCGTCAGCCTTTATCACAAATTGCTCGATCTCTGAGGATTTCAAAACAGGCATTAACATATCGTTTAGAAAGATTAGAGAAGGAAAATATCATTCAAGGATACTATTGTGATATCAACCCTTCAAAGATAGGTCTTACTATTTATCTTGTTTATTTCAAATTTCACAAACTTTCTCCAGACAAAGAAAAGAATTTTACCTCATTCCTTACAACTAAAGAAGGTGTTGGGGTGAATGTCTCACTTCAAGGAGAATGGGACTATTGTATTGGAATATGGGCGAAAGATATTTTTCATTTTAAAAGACTTTATAGAGAAACTATGAAACATTATGAAACATACGTTAAAGAAAAAAGGATCATGATTGAAACAGACTTTTTCTATTTTAAACCCCAAGCTATCCTTAATCTTAAGGAGAATAAACAAATCACTATGGAAGGATCAATGGAAGTTATAGAAATTGATGCTATTGACCAGGAGATTATTAGGTCTCTTTCAAAGAATGCAAGAATTTCACTTGTAGAACTTGCTCAAAAAACTCATTTGAGTCCAAATGCTATCAAAGCAAGAATAAAATACTTAGAGAAAGAAAAAATTATCTTAGGTTATAGAGTCATGATTAACTACCAAGTCTTAGGATTCTTACACCACAGGATATTTTTACATTTAGAGAATATTACTGAAGACAAAGAAAAGAAGATTATTCATTTTTTAAAAAGTAGGAAAGAGGTTCTTTCCGTTACTAAAACTATTGGCTTTTGTGAATTAGAATTTAGATCAATAACTTTAGATATTCATGAACACTACAAGCTCCTAGAAGAACTTAAAACTGCTTTTCCAGATACTATAAAGAGCCATAATTCTGTGATTTATTACAAATTTCACCAAACTCTTAACTATTTTCCTTTTTGAGCTTGACTTCCAAAACATTTATTAAGAGACTTTTTCTCCAGACTAGAATTGGCACAGACAACACTTCCAGGGGCAACAACAGGAAAGAAAGAGAGACATATTGCTGAAATCCTTGCAGAGAAACAACAATCCATTTCTATTTCAGAATTTTTTACAAAGAATAGACATCTCCTTGGCTTTGATAATCCCCGAAAAGCACTTCTTACTACGGTTAAAGAGATGGTAGATAACTCTTTAGATGCATGCCAGGAAATGAAAGTTCTTCCCGAAATTAAAGTTATTCTTGAAGAAACCAGCCCAGATAAATATAAGGTAACTGTAGAAGATAATGGGCCAGGAATTGTACGAAAACAAATACCTAATATTTTTGCAAAACTCTTGTATGGAAGCAAGTTCCATAGGCTAAAAATGAGTAGAGGTCAACAAGGAATTGGAGTCTCTGCATCTGTTCTTTATGGACAACTGACTACAGGAAAACCTGTACGTATTATTTCCAAAATTGGACCAACAGTAAAATCACATTATTTTGAACTTCATCTGAATACAAAAACAAACGAACCAGAAATTATGAAAGATGAAGAGAGAGAATGGGAAAATAAAGATCATGGAACAAAAGTACAAATAGAACTAGAAGGGAAATATCAACAAGGGAAATTAAGTGTTGATGAATTCTTACAGCTCACTTCTATTTCTAATCCTGAAGCAACTATTATTTACAAAGGGCCAAATGCTGAAGCAGTAGAGTTTACACGAGCAAGCAAGGATTTACCTCGAGAAGCAAAAGAAATCCAGCCTCATCCTTATGGAGTAGAATTAGGAACACTCATGCGTATGCTTTTGGATACAAAATCTCCAAGCCTCCAAAGTTTTCTTCAGAACGATTTCTGTCGTGTGAGTGCTTCTGTTGCAAAAGAGATTTGTGACAAATCTGGCCTTGAAGAACGAATGAAACCTTCTTCTATTTCTAGAGATGAAGTGGAGAAAATATTCAATGCTATCAAACAGATAAAAATTATGGCCCCGCCAACAGATTGCCTCTCTCCTATTGGAGAAGAACAAATGCTCAAAGGATTGAAAAAAGAAATTAATGCAGAGTTTTATGCTGCAGTTACACGAGCACCTGTAGTCTATAGAGGATTTCCATTCCAATTAGAAGTGGCAATTGCCTATGGCGGAGATCTTCCTAAAGATGAATTTGCACGTGTGATCCGATATGCAAACCGTGTACCATTGCAACATCAGCCTGGGGCATGTGCACTGACACGATCTATTATTCAAACAGCATGGAAAAACTATGGAATCTCACAATCTAAAGGAACATTACCTACTGGACCTATTGTTATCATGGTACATATGGCTTCTGTGTGGGTGCCATTTACATCCGAAAGTAAAGAGGCTGTTGCATCATACCCAGAGATTATCAAAGAAGTTCGATTAGCTATACAAGATGCTGGAAGAAAATTAGCTTCTTACATTCGAAAAAATGTCAGGGCGAAGGAACAGCAAGAGCGAATAGGTTTATTTGAGAAGTATATCCCTGAATTAGCTGCATCACTTGCCACACTTACTGGAGAGAAAAAAAGTGAAATTGAAGAAGAGTTACTGAAGATATTAAAGAAAGAGTTAAAAGGATTACTTGTTGAAGTGAAAGAAGCAGAAAAAGAAGAAATTACCCCTGATGGCGTTGCGTATGGAGAAAAACAGAAGGGGTTAGACAATGAGTAAAGAAGATTCAAAAAATGCATTGAAAGATCTTGGAGCAAAAATTGTGCACCAAGTGAAAAAAGGGAAGAACCCAGAAATGGTGTTTCCTCTGAGAAATTTAAGTAATATTGTGTATGATAAAAAGTCTAAAACTTTGAAACTAGGGAATAAAACCGGAACGAGAAGTTTCTTTAATGTTGCACACTCGAAGAAATTTTTGCAGACTGTGGAGGTTGCTTCTGTCATTAAAGATAAACTCTTAGATAGCGGAAAGCATTCTAGTCTGCGAGATGTGTTTTATATGGTTAAAAAGACTATTCCTGGAACTAAGGTTAATCTTGTTGATGATCAAACAGAGTCGGATAAAGCAATTGAAGATCTTGAAGTCATGACCGGAATCTCTCGAGAAGAAATGCATGTGAATGCAAATAAGAATGGGAGTGTCGCTGGAAAAGTTATTATTGAAGATAGAGGGGATACCATTGATTGGAGTAAGTTAGGTAGTGGAGGATGGTCTATCCCATCAAATGTGGAAGAAATTACATTCAAAAAAGTTGATGCGAAGTATGTCTTGTACATGGAAAAGGCTGCTGTATGGGAAAGGTTAAATGAAGATAAATATTGGCAAAAAAATGATGCTATTATTCTTGCATCTCAGGGGCAAACAACACGAGGTATTCGGAGACTGCTTCAAAGGCTTTATGAAGAATATAATCTCCCGATTTATGTCTGTTGTGATGGAGATATATATGGTGCATATATTTACTCTGTGATTAAGTATGGCTCTATTGCCCTTTCTCATGCTTCAGAAAGACTCACTATTCCTAGTGTAAGGTATATTGGAATTACTATGGATGATATAGAGAAATATGACTTAAAAAAACATTTTATTACTCTTGATGAAAAGGACTATGCACGAATTAAACAAGTTTCTGAGTATGAATGGTTTAAAGATAATAAAGACTGGCAGAGACAGTTCAAGATGATGAAAGAGTTTAAAGCAAAAGTAGAAATTCAGGCTTTAAGTGCGCGAGGAATTAGTTTTATCTCTGAAGAATACTTGCCTAAAAAAATAAAGAATAAAGAATTTTTAGATTAAGAGTAGATTATATTTCTTGCTTCAGGGGCTTCTCTATTCACTTCTCGAAGATCTTTGTAGATGGTTGAAGTAGATACACCATACACTGCTGCAAGGGATCTTACAAGCTCTGCTTTAGGCTTTCCTAAACCATATTGCAAAGATCTTTCCCAAACGTCAAACCTTCTGTCTTGCATTTCTCTGTGAAGCATTCCTTCACGTGTATCTGGAAGAGAATCTGTTTTTAGATCTTGAGCAGTGATTTTTTCATCTAAGCCTTCATTGACAAATCGAATTATTTCTTTTACTGTCATATAGGTTTCTCTATCCCTTCTCTCTCCCGCTTTCATGTAAAGATCTCGTGCAAGTTCAAGACGCTCTTCTCTTACAACAGAAGGATCAATACTATTAGATGTTGGTTCTCCACTATCTTGTGTTTGGTTGTACTGACGTGCAACATTGAGAATCACATCTCCCATTAATAATGGGTCTTCTACGAATGGAAGATCTCTTTCTATTTGACGAAGCTCAAAGTACTCTTGTGTGATTCTTCCTAGGCCGGGAAGTTCTGTACTTTCAAAATTATCGTGCACAATCCTTTCCAAAGATTCTTGTACTTCTTGGGGAAGAGGAGTTGAAATAAATTCTTTTGGTGCAGCTACAACCAAGGTATCAGCTCTGTAGACTACATTTCTTTTTCCATCTTTCATTCCTTCAGGAGAGAAATCTGCTCTATGCACAAGAGGAGAAGGATTCTTTTTGTGATCTAAGTTTGCATCAAGAACGTCTCTGGTTAGATCTATGATCGGAGCAACTTTATCCCTGTCTAATGACCGAATATGGGTTGTGTTTGCAGATACAACAAGACTAACTTGTTCTGAAGCTAGCCATTGGGCAAGGTCATATAAGGCTTCTCTGTTCCATCCATTTTCGATCATCGCAGCTATATACTGAGATGTTCCTACACCTGGAAGAACAAATTTTATGCTAAGAGTATCATCAGAAGGATCTGCTCCATCATTAAGATTATAGGTAAAGATTCTTTCGTCTTCATCTTCTTTTCTTCTTCGACTAGGGAGGATAGCTTCTGCTAAAACGCCTCTTGCTGTATCTTTATCTTTAGGCTCTGCACTTTTTACAATAGGACCTTCTACAGGAGCTTGTGCAACTTGTGTTTGTTCTATAGTGAGTTCTAAAGGAACTTCTGCATAAATAACATTTCTTGTTGGATCTTTTAATCCTTTAAGAGTCAATCTTTCTTTATAGACATCATCAGGATTTTGCTCTGCAATCACTTCTACAAGACCAAGGACTTTACGCAACTCCACTTTTGTTGCATGAGGCAAATCTCTTTGCGTTGCACGAAGCTTGGACTCTTGCCAACTTAAAGACATAGCTGCAAGATTTTCAAGACTATCATTTTGTGCAATAACTGCAGCATAATTTGCAAGGCCAAGACCTTTGATAGGACGGATAGTAAGAGTATTATTTTCATACGTGAATATCTTTTGTGACTTACCAGCTACTGAGATGGGTAACTCTGTCATTTCAGGAAGAGGTTCTTCAATATGGACTCTTGTTTCTGGAAGAGGAAGGGGAGATTCAGCTACAATAGGCTCTGGTTTATGAGAAGCATTATAATTAAGAAAACTGGTTACTACTCCACATCCGATTATAGCTGCTCCTTGTATAGCAAGGCGAGTACCAAGAATTATACCTGTAGGCAAATAACTTGGAGATGGAGATCTTTTTGGAACGGATGTAAAAGGAAGAGGAGATTCTTTAACCACTTTAGGCTCTTTTGGAACATAAGGAAGGGGTGCAGCTGGATCTTCTTCTGCAAGTGCTGGTAAAGGTTCATTATCAGTTGCTCCGCTTGCCCCAGGTAGAACATCTACTCTTCCGGTTGAGCCTACAACAATAGTATCTCTTTGATATGTTGGGGCATCTTGTACGCGATCAGAGCCACCCAAGGCAAGAAGACCATTATCTACAACTTGAGGTCCATCAGGATCAGTATGCACTTCTCTAGGATGGACGTGATATACAGCAATTTGCATTGCTCTGCTACCATCACTAGAAGGTACAAGCCTTTTTCCAAGAACAAGGTCTTCTGATTGGAGATGTACTTCAGCTTTTCCCATTAATAGCTTTATAGCCATGGGAGTCATACCATCTGTTCTTAATTTCTGTTTTAATGCAGGAATATCTCCTCCAGTTCTCATTTGGTGTACAACTTCATCTAACACTTTATTATCAGTCATTTTGAATATCCTTTATTTAGGTTATAACTCTGGAGGGACTAATTTTAGTATATAAAGGTTTTGGTTTTGTTTTTTACAGCTTTTTGTTGCATTTTTTTAGGCCATTTTCTCAGTGAGTAATAGAAATATATTTAAAGTGTCCAAAACTTTTAGCATTTTACGCCCTGGTAGCTCAGCGGTGGAGCACTTTTAGAAATATTTGTGTTTCTAGAGCTTAGGCGGCTGTTAACTCAGCACAATACTGCTGGACTAGATACCGCGCGGTCGGCGGTTCGATCCCGTCCCAGGGCGTATTTTTCTTTTTTTACACATTTCTTCTACAGACCCTATGTATAACTTACCATTAAGAATTGCAAGCCTTTCTACAGTTGTTGAATGAGAAATGTATTTCTTATACTCTTGCCATAGTTTTGGGTTTTTTATTCTCATTTTGGGATACTTTCTTAGTAATAAAAATAGATTATAAGGTTGGCGCGGGGGCGTGCCGGGTGTCCAAGCTTTCAAAAAGTTTTATAAAGCTCCACAAATTTCAAATTCTATAACGGGCCCGTAGCTCAGCCTGGCTGGAGCACTAGATCCAAAAGATCTGCTCATTCGACTGATAACAAAGTCAGGTATCGAGAGGTCCTGCGTTCAAATCGCAGCGGGCCCATTTATTTTTTCTTAGAAAAACTCTGCATACAACTTATTTACAGTACGACCAATATTATTTTCATTCACCGCAACAGTAATATTACTTGGTACTCGATGTGGACCAAAATATTGCAAGCCATTTCTGGTCACAGAAAGTGTATCTGGTGAAATCCTTTCTTGAAGATAGCTACACATATTCCTTATCTCTTCAGAAAGACCATGTGCACTCGTCCCTATAGAAATTGAATCAATCGTTGTAGAAATTCCCGTGATAGGAGCGCCTACACCAGCAAAACATTTCATCACTTCTTGTGCAACGCCAGACTCACTGTTCATTCCAAAACGTTCAATATGATAAATGGTTGTGCTGGGAACACGACCACCAAGGATAGGCCCGTATCTTGCATTTGCTTGTCCATCGAGTACTTGTATAATTCTATCCTGCAGAGTTATTGGACCTGTAATGCCTTCTCCCACAATAGAAACAAGTGCTTGCCTTTCATGCGTCGCGCTCATATTATATCTTGCCCCAAGCACTGCTTCTATATCTGATGCTGCGGGTTTTTCTAATTCTGATTCTTCAAAGGCAATAGATACACGACCATTCTCTGTTCCAATCATATCAATAGATATTGCCCTTGTAGAAAAAACCTCAAAAAGATCTTGGAAAAATTGAGGATCATCTTCTCTTTGCAAAGTGTAGAGTACAAAGCCTTTTTTTGCGGCGATCCCCACCAAGGGTTGCTCTGTACATATTCTTTCACGTACAATTCTTGTTCCAGGATCCTGAGGATGAAAAAGTGAACGAACTGTAATAGGCACGCCAGCTTTTCTTGACCAAGACATTGCTTCTTCTTGTAAGACTGTACTTCCTCCATAGGCTAATTCACGAAGTTCACGATATGTAAGAATGCGCATGACTGTTGCAGTAGGGACATAGCGTGGGTCTGCTGCACAAATTCCAGATTCTTCTTTTAAGTTGACGTACTCAGATGCACGAAGCGTTGCTGCAAGCACATCTGCTGTGAGATCAGAACCTCCACTGGGTAAAACAATGGTTCTCCCTTCTTGACTTCTCCCGTAGAAACCGCCAATGACATAGACGTCATCAGATCCATCAAATGGTGTTCTATGTACTCCAATGACTTTCCCACTTCTAGAATTGTTTGTTGTTATAAGTGCATCACGTGCATCCACCCAACGGGAGGCTAGCCCACATATATTGAAATAACGATTCACTTGCCATGCTTGTGCATGTTCTCCAAGAAAAAGAATATCATCTTCACTTGTTGATCTTGCAAAGCCTTCATCAAGAATATTCCTCTCAAACTTGATACCCAAAGGAGTAGCTATAGATTCATACATTGCTATAATATTTTCTGCCGTGTCTTCTCCCTTTGCTTTTCTTCGAAGAAGTTCGGTAACACGGTTGTCTCTTCTCTCTCCTTCACGTGCAGGTGCAGAAACAACAAGAACAACTTTGTTTCCAGCATGGACTTCTTTTCTTACTTCTGCTTCTAGAAGTTGGTATCCTTGCGCAGAACCAGTAGACATTCCCCCAGACTTGAGAACCTTAATAGGTTTCATTTCTTATGAGATCCTCCGTTGTTTCTCTTTTTCTAATCAGGGAGTATAATCCATTTGAGACAAGAATTTCAGCTGCACGTGGTTGTCCATTGTATTGTGAGCCCATGATGAAACCATATGCACCTACAATTTGTATTGCAAGAATGTCTCCTTCTTTTATTTTTGGCAAGGAACGATCTTTTGCAAAACAATCCGTACTCTCACATATGGGACCAACAACAGTATACTTTTCTGTTTCTGGAAGTGCATCATCATTTGCAAGTACAATTGGATGATATGCACCATAGAGCATAGGCCGGATTAAGGTTGTCATTCCTGCATCGACACCAATGAATTTTTCTTTTATAGTAGTTACCTTTGTAAGGAGTGTTCCTGACTGGGCAACAATATATCTTCCTGGTTCTAGGACTAAAGTTGCAGGAGATTTCTTTACACGTTGTATTCTTTCTCCAACTGCTTTCAGGTTTAAAGGTTTTTCAAAAGGCTCATAGGGTACACCAATGCCTCCTCCAATATCCATCCACTCAAAAGTGATCCCCACTTTCTTTTCAATACTTTCCGCAATTGTTTCTATAGTCAATATCAGTTTCTCAAAATAAGCTTCATCTAAAATACAAGAACCAGTCATCATGTGAATACCGAAATGCTGGACACCCGATTCTTTTGCAAGTTTATAGCATTCTGTAGCCAGTTCTTCCGACATGCCAAACTTTGCATCTTTTCCCCCCACATCAATTTCGGGGAATTTCCCATTTCCAAAACCAGGATTAATACGGAAGGATATTTTTTTAGGAAGACCTATTTTTTGTAAACGACGAAAAATGGAGATATGATCTAAATTCATGAGAATACCGGTGGATAATGCTTTCTTTAAATCTTCATCAGAAGGGTTTGTCGAAGTGAATACTGATCTTTTAAGATCAAAACCCGCTTTCTCTGCAAGTTCTAGTTCAAAACGATTTGAACAGTCTACACCTAGTCCTTGCTGTGCAATGAGCTTTAGAATGGAGAGGTTGGGATTTGCTTTTATTGCATAACAGATATGTGCTTGAGGAAATGCTTCTTTGAGATCATTTATTCTTTGGAGAATAATTTGTTTGTCATAGACATAAAGAGGAGTACCAAACTCCTTTGCTAGGGTTACTGCTGAGATTCCACCAATTTGTCTTTCCATGACTTCTGAGGGAATAAAATAAGAATTTAAAAAGCTTAGCCTATGCGGCAGCCAGGCCTTGCAGTTTTTTCAGGACTGAGAATGATGAGTTTTTCATCAGAGTCAGCTGCAAGAAGCATTCCATGACTTTCTACACCCCGAATTACTGCTGGTTGTAAATTCGTAAAGACAGCAATTTGTTTTCCTATAAGCTCTTCTGCTTTGTAATGCTGTCGTATTCCTGCTACGATTTGTCTTGCCTTTTCTTCTCCTACGTCTACTTGTAAAATGTAGAGACGATCTGCATTTGGATGGGGCTCTACTTTCAGAATCTTTCCTACTTTGAATTTCATTTTTTCCCAGTCAGAAAATGGAACGGATGCTTCTGCTTCTGATTTTGTGGAAGGCACTGTTTGTTTCTCCTCTTTCTTGAAGTAATTTGTAATTTTTGAAGTTTTCTCTTTTAATTCTTCAATCTTTTGATCTTCTAATTTAGTAAAAAGAAGTTCTGCCTTGTTTATTTTGTGTTTAGGCTTGAGGGTCTGCTTCGTTAGAGTTTTAAAATCAGATTCTTTACTATTGAGCATTCCTAATATTTTCTTTGATGTTGCTGGAAGATATGGCTGTATAATAAGAGCAAGAGTCTTAGAAAGGTTTAAACAAATATACACGACAGTATTTGCGTGCTTCGTATCTCTCCAGGGTTCATTCTCTTGGAAATATTTATTCCCCATTGTAGATAATTTCATGATCTCATCCATAGCAATACGAAGTTCTACTTTTTCATATGCAGAAAGAATAACTTTGATTTGTTTGTCTACATCTTTCAAGAATTTGTTATCCTTACTTGTTAAAGAAGGAATTGGGATTTGACTTTCAAAATTTTTGTTTGTAAATGTAATTGTTCGATTAATAAAATTCCCGAGATTAGCAACAAGTTCATTATTCACTTTGTCTTGAAAATCAGACCATAAAAATTCTGTATCTCTTGTTTCTGGAATTAAGTATGCCATATAATATCTCCAGTATTCTGGAGAAAGATCTATCTTTGGGAGATTTTCACAAAAAATGCCACGATTGTTACTTTTCGAAAATTTTCCTCGTTCATAATTTAAGTATTGAACACCCACGACATTATATGGAAGGTTGATGTCTTTATGTGCTAACAACAACCCAGGAAAAAATATCGTGTGAAAAGGAATATTGTCTTTTCCTACAAAATGATATATCTTTGCCTTGGGATCTGTCCAATATTGTTTCCACTTTGTTTTATTCCATTCTTTGGTGCTAGAAATGTACCCTAGTGGTGCTTCTGCCCAAACATACCATACAAATTGTTCATACCCTTTTATAGGAACTTGAATTCCCCACTTTAAATTTCTTGTAATGCAACGAGGTTTTAATCCATCACGAATCCAAGCTAAAGCTAAGTTTTTTACTTGTGGACGCAATTGTTTATTTTTCTCTAACCATTTTTCAATCTTGGAAGAAAGCTTTTCTAAATCTAAAAATAAGTGGGAGATTTCTTTAAATTCTATTTTATTTGAACCACAAGCTTTACATTTTGCTTTCAGAAGCTTCTCTGGATCTAATAAAATTCCACAACTTTCACATTGATCTCCTCGAGCATTTTCATATCCACATTTTGGGCAGGTTCCCTCAATATATCTATCTGCAAGTTCTCTTTTACAAGATAAACAATGAGGAAGTTTAATTTTTTTTTCAGAGATGTACCCATTTTTGTACACCATTTTTAGAAATTCATTTGCGGTTTCATGATGGATTTTTCTACTTGATCTTGAAAAATTATCATAACTTATTTCAAACCATTCATAAATCTCTTTATGAATCTTATAGAAAATGTCACAAAGCTCTTGAGGGCTAACTCCATTTTGTTGCGCAGCTATTTCACTTGCTGTTCCATGTTCATCAGTTCCTCCAATGAAAATAGTATCATATCCAGCTAAACGACAATACCGTGCAAAAACATCAGCAGGATAATGAGAACCGACCATATTTCCTAAGTGAGGAACATTGTTTGTATAAGGAAGTGCTGCTGTGATAAGTCTTTTTTCTTTAACCATAAAAATCACTTTTTGAACGAATACCAAAATAAAAGTTTCTTCGCTTTATATTCTTTATTGCTTGACTTATAGCTTTTTGTTTGTTTTTATGCTTAGAATACTTCTTTAACTCTTCAAGAAGCTTTAAAAGACAATTCTTTCGAGAGATATTAAGAGGTTAGGTTCTCATCTATGTAAAAGCTTTTTAATTCTTGCTTAGAAAGAGATACTCTTTTGATAATTCTAAAACCAGGATTTTAGTTATATATCTGACGCGGAGGTCTGCCAGGTGTCCAGGGTTAAACTCCGAAGTTTTCTTGTAAGAACATAAGCATATTTTTATTATCTAAAATCTCAAAAAGCATCTTTGCCTGTTGCCCTTTTCCTTGGTTCATACATTCATGTGCACAGGCTTCCATTCTTCTTCGATCTTGCGAAAATTTATAGAAATATGCTGCATCAGGGAAACGTCCTTGTTTTGCTAACCAATCACCGGAAGCGAGGAGTTCTTCTTTTAAGCCAGCTTTTGCGAAAGCTTTACCCGATTCTTCAAATAGGGATTCCTTGAATAAAATTGTTCCTGCTTCAAGAAGTGTCTTTTTTCTAATGCTTTCAGGGATTTCTACATTATCCACACCCTTGGACATAATGAGTTTTGTGATTATTCCATATTCCATAGGTTTTCTTTATAATTTGCTCTTAAAAAGGATTATTGCAGTGGAAGATACTTTTAAAAAGACTCTTTTTCTTTTTCTTGCTGTGGAAGACCTAGAAACACTTACAAAGAAAATTGATCAAAAACTACGCACACTTACCAGACATGAGCATGTGCACCTTACGGATAGAGGGAACTCTGCAATTTTCCTTGCTATGCATATTGCAAAAAAAATGAATCCCAAAGCAGACATTCTTATTCCAGATCAAGGAGGATGGTTTTCTTATAAAGGATATCCACAGTTCTTCGGCTTTAATATCGTCGAAGTAAAAACAGACTATGGGATTATTGATTTGAAAGATTTAAAGAGAAAGGCAAAGACTGGATCTTGTTTCATCTTTAGCTCTTTTGCAGGATATTTTGCTGAACAACCTTTACGAAAAATTAAAACGATTTGCAAGAAAGCAGGTTGCCTTATGATTGAAGATGCTTCTGGTGCGATTGGAGATACGAAACTCTGTAATGGAAATTACTCCGATATTATTGTAGGAAGTTTTGGAAAGTGGAAACCTGTAGAATGTGGCTATGGTGGATGGATTTCTGTGAAGAGTAAAGAATATTTTGATGTTGCACAGGAAGCTCTCTCCATTACAAAAGTACACCCTCAGTTTTATCGAGAGATTGGAGAAGCATTAAAAAATAATAAATTCAAAAAATTGCTTGCATTACAGAACACAGTAAAACAGGAACTGAAAGATTTTGAGGTATTACATCGAGATTCACGAGGATTAAATGTGGTAGTGAAGTTTGACCCTAGAGTTCTTGCGTACTGTATAGAAAAAAAATACCCTTATGTCCTTTGCCCTAGTTATATTCGTGTCAATGAAAGGGCTGTTTCTATCGAGTTGAAACGATTGTCCTTCTAGAGTAGCAACATTTATATAGTTCCTTTCTTGGTTGATTATAATGAACATCCACGTACTCACAGAAAGGAAGGGCTCAAACCCTGGAGGAAAAGTCCACTTAGACTTAGGTCAGAGGAAGGGGGATTATTACTTTAAGTACTGCGTGGGAAATAAGTCCGGTGAAGAAAGACTCCTTGCTGAACACCAACCGATATATGAAGCTGCTACCCTTGCTTGGACTGAACATATAGGACTTCACGTACCTACATTTTTTGTTCTTGTAAGAAACTCCCCCATGACTTTTTCTTATCGAACACCCGTACCGCGTTTAGATGCACAGAAGCCATATTATTTGCTTTCTCAGCTTGTGGAATTACCTTGCGAAGTGGATGAGAAAAGACTGAGTGAAATTCTTGCTAAAGAGAAAGTGTATAGAGACTGCCTTGGAATTACGGATGTTTCTGGAAAAAGACAAAACTATACCCACATACACAATGAAGCAGAGGATTATGCACTCTATATTGATCTAGGTTGTAGCTTTGTTCATGCGGTTGGAGGATTTATTATAAGACGTAAACATAGTGCACCACCTGCAAAACGTGAACGAAAAAGAATGGAAAAAGCTTTGCAAGAACATGCACTTGAGACTCCGAGGGGAGAATTATTACGATTTTCAGAAGTCTATGAGCTTCTCTTTCAAACACCTATTCCTCTTGTGGATACCCAACGGGGTGTACTACGAAAAGGGACACTAGAATCTTTGTTACATCCAGATGAACAAGAATGCATCAGAGAAATAGTCTTCACAGAAATATATGAAACTCTTAAGAGACATAAAAAACTACATTCTCCTAAAATTATTTTTTAGATATTTAGTTGAGGAAAATTTATATAGCTACAGATTTTCTTAGACGTACAATGAACTTCATCAGAAAAATTGCAGAAGGGAAAAGTGACGAATGGACGAAAAGACAATTCACTCGTTATGGTATGGGGACATATGAACAAAAAGCACTTCTTCAAATAAGTAAAGGAAAAAAGGGAGGAAAAATTTCTTCCAGTTTTGAATTTGCTCCAGACTTTGCGTATGCACTTGCAGAAAGTGTGAAAAATAAAGTACAGGTCACTGGAGGTATTATTACCAAACAAAAGCTTACAGAAGAGGATGCGGGCTTTCCTTTTGCAGGGATGAAGCAATTTGCTGGTGTGAAAACATATTTGATTGATACTGATCTTACCAAAGCACAGATTCAAGGACTCTTTGGAAAATATTCTTCTGGGCTTGTCCTTCTTTCTTTCAAAACAGATATGGGAGAATTAAAAACAAAAGTAAAAAGTCCTAAGTCTACGAAAGCAAAGATTGAGGGAGAAAATGCAGAATTACCTAAGGCTGATTTTTGTAGTTTTAAAACAACAGATATGAAAATTCTAGAGGATTATGCATTTGATGTGGCGAAAGATTTTACGAAGGTGTTTATTATGCATAGTTTTGTTATTGAAAGTTTAGAGATTCCTAAACAATATGAGAAAGACTTTGTACTTGCTCGGCTTCATGCACTCAGAAAGGGAAAATTAATAAGGGAGATTCACCTAGGAGAGAAGAAGATTGGCAAAGAATACACACTCTCGGTCTAAGAAAGAAGAAGTGAAAAAAGAGCACGTTGTTGTACGTGCAAGTAGAGCTGTGTATTATGTTCTAGGGGCATTCTTTGAAGCTCTGACTAGCGATTTTCCGAGTAATGTACGAAAGAGGTATGCACGACCCCGAGATGAATATGTTGAGGTTAAAGTTCCTCGAGGGTATAAAGATACGAAAGGTGGACCAGAGTATAAAGACCTCTCTTCTACGAACGAATTCTCTGATTTTGGTGGTTTGCCTGGTTTTAAGTAGCTACTTTTAAGGAGTTACAAAAAGGGAAGATTTATATAGTCTTTTTTATGCTTAAATGGTATGGTAAGCTCAAAAGTTGTGAAATGCCCTGGCCGTTTTAGCCAAACAAGAGAGAAGGTCTTTGAAGCAGTAGATGTTGCTTTAGAAGGAAGAATAAATGTCACTGAACATGACCTCGCAACAGTGTGGGATCTCATTTCAGGAGACTTAGCTGGCCTTGATGGGAGAGATCCTTATTATGAGCCAACAGAAGATGTAAGTAGAACTCCTCCCCATGATAATTACCTTTCTCTTGTTCCTCTTTTTCCAAGCACTTATACTTTGACACCAGAGATTCGAGAGAAACATGCACTTTCTCGAGGAGTCGATCCACGTATTGCAATACAACTAGCGGCTATGGCTAGCTCTGGAAGAAATTTTTTTACAGGGCAATTAGGAAAAGATGCTGCTAAACTTCACGTTGATAAAAATGTTACTCTTTCAGGATATGTTATTGGATCAAATGTAGGAGTTGGTACATTATCAGATGGTGGACCAGAAGGAGGAGGCACACGATCCGACTCTCCTTATCTTATTGAAATTTCTAAAAGAGAAGGAAGAGGGAGAGATGAAAGATTAAACCTGGCAGCAGT
The DNA here is from genome assembly GCA_009691355.1 of Candidatus Woesearchaeota archaeon. Taxonomy (GTDB): domain Archaea; phylum Nanobdellota; class Nanobdellia; order SCGC-AAA011-G17; family GW2011-AR17; genus JAGVZZ01. The sequence goes on from SICW01000001.1 coordinate 29,652, forward strand.
TGTAGGTTTCTGGGCTGAAGGAGATACCATGCTTGTTTCCCAAATGCAATCTTGTAAAAATGCAACCCTTCCGGAAGGGCCGTACTTTGGATTAACTTGTGTTACTATTGCTGAGCGTGTTGCTCGTGAAATAGGATTTGAAAAAATAGCACTTTATACTGGAAGAGCGCACCCTTATTTCCTTGAACACCATGAGAGTTGGGCTAGAATGGGACAGCTCTTTGTTTGTATGTGGGATGGCTCAGCAAAAAAACTAGGATTTGATGGATCTCGAGTTCAAACGAGGACTTATACAAAAACTATTGGAACCGGAATTCGGGAGCGACTTTAGAAACGTTTAAAATTAGGAGATAAAAATCATAACAATGCCAGGCGAAAGAAAATCTGTGAAGTGTGAAGGAAGATTTCCTGAACTGAGAGAATATCTTTTTGGCACGCCAGTAGATATGGTTCTTGGTGAAAGAAAAACTGTTAGTGCCAAGGATCTTGATGACCTTTGGAGTTTGATTAAAGGAGATATCTACCAACATGATCTTAAAGACCCTTACTTTATGTCTCACTGTGATCTCGCAAGAAAGCAACCAGAACTACACCCTTATGCTCTTGTTCCCCTTTTTCCTTCTCCGGATTATATTCTTGCAGTACAATTGGTACAGCTATATACAATGAGCTTAGGTGTTTCATTTACTGTTTCTGAAAAAATGGAGGGAATGGCTCGACTCCCAGAACGGTTTCTTCTTGAAGAACTTAAACTTGAACCAAGATTAATTGAATTCCCAAATAGGGCTACACTCTCTGGATATGATTTACATACACATTTTGGAATTGGGACTATTAGCCTAGGTGGTGTAGAGGGATCTGGTATTCGTTCTGATTCACCTCATCTTATTGAGATTTATAGAAAAGAAGGAAGAGGTCAAAGAAATCTTGCTGGAGTTGTAGGTTTCTTGGTTCAAGATGAGGATATGCTTATCTCCCAAATACAAGCATGTAGAAATGCAGCTTTACCTAGTGGAGTTCCCTTAGGAGTTGGCTCTATTATTACTGCAGAACATATTGCGAAAACTCTCGGTTTTAAAAGAATGAAAATTTATACTGCTCGAGGTCACCCACATTTCAAAAAAGACCCTAACTCTTGGAGGAGAATGGGTAAGGAGTTTATAGAAATATTTGATACTTCCGTAAAAAAAATTGGAGGATATAAAGGTGATGGTGAAAAAGATCAAGTTTTTACAAAAACGCTCTAACTTATTTCACTGCTTCTTTAATATCTACAGCTTTGATTGTTTTTCTTCCCGCATGCTGTGCAAAACGTAAAGACTTCTCACCAATCTTTATCACCTGCTCTTCAAGATATTCTGCAAGCTTTTCTTTTGCATCATCTGAAACACGCTGCGCACCAGCTTTCTTGAGAAGCTTTTCCATTGCTGAAGCAGAAATAATTGCTTTTCTTTGGGCCATATTTTTTTCATAGGAAGAGTATTATTTAAATGTTCCCCCTCGAGAAAGACTAATCTACATACTCTAGCACATACTATTTCGAAACATTTATAAGGAGACGGATTTTTTCTCGTTACATCAAAATGCTTTCGGAGGATTGCATTTAATACTCTTAACCTATGAGGAGTTCACACCCATGTGTCGAACGACAGAACGGATGTTCTGATTCTCAAAAAGGCGAGCGCAGGTTCGACGTCTATAAACCTGCTGTCTGAAAAGACAAGTATTTCGTTACATTTGAAGAAATGGGACACAAACACCACCCACGAAGAGGAAGTTTACAATTTTGGCCACATGCCCGAAGTAGTAAGCATGCTCCAAGAATACGAAGTAAAGTAGAGTCTAGAGATAAAAAAATCCTTGGTTTCTTAGGTTATAAAGTTGGAATGACACACCTGCTTATCAAAGAAACAAATACAAACTCTCATAGAAAAAATATGGATATCTTCACACCTGTTACTGTTATTGAATGTCCTCCACTAAAAGTGTATTCTATTCGTTATTATGCACAACAAGAAGATGGTGAACTACGTCTGGTTTCTGAAGTCTTTTCAAAAAAAGTGGATAAAGAACTTACAAGAAAAATACGACCATCCAAGAAGGAAAATGTTGCACCAGCACATTTTGATGCTCTCAAAGTTACAGTCTATACACAACCTAAACTTACAGGTATTGGTAAAAAGAAACCTGATATGGTAGAATTCAGCGTTGGTGGAAAAGACTTGCAAGAAAAGTCTGCATTTGCACAAAGCCTTCTTGATAAAGAAATCAAAATTTCGGATGTATTCAAAGAAACACAATTTGTTGATGCTCATGCTGTTACCAAAGGAAAAGGATTTTCAGGAGTAGTAAAAAAATTCGGAGTCAAACCTTTACAACACAAAGCAGAAAAGGCACGAAGAAAAGTAGGTACTCTTGGATCTTGGCACCCTAACAAAGTTCTTTACAGTGTTGCACAGTGTGGAAAGTGGGGATATCACTTACGAACAGAATATAATAAAATGACACTTAAAATTGGAAGTAATCCTAAAGATATTAACCCGAAGGGAGGATTCGTTCGCTATGGCTTTGTAAAAAATGACTATCTTCTTGTGAAAGGATCTATTGCAGGACCAAACAAAAGACCAATTGCATTCTCTGATGCTATTCGAATCAAAAAGAAGGCTGTAAGTGGACCTATTGGCTATGTTAGTGTGGAGTCTAAACAACGATGAAATCAGCAGTTATAGGAATGGATGGGAAAAAAGGAAAAGATGTTTCTCTTCCTATTCAGTTTTCTGAAGACTTTAGGCCTGACTTAATTAAAAAAGCTGTGCTTGCACAACAATCTCATTCTATTCAACCTACAGGAACAAGTCCTTTAGCAGGACTGCGACAATCTTCTTTTATTACAAAACGAAGAAAGCATTACAAAACAACATATGGGCGAGGACAGTCTCGAACACCAAGAAAAATTCTCTCTAGAAAGGGAATGAATTTCCATTATGTTGGAGCAGTTGCACCAAACACTGTTGGAGGAAGAGTTTCTCATCCGCCTAAAGCAAGCAAAATCTGGGACTTGAAAATGAATGTGCAAGAAAGAAGAAAAGCTATTCGAAGTGCTATTGCAGCAACTATGAATCCAGAGCTTGTAAAAAGAAGAGGGCACACCGCAGAATCATTTGTTGTTGAACAAAAAATTGAAGATCTTAAAAAAGCAAAAGATGTGTATGAATTCCTTGCAAAAGCAGGGCTTGAAAAAGAATTAAAAAGAATTGCTGAAAAGAAAATTAGAGCAGGAATAGGAAAAACGAGAGGAAGACCTTATAGAAAGAAAAAAGGGCCACTCTTTGTTGTTTCTAAAAAATGTGCTCTTCTTACTGCAGCAAGAAATCTTCAAGGAATTGAAGTGTGTATTGTTAAAAATCTAAATGCAGAACTCCTTGCGCCAGGTACAAATGCTGGAAGACTCACTGTATGGTCTGATAAAGCGCTGGATGTTATGGATAAAGAAAAGCTATTCTTTGCTTCTGTGAAGAAGGAGAGTAAAAAATGAGTCTTGATACATTCTCTATCATTAAACATCCTGTGACTACAGAAAAAAATGTTAAAATCATGCAAAATGAAAATAAATTAGTTTTCATTGTTGATAGAAGAGCAACTAAGCAAGATATTAAAAAAGATGCTGAAACTCTTTTCAAAGTAAAAGTTATCAAAGTCACAACACTTATTCTTCCTTCTGGGGAGAAAAAAGCATTTGTCAAGTTAGCTGCTGAAACACCTGCAATTGATGTTGCAACACAGCTAGGATTACTCTAACATGGGAAAGAATCTGATTACACAACGTCGAGGGAGAGGAACATCTACTTACAGGGCTCCAAGTCATAGATACTATGGAGAGATTAAATATCGAGCTTATGATGACGTTGAAAGAAACGCTGTTGTATATGGGACAGTAAAAGATCTCATTGATTGCCCAGGACATATGGCTCCGTTGGCAGAGATTCAATATGATACCAAAGAAGTCATTCTTATTTCTGCTCCACTGAATATTAAAGTTGGAGATATCGTTGCTTCAGGAGCTAGTGCACCTGTACAAAATGGAAATGTCCTTCCTTTGAAGAACATCCCTGAAGGAACTGCAATTTACAATCTTGAATGTAGACCTGGTGATGGTGGAAAGCTTGTTCGAACTGCAGGTGTTTGTGCACGTGTTGTTGGAAGGGTTGGAGAAGGAATCATTGTTAAATTACCATCTAAAAAACAAAAAACATTCTTAGGAGAATGTCGAGCTACTATTGGAACTATCGCAGGAGATGGAAGAACTGAAAAACCATTCCTTAAGGCTGGGAAGAGAATGCATGCTATGAGAGCAAGAAACAAACTTTATCCTCAAACCTCTGGAGTTGCTATGAACGCTGTAGATCACCCCTTTGGATCTGGGCGGGGTAGACACGCAGGTAAGCCTAAGGCTCCTCCAAGATGGGCTCCAGCTGGAAGGAATGTTGGATTAATTAGGGCGAAGAGAACAGGGAGAAAACGATAATCATGGCACGAAAAGAATTCACCTATCGAGGAAAAACAGTTGATGAAATTAAAGCACTCGACGTGAAAGAGTTTGCAAAACTCGTTCCTGCAAGACAACGAAGAACTCTTGAGCATGGCTTTAACGAAATGCAAAAAAGACTCCTTTTGAAAATCAAAAAAGCTAAAGAAGGAAAGTATAAAAAACCCATTAAAACTCATTGTAGAGATATGATTGTTATCCCAGAAATGCTTGGGCTGCATATTCATGTGCATATGGGAAAATCATACGTACAAATAGAAATATTCCCAGATATGCTTGGGCATTACTTAGGGGAATTCACTCTTACAAGAAATAGGGTCGCACACTCTGCACCTGGAATTGGAGCAACTAAATCTAGCTCAGCAGCATCGGTTAAATAAAAATGGAAAATAAACAACACATTGCAACTGCAAAAGGAGAGAACTTAGGTCTCTCACGAAAGTTTTCTATAGAGGTTGCTACATTCATTCGAGGAAAAAGCCTTGCTGATGCGAAGAAGAAAATGCAGGATGTTATGACCTTAAAAGTTGCTGTTCCTTTTAGAAAATATCATATGGACTTAGGTCACAAACCTGGGCCAATGGGACCGGGAAGGTTTCCTACTAAAGTTGCTAAGGAAATGCTACGACTCTTAAACTCTGCTGAAATGAATGCTCTCAACAAGGGCTTGGATATAGAAAACCTTTATGTTGCACGTGTTGTAGCGAATAAAGGGAACACACAAATGAAACCTGGAAGATATAGAGGAAGAAGAGCAAAAAGAACACATATCGAAATCACACTTGCTGAAAAGGAAAAAAAGAAAACTGAAAAGAAAGAAACAGCTAAAACTAGTCCAAAGGAGAAAAAGACCAAATGATAGAGCGAAAATTTGTCGGTGAAAAGATGAGGGAATTTTTGGTTAATGAATACCTCCATAAAGAATTAGGAGCAGGGAAGTATAGCTCTTTTGAAATTAAAAGGACTCCTCTTGGTGAGAGAATTGTTATTTACACGGCGAGACCGGGATTAATTGTTGGTAAAGGTGGAGAGAATATTAAAGAACTTACAAAAGTTTTGAAAAGTAAATTTAAAATGGAAAATCCTCAGATTGAGGTTGCAGAAATTGAAAATGCAAACCTTGATGCACAGACTATGGCAGAGCAGATTGTAACAACACTAGAACGATTCGGACCAAAGAGATTCAAATCAGTTGGATACAAGACCTTGCAAAGAATTATTGATGCTGGTGCTATGGGAGCAGAAATCGCTATTGGTGGAAGAGGACTTCCAGGTGCAAGAGCAAAAACATGGAGATTTTATGCTGGATATCTTAAGAAATCTGGAGATGTTTCCATGTCATTTGTTATGTACGGGGAATCAACAGCAAACTTAAAATCGGGAAGCATTGGAGTTAAGGTACGTATCCTTCCTCCAAACACAATTTTACCTGATAAACTGACTCTTATTGACCAAACCGCAATGACTGTCCAAGTAGAAGAAGTTAAACTTGAAGATAAAAAAGAAACTACTAAAGATGAAACTCCGGTAGCTGAAGATAAAAAAATTAAAAAGAAAGCCGCTGTGAAGAAAAAAGTAGCAAAGAAAAAGGAAGAAGTAAAAGAAAATGAAGATCAAGAATAAAGAACTGCGAAAAATGACTAAACAAGAGCTGGATAATAAGCTCCTTGAACTTAGAAAGGATCTCATTAAAATTAATGCTCAAATTGGAGCTGGGACTGTTCCTGAGAATCCAGGGAATGTTAAGAATGTGAAAAAAACTGTTGCTAGGATACTTACTATTATGACCGAAACTAAAAATAAGGAGGTGCCGAAGAAAACCCATGCGTGAAATTTGTCCAAAATGTGGCTTGCCTCAAGAGCTCTGTGTTTGTGAGAGTATCGCAAAAGAAGAGCAGAAAATTGAGATTCGCCTCGTTAAAAGAAGATTTGGAAAACTCAGCACGATAATCTCAGGCATTGATGATAAAACGATAAACCTCAAGGAGCTTGCAAAAAAACTTAAATCCAAGCTTGCTTGTGGGGGTACTACAAAAGAAAAAAACATAGAACTCCAAGGAAATCACCTTGAAATGTCTAAAAAAGTCATTATTGAGGAAGGGTTTGCCTCTAGCTCTATCACGATCATTAGCGAAATAAGATGAGATCACCAACAAACATCGTCCGACACGAATTCATCGGTCTTGACGTTGTGGTGGTTGATGCAGAAAACAAAACTTTGATTGGTATCAAGGGTGAAATTGTTGATGAAACAAAAAACACCTTTGTTATTGAAACAGAGCATGGAGAAAAAAGCGTGCTAAAAAAAGGCGCAAGCTTTCAAGTATCTGTGCAGAATCAAGACATCATAATCAAAGGAGATATTTTGGTTGGAAGACCAGAAGATAGGATAAAAAAATGAAAACAAAAGCAAAGAAGAACGTCGGAATGGGACTGATTGTACCTAGTAAAAACTGTACTGATAAACACTGCCCATTTCACGGTGACCTCAAACTACATGGAAGAGTCTTTGAAGGAAAGGTTATTAATAAAAACCTACATAAGACAGTAAATGTAGAATGGGAAAGAATATCTTACCTCTCTAAATTTGAACGTTACTCAAAAAGTAGATCTCGAGTGAAAGCACACAATCCTGATTGTATTGGTGCTGAAGTTGGAGATCATGCTATGATCGTTGAAACGAGGCCTATTAGTAAAACAAAAAAATTCGTGGTGGTGAAAGTTAACAAATGAAAGCACTTACAGGACATAAGGTACGAGCACTTCCAGTAGGAGCCGAAATTCCTACTTGTGATAACTCTGGGGCAAAAGTTGTTAAGATTATTAGTGTTAAAGGACACAAGACCGTACGAAGAAGAATTGCTTCTGGTGGTGTTGGAGATCTTATCAAAGCATCTGTCATCAAAGGAAAACCTGAGATGAGAAAACAAGTTGTCTCTGCAATAATTGTTAGGCAGAAAAAAGAATATAAGAGGGCTAATGGAACTCGAATTAAATTTGAAGATAATGCGGTTATTGTACTTAAAGATGAGAAAGGTACTCCAAAAGGAACTATTTTTAAAGGAGCTATTGCAAAAGAAGCTGCTGAAAGATGGCCTGGAATTTCCAAAGTCTCAAGTATTGTGGTATAAAAAATGAAAATTGAATGGTCAAAAAACTGGAATGCGAGTAAGCGCCCAAATAAGCAGAGAAAATTCCGCTTTAATGCTCCCTTACATGTGCAGCATAGCTTTTTGGGAGCTCATCTTAGTCCTGAACTTAGAAAAAAATATACTCTTCGAAGTTTACCTTTGAGAAAAGGGGATAAAGTTAAAATCCTTAGAGGGCAATATAAGAAAAAAACTGGGAAAGTTACTCGAATATTGATGAAAACCCAGAAGGTTTATATTGAGGGAATTGAAACACTCAAAAAAGACGGAAGTAAGGCTTTCGTTCCTTTACAGCCATCTAATGTTATGATTATAGAAATGGAACTCACCGATAAATATAGAAAGGGTATTGTTGAAAGAAAAAGTCCTAAGGAGAAAAAATAACCATGGTTAAAAATCATTTATCTCGATTGAATGCACCTACGAGTTGGGGAATTAAGAAAAAAGGAATTAAATTTCCTACAAGACCAAGTGCAGGAGCACATACACTTAGAGAATCTCTTCCTCTTTCCGTTGTTGTTACAACTCTGTTAAAATATGCCCGAACAAGAAGGGAAGTTAAGAAAATCCTTAATGAAGGAAAAATCTTTGTCAATGGAAAAGTAAGAAAGGATCTTGGATTTGCTTTAGGGCTTATGGATGTAATCTCGGTACCTAGTGTTCATGAAAACTATAGGCTCTTTTATAATACTAAAGGAAAATTCACACTATTAGCTATTAAAGAAGAGGATAAAGATACACGAGTTGTACAAATTAAAAATAAAAAAATAATTACCAAAGGGAAGATACAACTCAATCACTCTGATGGAACAAATCTCCTTTTAGATAAAGGGGCTGAATATAAAACTGGAGATACTCTTTATCTCTCCTTCAAAGATGGGAAAATTAAGGAACATCTTTCGTTGAAAAAAGGCGCAAGGGTTTACATCTCTGGTGGAACAAAACAAGGTGTTGTTGGTACCCTTGAAGAAATGAAAGAAAAGAATATCATTGTTAAAACTGAAAAAGGAAACTTTGAAACAGCAAAGCGTTATGCCTTCGTTATTGGTAAAATGCAAACCCTCGAGGAAAAATGAACGTCATGAAACAAATTTCAATAGAGAAAGTTACCCTTAATATTGGGACTGGAAAGCCTGGGCAAGAATTAGAAAAGGGGAAAATTCTCTTGCAAAAAATTTCGGGATTAAAACCTTCAGAGACGAGAACGCAAAAAAGAATTCCTACTTGGGGTTTGAGACCAAATTTAGTTATCGGGTGTAAAACTACTCTTAGAGGAGCAAAGGCTAGAGAAATTCTTCTCACGCTCCTTCAAGCAAAGGATAACAAACTTCCTATACGAACATTTGATACTCATGGAAACTTTTCCTTTGGAATTAAAGAATACCTAGACATTCCTACATTGAATTATATCCCTGAAGTGGGAATTATCGGACTTGAAGTTGCAGTAAGTCTTCAAAGAAAAGGATTTCGAATTAAGCGAAGAGGATTAGAAAAGAGAAAAATCCCACAGAGACATGCTATATCTAAAGCAGAAGCAATTGAATTTGCAAGAAAAGACTTGAAGCTTACTGTTTTTGATAGCAGAGAGGAGGCAGAATAATGACAGCAGGCAGTTATAAGAAGGTATTTAAACAACTCAAAAATAAGCCTGTAAAGCTTAAAAAATTCCTTAAGCATAACGCTCCTAAACCGAGAAAGAACGGTATTAACTCCAAACCTTGTAAAATTTGTGGAAGACTTGGAGCACATATACAAAAGTATGGTCTTGATGTTTGCAGACAATGCTTTAGAGATAATGCAACAAAACTAGGATTTAAAAAATACTACTAACATGGCAATGAATGACACTTTGGCAATGGCTTTGAGCACTATCCTCAATGCTGAAAAGGTTGGTAAACCAACATGTATTGTTCACCCTATTTCCAAAACTGCAAAGGCAGTGCTTGAGATTATGAAAGCACATCACTTTATTGGTGAGTTCACTGCAGTTGAAGATGGAAAAGGGGGCTTTATAGAGATTACTCTTATTGGTGGCGTAAACAAATGTGGAGCAATTAAACCTCGCTTTGCAGCAAAAGTAAATGAGTACGGTAAATTTGAGAAGAGATTCCTCCCTTCTAAGGACTTTGGATTCCTCATTGTCTCTACACCAAAAGGTATCATGATTCAAAATGAAGCAAAAGAAAAAAATCTTGGAGGAAAGCTCATAGCTTTTGTTTACTAAGATGATAGAGGCAAGAAGACTTCGAAAGGAAATTACTATTCCTACTGGTGTAAATGTAGAAGTAGCTGAATTTATTACTGTTACAAATAAAAATTTCCACGTTAAAAAGAAGCTTACTTACCCCACTCTGATTATTACTAAAAACGAAAATAAAATTATTATTGAACCGAAAGTATATACCAAGAGAGAGAAAAAAATTATCAATACATTCAAATCACATCTTTTGAATATGATTAAAGGTGTTCAAGAACCATATGAATATAGAGTCAAAATTTGTGCAAGCCACTTCCCTATGACAGTTACGATGGAAGGGAAAAAACTGATTGTGAAAAACTTTTTAGGCGAAAAAGTTCCTAGAAAAGCAGACATCCTTGAAAATGCAGATGTTAAGATTGAAGGAGATCTTATTACTATTACCTCTCCGGATAAAGAAACTGCAGGGCAAATTGCAGCAAACTTTGAACAAAGTACAAGAATAACAAATAGAGATCGAAGAGTATTCCAAGATGGATTATGGATCACCAAAAAGAGTAGGGACTAAACATGGTAGACGCACGATTACTTCAACAAAGAAAAATTATGAAGAGGAAGAAACCTCGTTTCCTTAGACAAGACGCTACAAGAAATAAGAGCCTTGAAAAGAAATGGGTTAGACCTAAAGGAATGCACTCTAAGATGAGAATCCATTTAAGAGGCAGAAGGAAATCCCCTTCACCTGGATATTCTTCTCCTCGTGCAGTTCGTGGACTCACAAGACAAGGGCTTCAGGAAGTATATGTTATTCATGCTAAAAACCTAGAAGGATTTGATCCAAAAACTCAAATTGTTGTTTTTGGTCAAGTTGGACTTCGAAAAAAAATGGAACTTATCAAAATCTGTTCCGAAAAAAAATATCCTATTTCCCAAATAAAAGACCCTGCAGCTTTTACACAAAAAGTTCAAGCTGATCTTATTGCACGAAAATCAAAGAAAAAACAAACAACTGAGCAGAAGAAAAAGAAAGAAGAGAACGTGAAAAAGGCAAAAGATAATAAGGAGAGCG
>SICW01000039.1 GCA_009691355.1 Candidatus Woesearchaeota archaeon
TTTGGATATAGGGGAACGAAGACGGTGAACCTTTCTCTTCTTAGGAAAACCCTTGTTTCGGTTTCAAAAATCCCTTTGAAGCATAAAGATATTCAAGAAATGGATATTAACCCCTTTGTCATTAATCATACAAATGGCTTTGTAGTTGATGCGCGAATGGTTATTTGAGTGTAGAAAAGTATTTATCTGAGTCTTGGCTTGTTTAGGTTATGACAGCATTTCTTCTTAAATCTCGCCGAGCACCAGAAGAGTTTTTAGCAAGAAATGGTATGCATAAGGATTACAACATTCTTGGAGAATTTTATGAAGAGAACTCTAATGCAAATGGTGGGAAGGATTACCTTGTGAAAGATTTGGAGAAACACCTTAAAGATTTTCCTCCGGAAACAGAATACGAACATCTTACAGACTATTCGGATGATTTGAAACATATGGAGATATTTTCTATTCTTCTTCCTTTAAGTAAGGACCCCTATATTTCTTCCAAATATTGGCGATATAGAGTGTATGTCAAAAAATAATGCCGAAAACTATTTATAGAATGCTAGACCTCTTTTCGTGATAATGGATTTCCTTAAACTTCCCAGAAAAATCTCTAAGATTGAAGAGTTTAGCATTATTGTATTTACTCTCTCTTTTGCAATCTCCCTTGTTGATACGTATTGGGCAGTGTATCTTTACCAGTATACAGGCAGCGAGATTTATGTTGGATTGATTTCTACCCTTTTCACGGTCGTTTCTTTGGTGAGTTTCCTTGTTCTTATTCCCATTTTTGAGAAATATGATACCTCCCGACTATATCAATGGAGTATTTTTCTTATGGGAATTTGTTACATTCTTTTTCTCTTTACACAAAGTCTTTGGGTTATTGTTCTTTTAGGTGTTATCTTGAGTATCCTTACTGTTGTCCGTATCAATTGCTTCGGTATTATTCTTAGAGAAAATTCAAAAGGACCAGAACTTGCAAAAAATGTAGGAATGACTTTTACCATCATGAATTTAGGATGGTTGATTGGGCCACTAGTTGCTGCTGCACTTGCAGAAACATATGGTATTCCTCTTCTCTTTCTTCTTTCAGGGTTTTTCTTCTTTTTAGCATTATTCAGCTATAAATTCCTTCATCTTGGGGTGAAGAAAAAAATATGCTCTCCTTCTCAGAAAAATTTCTTTGAAGCCATTAGAATATTCTTTCAAGATAAAGACCTTGTTCGAAGTTATATTGTTTCTGGAGCTTCTCCCATTTGGTGGGCCTTTATTTATGTCTATATGCCTATATACATACTTGAAAGGGGACTAGGTGTACAATGGATAGCTTATTTTCTTTTTGCAGTGATTGTTCCCGTAGTTACGTTGGAGTATTATTTTAACGTACTTGCAGATAAACTCAAATATAGAAAACCTTTTGTTTATGGGAATATTTTCTTGGCTTTCATTCTTGTTCTTGCTTTCTTTATTTCAAATATTTATATCTTATTTGGCATTCTTGTTTTAGGGAGTATAGGCATAGCACTTGTTGAACCCTCAGCAGAATCTTATTTCTTTCTTATAGCCCCTAGAAAAAAACTTGAAAGAAATTATAGCATTTACAACACTTCTCTTGATACCTTTGCTATTCTTGGAAAACTTATTGTTGCAGGATCACTGCTTATTCTCAGTTTTAGCTATGCCTTCCTTGTTCTTGCACTTCTCTTCTTGTTTTTTGCATGGATCTCTCTTTCTTTGAAACAAGTCTCTGGGGTAAAGGATAAAAAGGGAGAAAAACTCCTTTAAACTATGCATATTAAAGAAAGACTGGAAGATTTTTATGTTGAAGAAGTTCTGGATCTCCATTTAGAAGACAAAGGAGAATATGGATATTTTACTTTAGAAAAGAGGAATTGGACTACATTGAAAGCACTGGATGCAATAGCACAAGCAATGAATATCACTGTCAAACGTTTTGCTGTTGCAGGACAAAAAGACCGTAAGGGAATTACTAAACAATATGTCTCTGTCTATGGTGTTCCTGAAGAAAAAATACATCAAGTGCGGATTAAAGATATACGACTGGAATTTTTAGGCTATGGAAAGAAAGCACTCTCACTTGGACAACTACGAGGAAATAGGTTTCGCATCATTGCACGAGCACTACAGAAACCATTACGAGAAATACACTCTATACCTAACTACTTTGACGAACAACGATTTGGAGGATACCGACCTAACTTGCATATTATTGGAAAAAAGATTCTTTTTGGTGACTATGAAGAAGCTGTTAAACTATATCTTTTGTATCCTTTCCAAGGAGAAACCTCTGATTATGTTTCTGCTAGAAAGTGGATGGAAGAACATTGGGGGAATTGGCAGGTAGATAAATTTCCACGCTATTTGTATAATGAGCGAAAACTGATATCATATCTTTCTATCCACCCTAAGGATTTCAAAGGGGCGCTGCAATCTCTTCCACGACAATTGTTTACTATGATGACACAGTCTTATCAAAGCTATTTGTTTAACGTATCCCTTTCTCGCTATTTGAAAAAGAACTCTAAAACTTTCTGGGAAAGTAGTTATCCTCTTGGAAATTTCGTGTTTGTTGATATGTACAAGGATATTGATTGGCCACTTGTAGGATATAAAAGCCAACTCCTTGGGGAAGTCAAAGACATTGTTGAAGAGCTTATGAAAGAAGAAGGTATTTGGTATGAGACCTTTCATTGTGATATTTCAGCATGTGCTTCTGAAGGACTCACAAGAAAGGCTTTCGTGAAAGTTGAGACATTCTCCTTAGGGGAGTTTAAAGATGGCGTGCAAGAGGTTTCCTTTTTTCTTTCTAAAGGATGCTATGCTACTATAGTGATGAAGGCTTTGGAAGGGTAATTTTATATACAGGAAATCACTACATACCAAGAATGAGATCTCAAGAAGGTGAATATTAGCTTCATGAGAAAACTTCTTTTTCTTCTATTGTTCTTGTTTCTTTTCTCTAGCTGTTCTCAACAACAAAATCAAGCAAGTCAAACTGAAACAACAACTGTAGATACTTCTAGTATTGAAACGTACACCGGAGATCTTTACATTATTGATATACACGCGCACATTAACCCTACAGATGAAGAAGAAAATGATCAGTATCTTGAAGAGCTGATTGAAATTGCAGAAAAGGAAGGAGTTTCTACGATTGCTTTAGGATTGCATGCACGACATATCATGGATCAGCCACCAGTCTACTCAGAAGAACATGATACCTGGGTCCTTGCAGCTGCTGAAACATACCCTAACATCATTATTCCCTTCCTTGATGGGTTTGATCCTGCAGATCTTGATGCACCCACATATGTCGAAGAGCATGTAGTCCAGCTTCTCTCTTGATATTAGAGATATAGTACTGAGAAAGATTTAATAATGGAAAAAACCTTAAGAAGATTATTGTCTTTTAGAAGCTAAATATTGTGAGACTATTGCACAAAGTCCAGAAGCTGTAACATCATCTAAGGCAGCAACTGCTCGTTCAGGATCTGATAAAATGGTTGCATAACTTGTTACATACACATTTTCTGCCATGTCGCGCACCCCGTGCGCTCCAGGCTCGCTGATGCTCGCCACTGGATGACTACGTACCCCGCGCAGGCGAACGCTATTAATGATATTACGGCTACCGGCATAGAAGTCCGCAATGCCACCGAAATGATTCAGCCAAGACGCCCGCCCAACGATGCCTTTCTTGGTTTGTGCTTCAACGTAAGAAGGATTTAGGACATACACTTTTGTTTCTCTTATACCTGCATCTGCAAGCATTCTCATCACTTGAACAAAGGCATCTCCAGAACCATGCACACGTTCTGCAAGTTTTCTTTCTTCAGGACTCAAAGTACTATAGTTTTGAGTAGGAATTGCAAGATATCTCCATTCATTATCAGTGCCTTGTAAACATAATTGGATAAGATCAATACGTACAGTACTCTCTGCAGTAAATGCTGCATCTGCTTCTTCTTGTGCATTAACATAAATTTCCCGGCCATCATCATCAGTAGAGTCCCCATTTGGATGATAATTTCCTGTTTCTACCAACTGCGTAAACGCATCGCCAATATGCCTTAGAACAGGATTCTGATCTCTACGTGTGAGTCCTAGCTGAGCTTTGCCATCATGCATACGATACAAAACACCATCAGCAGTGTAAAAAGGTACAGAACGTAATGAATTATTAGTAAGACGTTCTAACTGCAATTCATCGCTATGAAGTATTGTTTCAGGTTCTACTAAAGCATACGCATCACGCAAATTACCAACAATGTTTTCAAGTGCCATTTTATTAGGTCTTTTAGATCTTTGGAGCTTTATATATCTTTCTATTTGTCCCTACCCTTAAGGAGTGATTTCTCTAGGCTTATATTCTCAAAAACGTTAGTAGGAGTACACTTTTACATCTGAAAACTGTTCAAAGTGAGTCTTATTTTGTGTGACAATTTGTTGAACTCCATGGGCTAATGCAATTCCAGCAATTAGAGAATCTGTATGATCTACGGTTTTTCCTTTTTTCATTGCAGAAGCAGCAAGCTCTCCTGCTTTTATTGTTGCTTTTCTTTCTAGAGGAAGAACAGTCATTCTTGCTAGCATTGCAGAAATGAGCTCCATATGCTTTTGAGGATTCTTTTGTGAGAGATAAACCCCAACAACTAACTCAAAGACATTAATCTCTGTAGTGTAGAGTTGAAAGTGCTGAATTTTTTTGAGAAAGTCTACTGCTTCTTTTTTATCTCGCAAAAAATCTATCAGAAAAGTCGTGTCAAGCAACATGATCTTTGAGTTTCCTCTTTAACTCTTCCACTCGAGAACTGGCTTTTCTTCCTTCTAAAATCTTTTTCTTAAGTTCATCTCCTTCTTTCTCAGAAAGATCTTTCCATGCTCCTGCAAACTGGAGTATGCTCCCCTTTTCAGAAGTTAACCTTCGGACTATATCTGAAAAACTCTCTTCAGCACTTTTAAGTGTCTTTAACCGTTCATACGCATCATCCATTAAAGTTATTGTTTTTGTACCCATGGCTGTACATGTATGTGTGCATGTATTTAAATGTTCCTCCTCTGGACAGTTGGCATACGCCTCCGTAGCATTTATAAATCAACTCTTGTCCTCAGAACTTATGATTACTTTTAAAGAAAAAGCAGATGCAAAGAAAGATGTTCAAGAACTCCTCCATCCCATTGTAAAAAAGTGGTTCTTCTCCAGATTTGAAGAGTTCTCAAGCCCCCAATTATATGGAGTTAGTGAAGTTCATGCACGAAACAATATTCTTGTTTCAGCTAGCACTGGGTCAGGAAAAACGCTTACTTCTTTTTTAGCAATTCTCAATGAACTTGTTGATTGTGCTGAAAAAAATGTATTACAAGATAAAATCTATGCAGTATATGTTTCGCCATTGAAAGCACTTAACAGAGATGTTTCTTTGAACCTTTTAGAACCATTAGCAGAAATGGAAAAACAATATGGAAAAGACCTAGGGATTAGAGTTGCTGTACGAACAGGAGATACTACGCCTAGTGAAAAGCAAAAGATGTTAAAAACTCCTCCACATATTCTTATCACTACTCCAGAAAGTTTAGCTCTTCTTCTTTCCTCTTTAAAATTTGCCGAACATCTGAAACATGTGGATTGGGTTATTATTGATGAAATTCACAGTATTGCGGATAGTAAACGAGGTGTACACCTTTCCTTAAGTTTGGAGAGATTGCAGAGACTTTCTGAAGGTATGTGCCGAATAGGTCTCTCAGCTACCGTAGCACCTCTTGAAGAAGTTGCAAAATATCTTGTTGGTACTAATAGAGATTGTAAAGTGATTGATGTACAGTCCATGAAAAAATATGAACTTGAGCTCATTTCTCCTGTTGAGGATTTTGTGAGTGAAAGCTATACAAACATTGAGAAGAAAACGTACGAGTTACTTGATACGCTCATCCATGACCATAAAACTACTTTAATTTTTACCAACACACGAGCAGGAACTGAACGTGTTGTGCATCACCTTAAAGAAAGATTTCCGCATAAATATGAGTCTCTCGATGAAGAAACAAAAGAAAAAAAGGACCTCATTGGAGCACATCATGGATCTCTCTCTAAAGAACACAGATTGAAAATGGAAAATAATCTTCGAGATGGGAAGATGAAGGCAATTGTTTGTTCAACAAGTTTAGAGTTAGGAATTGATATCGGATATATTGACCTTGTCGTCTGCTTAGGAAGTCCAAAATCTGTTGCAAGATTATTGCAGAGGCTAGGAAGAAGCGGACATAGACTTCATGATACTGTTAAAGGGAAAATTCTTGTGCAGGATAGAGATGATCTTGTGGAATGTGCAGTTATGCTCAAATTTGCCAAAGAAAAAAGGATGGATAGAATTCATATTCCTACGAATTGTCTGGATGTCCTTGCACAGCAACTCTTTGGAATGGCGCTGGAAGATGTATGGGATGTAAAGGATATGTACAAGGTTGTGAAGAGTTCCTACTGTTATCGAGATCTGAATAAAAGTGATTTTGAAGAAGTGCTTGACTATCTTGCAGGAAATTTTATTTCCCTTGAGGAGAGGTATATTTATGCACGTATTTGGTGGAATAAAGAAGAAGGA
>SICW01000040.1 GCA_009691355.1 Candidatus Woesearchaeota archaeon
ACCGAGATGTTTTTTGCAATGTGGTCTGGAAGATTTACTATTCCTTCGGCTATTACTGAAGCGGAGTAACTCTTCCCCCCTCCTCTCTTACCGACGACAAACACAACGTGTGCTTTGATAACATCTAAATAAATTGGGTTAGAAAGTGAAACTTCTCTTCCCATTTTTACATAAGATTTTCCAAGGAGAATCGTTCCCTCTTCACCAAACTTTTTTTTATCTGATTCGTTTCTTCCTATGAGAATATTAAAAGCCATTTCTCTTTAGATGGATAGGGAGATTCTTAAGGTTTTTGTTGTTTCAGATTTAGAATTGTTATCTTCTTCTTTCTTGTATTTCTGTGGCTCTCTAGAAAACCTTTATATATTCCCTTTCTCTCTGTTCTTTAAAGAGATGGTAGTCAAAAAAAGTTCTTCTTCAAATAATGTTAAAAAAATCGGTCTTGCTCTTCAAGATGTTCCTATTCCTCCTGTTAAAGAAGGGATTCTTTCAACAGAAGCAAAAAATTTGAAAGGTATTCCTTTGGAAAGTGTTCCTTTGCCTCCACTATTTTTTGATGAGAATTTTGAAGAGAAATCACCTTTTGATTTTGTCAGTCCACAGCATGGTCTCTTTAAGAAGTTTAATCTTTTTCATTTAGGCTTTAGAAAAGTTTTTCCCATTATGCATGAGACTGTTTTTGTGACTGAAGAAAGCCCTTCTTCCTTTCCTGAAAGAGATATCTCTTTCCCTTCTGTTGTCATGGAAGAACATCCTCGTGTAAAACTCCCTCCTGATCCTTGGCAGAGAACACAAGAGCTTCTTCTTAAATGTAGGACTGCAATAGAAAAAAGAAAAGTGGATTATGCACAAATTTATTATGAAGAGTTAAAACCTTTTTATCCTAGACTAGAGACGTATCAACAAACCCTCGTTTCTCAAGTCATTCTTGATATGCAACAGGATCTAGAAATGCTTAAACTCTCAAAATTAAAGGAACAGTTAAAAAAAGTTCATTAGTTATTTTTCTAACCAAGAGATTTCTTCTTCATCTAATTCTAACTCCTCTCTTAGTTTTGGATTTTCTATGAGGATATTTTTTAGATATGGAAAAGTTTCTTTTAATGCTCTTTTTGTAGATGTGTGTGTCTTTTCGGCAATTTTTTCTGAGATTGATTTTTTCTTCGCATACTTCATGTTTGCTTGCCAAAGTTTTAATATTCTTGTTGTTCGTGTGTATTCTATTGTGTTCGTATTCGTTTCTTTTTTTGCAGTTGCTACTCCTGCTGTGATAAGAATATTTATGTATACTAAGAAACGCCAGTGTTGCCAGCGTCTAATTCTTCCATTAAAAACATCTGCTCTTGAAATATATTCATAGGCCTTTTTTAGGTCTTGCGAAGAATATTCTTTGGGCATGTTTTCATCTAACCAGAGAATACATTCGTTGAGATCTTCATCAACTTTATCGAAGATGTTTGCTGTTTCTTCCCATTTTTTACTCTTGAGAATTTTTCGTAAACAAAACTGCATATCTTCTTCATGGTCTCGTTCACTCTTTGCCTCTACAGAAAGGGTTTTTGTGATGCTATAGGTTTGTAAGTCTGTTAGTGCTGCCCGAAGGTCGCCTCTACTGATTTTGATTATTTCTCCAAGATCTTTTTCCTCACAAGAGATGCCTTCTGCATCAGAAATATCCTTTAAAAATTTTAGAAGAATTTCTCTTTTGAGTGCTTGAAAAGGAACAAGGAGGCATTGTTTTCGTAGTTTACTATATTTATCTTCCCAAGGATTCATACAAGTGATTGCAACTGCGTGTTTTTTTATTTCAAGAAGAGAAATGATTGTTGGAAGGCCACCTCGATCCTTTGTTCCGGATAATGCATCAATGTCATCGATAAGAATGAGTTTTCCTTTTGCAAAAAGACTTTGTTGTTCTAGAGCTGCGCCTAGTTTTAGTTCGATATTTTCTTTATTTCTTGCATCGGAAGCATTTACCTCAAAGACTTCTAGACCTAGTTCTTTTCCAATGATATGTACGGAAGTTGTTTTCCCTACACCTGTTGGTCCATACACAAGCACGGGGCGTTTGAGTTTGATTCCTTCACGAAGTTTAAACAGTGCTTCTTCTTGACCCAGGATTTCAGATACTTTTTTTGGTTCGTATTTTTTTGCCCAGGGGATTGTCATTTTGCATAGCTCGCAAGTAAGGCTTCTAGTTGAAGAAATTCATCTGCACCTTCTACCATTCTAAATTCAATTTCTCCACATTTATCAATCAGGTCTATACGTTTTTCATCAGTGATCCCTTCAAATTCTACCGTTTCTTTTTGTATTTGTTTGAGAATGTCAATTCCTGAAAGTCCATGCTTGAGCATGGTGTCTAATAGTAAAGAACGTGCTCGGATAAATTGGCGATTGATTGCGAGTGTAAGGATGTCTTTTATTTCCTTTGGCTCTGCAGCTGAGACTAAAGAATAGAGTAACTCTTCTGTGATGTTTTTGTCAATAGATGCACAGCTTTGGAGAATATTTGTTATTTTTCTGACATCTCCAGAGCTTAGTTCTACAAGTGCTTTGATTGTATTTTCTTCGAGTTTTAGGTTTTCACTCTGTGCGATCTTTTTTACGTATTCTTCTATGTCCTCTTCTGTCAAAGGTTTGAAACGAAATATGGTACATCGACTTTGTATAGGGTCGATAATTTTACTACTGTAGTTGCAACTGAGGATAAAACGAGTTGTCATAACGTAATTTTCCATCGTTCTTCTGAGTGCTTGCTGTGCTTCTTTTGTTAAAGAATCACATTCATCTAGAAAAATAATTTTAAATGGGACGTCTCCCAAGGATTTTGTTTTTGCAAATTCTTTAATGGTGTTACGTACAACATCAATTCCTCTTTCATCGGATGCGTTCAGCTCGAGACAGTTTTGTTTCCATGTTTCTTTGAATAATTCTTTTGCAATCACTAAGGCAATAGTTGATTTACCAACGCCAGCAGGTCCTGCAAGCATGATATGGGGCATATTTTTTTGGTCAACAAAGGCCTTTATTCTTTCGACTATTTTTTTTTGTCCTTTAATATCTTCAAATTTCTGTGGCCTAAATTTTTCTGTCCAAATCGTAGAATCTTGCATAAAAAGATAAAAAAAGAAAGAGATTTATAAATTTTTAGCTATTAATTTTCTTCGTCGTCACTTTGTTCTTCAGCTTGGTCATAGCTTTCTTCACCATCTTCATTAGATTCAGAAGAAGTGCTAGAACTGCTTTCACCAGTGACAATTTCAGCAAAAGCCATTTTCTTGAGAACTCGGGTAATTTTTACTTTTACCTTATCTCCTTCTTTTGCACCAGGTACGATTACTACAAAGTTATTTACTTTTGCAATACCATCGCCTTTTGCACCAGTGCTTTCAATTGTTACTTCTATTTCGTCTCCCATTTCTACGGGTTTGTTGTATGTATCCATTTTTCTTTAACTCCTAATTCTCGTTGTTCACGAGTTCTATAGAAGGTATATACGTTGTTTATAAGAGTTGTGGTGAGTTTTTTGAAGGATTTTCAGAGTTCTGGAATCCATGCAAAGCGTTTTCTTTCTTTTGGAAAATTGTTATTTATTTCCGAGAAGTGCCCAACATAGATAAGGGACTTTATTTTTATTTTCTTTGAAGAGCGTTACTTTTGCACCTTTCTTTACGTGAAAACCAGCAAATGGGCCAAGGTTAGAGCGCAGGAAATATTCGCCTTCTTTCCAATTTTTGGTGGTTTTTGTAAGATAATCAGTGAACTCCCTTTTCGTTTTGAGATATTCTATTTTTAATTTTAGTTTAGGGTTAGCTTTGTAGATTATAGAAAATTCTGGACGAATCTGCATTACTAGCATTGGTTTTTCTATGAGTTCTTCCATGTTGTTTCATCCAGATCACCTCTTTCTTAGTTCTTTAGGGCCTTAGATCGTTTATATAGTTTTCTGTTGTTACCACTTAAGGATCATGGCTGAAGGGAAGGGTTTTCTGATGCGCGTATACGAGAGCTTACTTTTGACAATGTTGCAAAGCGTTTTGATATAGATATTCCTTACAGAATTGGAAGGTCTCTTATTGATAGAAGGAAGGACTATGCCTTTGAGCCATATGCACATCTTGGGGGCCTTTTGCGTTGAGTTTTTCTTATACAAAGTTATTTAAATTCTATTTAGTTTTTTTTCTCTATGGAAAGCACGGGCACTTATGCTTTGGAAAAGGAAATTTCTGCGTATTGGGAAAAGAATAAAACTTTTGAAAAACTACGAGAAAGAAATTCTGGGAAGAAACCCTTTTCTTTTGTAGATGGCCCTATTACTGCAAATAACCCTATGGGGGTGCATCATGCATGGGGACGAACACTGAAAGATCTTTATCAGAGATATCATGCAATGAAAGGAGAGGATGAACGCTATCAAAATGGTTTTGATTGCCAGGGCTTATGGCTTGAAGTAGAAACGGAGAAGACTTTAGGTTTTAATTCTAAGAAAGATATTGAGCATTTTGGACTAGACAAATTTTCTCAGGCATGTCGAGCACGTGTAGATAAATATTCTGCTGTCCAAACAGAACAATCAAAGCAATTAGGCCAATGGATGGATTGGGGAAATGATTATTTTACTATGGCTGATAGTAATATTGAGGCTATTTGGTTCTTTTTACAAAAATGTCATAAAGAGGGTTTATTGTACAAGGGAAAGAGAATTCTTCCTTGGTGTATTCGTTGTGGGACAAGTTCTTCAAAGCACGAAATGAGTGATGATGGCTATGCTGAATTAGTACATCCTTCAGTATATGTAAAAGCAAAACTGGTTGGAAAAACCAATGAGTATTTGCTTCTCTGGACGACAACAGAGTGGACGCTTTCAAGTAATGTTGCAGCGGCAGTACACCCTGATGTGATGTATATTGCTGCAAAAAAGGGAGATGATGTGTATTACATTGCAGAAGCTTTAGTCTCTAAGTTGAAAAAAGATGTTACTGTTCTTAGGAAATTGAAAGGAGCAGAGATGTTAGGCTGGGAATACGAGTCGTTTTATCCTGACTTTGACGTGCAAAAAGGAATTGTGCACAAAGTGGTTCCATGGACTGATGTTGGAGAAAAAGATGGGACGGGGATTGTTCATATTGCTCCAAGTTGTGGAGAAGAAGATTATGAACTAGGGAAGAAATTAGGATTGGCTATTCTTACTACTGCATTAGATGACTTTGGTGTGTATACTAAAGGCTTTGGATGGCTTACTGGAAAAGGGGTTATGAAAGCAAAGGAAGAGATTGTGAAAGAATTAGAAAAGCGTAGTATTCTTTTTGCTGTGGAAAATTATAAACATCGATATCCTGTATGCTGGAGATGCAAACATGAACTTGTCTTTCGATTAGATTCTTCTTGGTTTCTTGCCTGTGATGATTTACGACCTCGAATGAAGGAAGCATCAGCAACTGTTCAATGGTATCCTGAGCATGTGGGAAAACTTATGCAAGACTGGTTAGATAATATGGATGACTGGAATATTTCTCGAAGAAGATATTGGGGACTTCCTTTGATGTTTTATGACTGTACTTCTTGTAAAGAGCTTACTGTTATTGGTTCAAAAAAAGAACTACGAGAAAAAGCAGTTGATCCTACAATGGTTGATAGTTTGCCTGAATTGCATAGACCTTGGATTGATGAAGTGAAAATAAAGTGTGCTTGTGGGCAAGAAGTTCAAAGAATTACTGATGTTGGAGATTGCTGGCTTGATGCAGGTATTGTTCCTTTTTCTACACTGACATATTTTGAAGATAAAAGCTATTGGAAGAAATGGTTTCCCATAGAACTAGAAATTGAAATGCGTGCGCAAGTACGTTTGTGGTTTTATGCACAGTTGTTTATGTCAGTTGTTTTGGAAGGTGTTGCTCCGTATAAACGAATCTTAGCGTATGAAGAAGTGCGAGATGAAAAAGGAAAAGCTATGCATAAGAGTACTGGTAATGCTATCTGGTTTGATGATGCTGTACAAAAGATGGGTGCAGATATTATGCGATGGCAATATTGTTCACAGAATCCTCAGTTTAATGTGAACTTTGGATATGGGCCAGGAAAGGATATTCACAGACAACTTTTTATTATTTTAAATCTTGCAACGTATGTTACACAGAATTGTTCACAGAAAGGTGATAGTTATAGTGATGATCCTGCAAGCAAATGGATTCTTTCACGAAAAGAACGTCTCATTGGAGATGTAACGGTGTCTTTAGATAGATTAGAGTATCATAAAGCAATGGAGGCAATAAAACATTTTCTTCTTTTTGATCTTTCAAAAACCTATGTCCAATTTATCAGAGATGATTTAGATGATGCAGGAGTGCAGAAAGTATTGTATGATTCTTATCTTACTGCAATAACTCTTTTTG
>SICW01000041.1 GCA_009691355.1 Candidatus Woesearchaeota archaeon
GAAAAGCTTATAAACTAGTTCTGAGTTTGGTATATAAAGGTTTTGTTCATACATGGCTACAGCAATTAAAAAATGTCCCGAATGTGGGGGTTTACAGCTTACTCATAATAAGGACAAGGGTGAAGTTATTTGTCGTAATTGTGGCCTTGTTATTGAAGATAAAATGATTGACTTTGGTCAGGAATGGCGAGAGTTTGATTCTGAAGATTCTGATAAAAGACGACGTACTGGTGCGCCTATGACATATACTAAGTATGATAGGGGTCTAGGTACTGATGTTGGGCAAAAACAGGATATTTATAGGCTTTCTGGAAAAGGAAAAAATAAATATTTCCGACTGAGAAAGTGGCAATATAGAATTTCTACTGCGATTGAAAGAAACCTTAAATTGGCTCTTGCAGAATTGAAACGAGTAGCCTCTTACTTAAAATTACCTAAATCTGTTGAGGAAGAAAGTGCACGAGTGTATACTCTCGCAGTGCAAAGAGGACTTGTGCGTGGAAGATCTATGGAGTCTGTTGTTGCTGGGGCATTATATGCTGCATGTAGACGACATGAAGTTCCAAGAACGCTTGATGAGCTTGCTGAAGCTTCTGGAATTGATAAAAAAGAAATTGGAAGAACTTATAGATTTGTTACACGTGAATTAGGTATTCGTATCTTGCCTTCTAATCCTATTGATTATATCCCACGATTTGCATCTGCATTACGTTTGAGTGCAGATACACAAAGTAAAGCTGTGGAGATTTTAGAAATGGCTCAGAATTCAGAATTAACTTCTGGGAGAGGGCCAACAGGGATAGCTGCAGCTTCTTTGTATGTCGCAGCTTTGATTAATAACGAAAAAAGAACACAACGAGAGGTAGCAGACATAGCTGGTGTTACTGAGGTAACTATCAGAAATAGATATAAAGAACTTCTGAAAAAATTAAATCTTAAGGATAAGATTAAAAAATTGAAGTTAGAGGATGAATAGTAATTCTTCGTTTTTTATGGATAGACTTTATTTTGATTCAAGCATTTCGTGTTATGTTACTTCTGATAGAGAGAGCTTTGTTGCTTTACGTGATACTACTTTCTTAGGTGAAGGAAGGCCTACAATTTACTTAAATGAGTATAATGATCAAGATGAGCTTTTTGCTGGTGTTGAAGGACTTGTGCGTGCACTTCCCAAAGGAATAAAGCCCGATGCTTTCTCTTGCTCAGAGGTTATTCCTGGAAGAATGTATGCTGTTGATTTTCTTCGTGTTCGCAAAGAAAGTTATAGCTCTCTTCTTGCTCAACAAGCTGCAAAATAATTTTCTCGCAATGTTTATAAAATATAGGCACTCTTCTTTGTATAATGAAAAGGTTGGTGATCTTTTTCTTTGTACTCTTGAGTCTTAGTGCTTTTGCTAGTGCAACTTGTACTAATTACTTAGATAATGGGAATGATGCAGATGCCTTTGGTTATGTTGATCATGGTGGGAATATTTATGAGGATTATTGTAGTTCTACTACTCAACTTAAAGAATATTCTTGTAGTGGTACCGCTATAGTCTTAGCAACAGATTCTTGTGGAGCATGTAATGATGGGATTTGTTATCCTTCTACGTGTAGCACTTCTCAAGAATGTAATCCTGTCTTTCGAAAATGGTGCAGTGGGAGTTCTTGGTCGGATAGTGGATATTGTACGGATAGTCATTTGGGATGTGACCTTGTTGATTCTACTTGTGATGCTTCTACGTGTACAACCGGAACTTGTGATTATAAAAATCATAAGTACTGTGATTCTAATGACTGGTTAAGTGAAGATTATTGTGATGAAACTCATTGTGGTGATGATGCAGATTCACTTGGCTATTGTTTTTGTGAGGATACTACGCAGACTAGTGAAACGGATTGTACAGATGATGTGGATGATGATTGTGATGGATCTGTAGATTGTAATGATAGTGACTGTGATGGACAGAGCGGATGTGAATGCACAGATGGAGATACCCAGACTTGTGGAAGTGATGAAGGAGTTTGCGAAAGTGGAACAGAGGCCTGTTCTGGTGGAAATTGGGGTGTATGCTCAGGTGTAGAAACAAGTGAGGAACTTTGTGATGAATTAGATAATGATTGTGATGGTGAAACGGATGAAGACTGTACTTGTATTCCCGGGGATACCAGAGATTGCGGAGCAGATGAAGGGGTGTGCCAAGCAGGTGTGCAAGTGTGTCAAGATGATGCGACCTGGGGTATTTGTTATGGTGCTTCCTATGCCGCTTCTGAAATTGAAGAATGTAATGGTTTAGATGATGATTGTGATGGAAAGGTCGATGAAGGTTGTGGATGTGTGACAAATACGACACAGAGTTGTGGAAGTGATGTTGGGGCTTGTGCGTTTGGAACACAGAGTTGTGCGAATGGGACTTGGAGTGATTGCACTGGAGACATAGAAGCATTCCCTGAGATTTGTGCTGATACTATTGATAATGATTGTGATGGCTTGCTTGATTCAGATGATGAAACGTGTGCAGAGACTGAAGTAAATATTACTGTTGCTTCTTCTGAGCCTGTAGTAGAGACAGATGAAATTACTTTAGAGTGCACTAGTGATGGTGAGTGTGATACTGGATATGTTTGTACACGTGCACAATGTGTGTATGAGGAAAGTAGTTCTTCTTCAATAACTGAGGATTCTAGTACTGCTTCTACATCTAGTTCTCTTTCTAGTACCAGTTCTAGTAGCAAAGAATCTTCTTCCGATTATTGGGTTTATGTTTTACCTTTAGTCGTTGTTCTTCTTCTTTTGTTTGCATTTGCTTTGTGGTATGTTCATAAGAAGAAAATGACGAAAAATTCTGTAGCCCCTGTAAAAAATACTTCTTCTTTTTCTTCTCCTTTTCAAATGCAGCAGAAGAGTTCTTCTCAAATGCCTCTTAAGAAAGGAGCTCTTGAGAAGAATTTAGAGGATTCTTTCAAAGAAAGTGCGGGTCTTTTTAAGAAGTAAATTGGCACAATATTTAAAAAGAGTAGGTTAGTTTTACACATCTGTGAAGAGTGTTTGCGTTATTGGGCTGGGGTATGTAGGTTTGCCTTTGGCATTACTTTCTTTAGAAAAAGGATATACTGTTTATGGACTAGAAAATAGTCCTGTTAAGGTTGAAAAATTGGCTAAAGAACATCCGAATATTTCTTTGAATAGTCCTGATGCTCTTCTTTCTGATGTGATTATTATTGCAGTTCCTACTCCAGTTGATGAAAAAAAACTTCCAGATCTTACCCCTGTACGTGTTGCATGTGAACAAGTAGCAGAAAAACTGACAGGTAAAGGACAGTTGATTATTCTTGAATCCACAGTAAACCCCTTTGTTTCGAGAAAATATGTTCTTCCTATTCTTGAAAAAAAAGGGTTTAAGGAAGGGAAAGATTTTTTTCTGGTTCACTGCCCTGAGAGAATTGATCCTGGAAATAGAACGTGGAATGTTTCTAATATCCCTCGGGTGATTGGTGCGCTAAGCCCTCAAGGTCTTGAATTGTCCACTGAGTTTTATAAGAGTATTCTCTCTGCAGGGATTCTTCCTTTAAGTTCTATTGAAGCAGCAGAAATGACAAAGATCTATGAAAATTCTTTGCGTGCAGTCAATATAGCTTTTGCAAATGAAATGGCTATTGTTATGCAGAATATGAAACTTGATGCGAAAGAAATTATTCAAGGTGTGAAAACGAAACCTTTTGGCTTAGATCTTTGTTTTCCTAGTTGTGGTGTTGGGGGGCATTGTATTCCTGTAGATCCTTTTTATCTGATTGATGAATCTTTGAAGAGAGGTTTTGATCCCAGTTTTTTACGTACCGCTATGCGTGTGAATGGATATATGCCAGCATATACTGTTTCTTTGCTTATGCATGCATTGAATGAAACTGGAAAAAGTGTAAATGGCGCAAGGGTGGGTGTTCTTGGTGTATCTTATAAACGAAATGTTGATGATGTACGTGAAAGCCCAGCATTAGATATTATTAAACGTGTGAAAAGTTTAGGTGCTGAACTTAAGGTGTATGATCCTTTTATTCCGGACTATACCAATGCAACAGCAGAAGAAGTTCTTGCTTGCGATGCTGTGCTTTTACTTACAGATCATTCTGAGTTTTTAGATTACGATTACTCTAAAGTTCCTGTAGTTATTGATGGGAAAAATGCTTTAGATAAAAAGAGTATGAGTGGGGTCTATAAAGGAATTGGAAGGTAAAATTTTAGTTACGGGTGGAGCAGGTTTTATTGGAAGTCATGTTGTTGATGCACTTATTGAAAGAGGTGAAGATGTTGTTTTGGTGGACAACTTTAATTCTTATTACGATCCTAAACGTAAGTTTTTGAACATTGCCCCACATATTTCTCATCCTCATTTTCATTTAGCTGCTGGAAATGTTGAAGATTATTCTTTTATGCAAGCTCTCTTTGAAAAACACAATATACAAAAAGTGATTCATTTAGCTGCAAGGGCAGGTGTACGACCTTCTATTCAAGATCCTGTAGGGTATAAAATTGCAAATATTGATGGAACTTTGAATCTTTTAGAACTCTCTAAAAAATATTGCGTGCAAAATTTTGTTTTTGCTTCTTCTTCATCGGTGTATGGTAATTCTACAAAAACTCCTTTTTCTGAAACAGATCCAGCTGATAGTCCTATATCCCCTTATGCTGCTACAAAAAGAATGGGAGAACTTCTTTGTCGAACATATAATAATCTGTTTCATATACCCATTAGTTGTTTGCGTTTTTTTACGGTTTATGGGCCCCGTGGAAGACCGGATATGGCTCCTTATATCTTTACAGATGCTGTATCTCAAGGAAAAGAAATTACTCTTTTTGGAAATGGGACGAGCAAAAGAGATTATACCTATGTTTCTGATATTGTTTCAGGGGTTATTGCAGCTTTAGATACTCCTTTGAATTTTGAGATATACAACTTGGGCAATAATCGTATGGTTTCTTTGAAAGAATTTGTTTCTCTTGTAGAAGATACTGTGGGAAAGAAAGCTCTTGTTATTTCTAAAGATTCTTTTCCTGGTGATGTAGAAATTACTTGTGCTGATATTTCTAAAGCGGAGAAACTTTTGGGGTATCATCCACGTGTACCTATAGAAAAGGGAATGAAAGAATTTTATTCGTGGTATTCTAAAAACCCCTTTTGAGTATCTTTTTGCAAAGATTTATAAATTTGTTTTGTATCAAGATCTCTATAGGGGGGATATATTATGAAAAAAATTCAGAGCATTTTATTGCTATTCAGTCTACTTTTCTTAGTGGGATTATTAGTTTTTGACGTAATGGCTGATGAGGCATCAACTCAAGCTGCAGGTGAAGAACAGTCTATATTTTCACAGAATATAACGATTGTTTCTCCATTAAACAATAGTTTTCTTTCTTCTGGTGTAGCTAATACCACGAACTTTACTTTCAGTGTTCAGGGTCCAAACTCCACGTATAATGTGACTCTTTTTATTAATGGAACTGCGCGAGGTAATGCGAGTGTTCTTAATGGTGTTACTGCTGGGGTTGTGACAAATTTCTCTTTAGTAGATGGACAAAACTATACTTGGTTTTTGAATGTAAGTAATGGTGTTATGGCTAACAGAACTAATGTGACCTTTGTGTTTACTGTTGATACCCTTAAACCTTTAGTTAGTTTTAATACGACAACATCGATTGCAAATGCTAGTTTTATGTCTAATGGAACCTTTACTGTTGCGTTTTTCTCTTCTGATTTAAATTATGCGAACACGACAGTTAATTTGAATCGAAATAATGGGTCACTAGTTAATGCAACTGTTTTTACAGGAACTGCTTCAAGTATTACCTATTTGAGTCTTGCTGATGGGAATTATACCGTTAATGTAACTACATTAGATCGGGCAATGAATAGGAATATTACCCAAGTGTTTAGTGTGACTCAGGATGCTACTGCTCCTTCTCCAACTGTATCTGTAAGTCCGAGTACTACAGATGTAGGAGAAAGTGTTACGTTATCTTGTAGTGCAACAGATGAAATAGACAGTACTCCGACTACTTCATTGAGTATTAAACTCCTTCATGCGAGTTCTTTTACTACAGTGACTAGTCCTTATGTGCCTTCTACAGCAGGGACTTATACAGTACGTTGTACTGTGTCTGATGATGCTGGAAATGGAGCAACTACTGAGGCTACTCTTCTTGTTGGAGCATCTAGTACAAGTGGTAGTGGTGGAAGTAGTGGTGGAAGTAGTAGCTCTTCTAGTAGTTCTAGTTCTGATGATGATGAAACTACAACTGATGGAAGTATATCTGAAGATGAT
>SICW01000042.1 GCA_009691355.1 Candidatus Woesearchaeota archaeon
GTTTGTAGTATATTTACTATTTCTGGAAATTTTTTACTTCGTACTATTAACGCTGGAAGATTATTTATTTCAAATTTTGTTAGTTGTGCACAATAGCTCATAATAACATCTGCCTTTGTCCCCCCTTCAATCCATCCTGGTTGTGAGGCTTTACCACTAATCATATTCTTTAAAGATGAGGTTAATATTCTTAGGATTTTATCTAGCTCACTATAAAACTCTAAGATCTGGGGTCTTATTCTTTCCCATTCTTTTTGCTTTTCTCTTTCTAATTTTAGTAGTGCTTCATTTTTACGCTCTATGTTTGTTGGCGTTGCCTTTTGCGCTCTATCTGTTTTTTTTACTTCTCCACTTATTCGTATTTGTGCTCTTCTTATAACAATATTTGCTTCTTCTTCTGTAAGATTTCTTCCTCTTTTTTGTATTTCTTCTTGAGCTATATCCAGGATTGCATCTTTCATATCCTCTCTATCTGCCTTTGCAATGGGATATCTTTGTGGATTATTGGTAATATAGCTAAGTATCTTCCTTCCTGTATACAAGTCTTGTTCTTTGGAGAATAACCCTTTGAGCCAGTTAAAGAATCCCATAAGATCTTAGAACATTTATCCCTTTTTAAGCTTTGCTTCTAGTATTTTGAAAACTTCTGTCAAAATCTTTAATGTAGTCTTTAAACTCTACACTGGTTACTCTTTTGTCTAAGCGTGCATTAACTTTGGATGCAAGTTCTTTCCAACGATTAATCTCTAATTGGTATGCTCTTTGCGTTTCTGTTCTAGTGCCACGAGCCTTTGCTTGTGTTGCCATTTCTTGTGTTATTCTTAGAATAGTTTCTTGTGCAGTTTTGAGTTTCATGTTACGAACTGTTCCTAGTTCGTTATCAGAAAGTAATGGTTCTATCGTAGTTTTTATACTTTGAAGTTGTTTATCTAAACGATCGTAGAGATCTCGTGAAAGGGTTCCTGTTGTTCTTGGCATGCTGTCTTGAACCATTTCTTCTTCTTTAAAATTTTGAGTTGTTTGTGGGTTTAGCGTTCCTCTTTCTCTGGTGTAGTGACGAGCTTGGATGCGAGCACGATGAGCAAGACTCTCTATTTCATTAATGGAGAGTAGTTCTCCTCGTTTGTGTATTTCTTCGTTCGCAAGATCCAGAAAGATTGCATCAAAGTTGCTTTCTGTATAGGAGCCTGGGTAATCTCTTCGCACATGGCGTAGGCCTTTTTGTGCGGTAAACTTATCTGCTGAAAATGCTGCTTCCCACCAGTCTGAAAATACCATCGGTTTGGGGTTTCCTTTTTCCTATTTAAACATTTATATACCATTACATATTTATTAATGGGAATAGTTTCTGTTTTCTTATGGAGCAAAAACTGAAGGATAGCTTTGTTTGTCCTCTTTGTAAGGGATATTTAGAACGAAGAAAAAAAGCTTTCTTTTGCTGTTTGTGTAAGAGGACTTATCCCTTGAGACTTGGAATCCAAGATTTTCGTGTCTGAAGAATAGTTTTTTAAAGTATCTCTTACTTTTCTTCTATGCCGAGG
The DNA here is from genome assembly GCA_009691355.1 of Candidatus Woesearchaeota archaeon. Classification (GTDB taxonomy): domain Archaea; phylum Nanobdellota; class Nanobdellia; order SCGC-AAA011-G17; family GW2011-AR17; genus JAGVZZ01. The sequence goes on from SICW01000042.1 coordinate 1,542, forward strand.
TGGCGCAACCTGGTACCGCGCAGGTCTTGAAAACCTGTTTCCGCAAGGATATCTGGGTTCAAATCCCAGTCTCGGCGTTTTTCTTTCAAAAGTCTTAAATTGTTGTTCTTATTCTTTTCTTGTATGCCGAGATGACGGAATCTGGTAAACGTGTCTGTCTCGAATATCTTCAAGAAAACAGAAGTCCTCACGGACATGCAGGTTCAAATCCTGCTCTCGGCGTCCATAATCTTTATAATCCCTTCTTTTTGAGAGTTTTTCATGAGAATAGCTATGATTGGGACTTTCTATGCTCCTACTATTGGTGGAGTAGAAAAAGTTATGCAAGAGCTTGCGGAGCGATATGTGAAGCAGGGCCATGAGCTGCATGTATTTTGCTCTGATTCTGATAAACATCAAAGGTTAGAAAGAAAGCATGAGGTGATCAATGGTGTGCATGTACATCGATCACGATATTGGTTGAAACTTTCTCTTAATACCTATATCTTTCCAGGATATTTGTGGGATTTACTTTGGCAACGTTATGATGTTGTACATACTCATGTTTCTCAAAAAGATTTTGTCCTCTTTGCGGGTGTTATTGCTTTTTTGAAAGGTAAGAAACATATTCACACGACACATTGTCCTTGGACAGATAAATTTCGACCCCTGAGTGTACGTATCCCTTTATTCTTTACAAAGCACTTTTTTAATTATATCAGTTATTTTTTGTGTACAAGGATTATTGCAATCACCCCTTGGGAGATTCCGACTTTAAAAAAATGGACTTCTGAAAAAAAGATTATTGTTATTCCTAATGGAATGGATAAACTCTTTTTTATTCCTGTTGTAAAGAACACTTTTAAGAAAAAAGTAGGTATTAAAGGAAAAATGGTTTTATTCTTTGGGAGGTTGCATCCTACAAAAGCTCCTGACAAATTTGTAGAAATGGCACATGCAATTCTGAAAGAACGGAAAGATGTTGACTTTGTGATTGTTGGGCCAGATGAGGGAGAGATGGATAAGGTAAGAACTCTGATTGGAAATGAAAAGAAAATTCATTTGTATGGAGCTCTTCTTGGAAAAGAAAATATTGCAGCAATGTATCAATCTGCCCAGGTATATGTTCTTCCTTCGTATAGGGAAGGTTTACCTTTAACACTTTTTGAAGCAATGGCATCAGGGCTTCCTATTGTTGCTACTCCCTGTAATGGTGTCCCATATGAAATAGAAGAAAATGTCAATGGATTTCTTGTTCCTTATGGTGAGATTGATCTTTTGAAAAAAAGGGTGTTAACTTTGTTAGATGATCCTCTGCTTGCAAAAAAGATTGGAGAAACAAATAAGAGAAAAGTGAAGGATTTTACTTGGGATGCTATTGCAGGCAGGACTTTTGCGATGTATGAGAAATAAAATGCGCTGGCTGGGAATCGAACCCAGGTATTCTCCTTGGAAGGGAGAAATTCTACCTCTAAATTACCAGCGCATTGCTTTTGTGTTTTGTTTATGATTTATAAAGTTTTCATTCTTTGAAAAGAAAATGTTTAAAAAGGATTAAGCTATTATTTTTCGTAGAAGAGGTGTTATGATTGGCTGATCAACGGCTTATAGGTTTTATTCAAGAAGCTTTAAAAAAGGGAAATTCTCGTGTTCAGATAGAACAGGTTCTTGTGCATAAAGGCTGGAATGCAGAGCAAGTCAAAGCTGCGTTTGTTGAAATTTCTACTCCTACAAGGCCTGCTCCTACTGTAAATGTGCCTACAAAGAAACCTCTTATGAAAAGTCCTCTTTTCTTTGTTCTTTTAGGTTTAATCTTTCTGCTTATTCTTACTGGTGTTACCTATTGGTATGTGACTTCTTCTGGTTGTTCTACTGATTCTGATTGTGATAGTGGATTTAGTTGTACAGGTGGAGAGTGTGTTGAAAATGAATGTGCTACAGATTCTGATTGTGGACGTGGAGAGGAATGCAGTTCTGGAAATTGTGTTACAGTAGAAGAAGAAGAAGTTGAAGTAACGACTACGGTTGAAGAGGAGCCTGAATGTAGTAGTGATATTGAGTGTGGTAGCTTTGCATGTTCAGATACAGGAAGTTGTTATGATAGTTGTGTGGATGATACTACTTGTGCAAGTGGATATAGTTGTGATGGAAGTACGTTTAGTTGTGAAGAAGAAGATACAACGACTACTACGACGAATACTTCTAGTGCAGAAGTGGATTATGATGTTCTTGATATTGATTTGAGTAGCTTTAGTTCGCCTACGTCTCTTGCCTTTTATGTGAATTATACAAATTTAGGTGATGCGAGTAATACCACGAATCCTTCTTTAGCATGTTTGCTTTCTTTTGCAAATGGAACTTTTTTGAATAGCACTACTTCTTATGTTAGTTATTTAGATGTGAATGATACTGCTTTGAGTAGCTGTACGGTCTATTCTGTGACTTTACTTTCTGAAATTGAAACCTATACTAGTGTGAATGTTTCTCTGAATGGGACAATTAATTATTATAGAAATATCTCTGAAACGGACTATAGTAATAGTTATGTTGAAGAATTTAATGTTTCTTTGTTTAATACCACTGTTCTTTCTACGACTACTTGTACAGATTCTTCTTCATGTAGTGGTTATGATTGTTCGGTTGTTTCTTATTGTTATGATACTTGCACTGTCTATGGTAGTGAGTGTGCAGATGGGTATAGCTGTGATACTGGTACAGGAGTGTGTAGTGCTAGTGCGAGTGTTTTAGGAAATACCTGTAGTGGGGAAGGAACGTCTAGTGATTGTCCTGGATATGTATGTCATAGCGCGGTATGTATTGAGTGTATGACTGACTATACAGATGCTTGTGCAACGGGCTATGCCTGTGATATTGACTCTGCATCTTCTACTTTCCATACGTGTTTTAGTGATTGTAGTAGTGGTGATACAGCTTGTGCTGATGGCTACTCTTGTGGGGATAGTAATACTTGTGAGAGTGATGCTACAACTTCTGGAGTAACAGATTGTAATGATGGTGAAGATGATGATAGTGATGGCTATTATGATTATAGTGGAGCCTGTCTTTTGAGTGATGCTGTGACTATCTCTTCTTGTGATGACAGTACTTTTAGTGCTGACTTTTCTAGTAGTGATTGTGAAAGCTATTGTGAAACTACCTTAGGTGGGAGGTTTTATACGCAGGATACTGGATGTATTGGTGCTGATGATCTTTCTGAACAGGCTGATTGTAATGATGGTTTAGATAATGATGGTGATGGATTTACAGATGATGGTAGTGATCCTCAGTGTAGTACTTCTGCAGATAAAAGTGAATTGTATGCCTGTAGTGATGGTATTGATAATGGAGATCAGGATGGTTTAATTGATTATGGTAGTGCTTCTACTAATGATGATGAGTGTAGTTGTGATGCAGATAATTATGAGAACAATGCTAATTCTGAAGAAGTGGATTGTGAAGTGTGTACTGATAGTAGCGATAATGATTATGATGGCTTAACTGATTGTGATGATTCCGATTGTGCTACAGATAGTGCTTGTACTGGTGAGAGTGCTTGTAGCGATACTATTCCTAGCTGTGCTGATGGGGAAGATAATGATTTAGATGGAGATACTGATCTTTCTGATTCTGAGTGTACGACTTGGGAGGATGAGGAAGCTGGTGAAGGATATACCTGTGTAGATACAGATTCTTCTAAATCGGACCCTTATCTTGTTGCTGGAACTTTGACTCTTACGGCTTCCAATGGTGTTGAAACGGTTGTAGATGATTATTGTAGCGGAGATACTTTGTATGAATATTCTTGTGGGGAAGAAGGTAGTTCTATTTATAATTCTAATTCTGCTTCTTGTGCTACACTTTATGATAGTACTTATTCTTGTATAGATGGCTCTTGTGTTCCTTTAGCTGAAGAAGTTACTTGTGAAGAGTCTGGAAAAGATCCTGATCCTACCTCTTATGAATATTACTCTATTACTCGTGATTTTACTGTGTATGATGAGTGTGTTCCTGGTGATAGTGATGCTAGTACTAGTGGTTCTGCATATCAATATTATAGTTATCTTATGGAGCTTTACTGCCCTGGTCAAGGCGAGAATCTTTTACGAAAATCTTATTATGGATATAATGGATGTCAACAAGAAGGTGAAGATTATCTAGGGCATGGGCCTTGGAAATTAACAACTTCTGAATCATATATTACTGTCCCTACTTGTGCAAGTGATGATGATAATGCTGATGATCCTTTTACATCTGGTACGGCTCATTATGGATCTTATCTAGATGTCCCAGATGAATGTTTAGGTCCGGAATCAAATTATCTCCTAGAATCTTATTGTGATAATTCCGATGATCCCATCTATCAGAAGCTGTATCTTTGTGCTTATGGTTGTGAAGATGGAGCTTGTTTATCTGAGGAAAGGCCTGCTTGTAGTAATGCAGAAGATGATGATAGTGATGGAGTCTATTATGACTATCTTGGAGCGTGTGATATTAGTGGAGATGGTCTTCCTGATGTTTCTTGTTCTGTGATGGGAGAAACTACGGCACTTAATTGTGACTCTTCTTGTGAAAAATCTAGTGCATATGATGGAACATATTTTAGTGCAGATCCTAACTGTACTAATGCAGATGATGAATTTGAAAACTCAGATGGGGTGAGTAATGCACCTGCACAAGAACAAAACTTCCTTCAACGTTTCTTCCACTTTTTATTTACTTCTCCTTCT
>SICW01000043.1 GCA_009691355.1 Candidatus Woesearchaeota archaeon
AGTTCTTGTAGAATTTTCTCTGTCGCCTTTTCCGGTGTAAGCGTATTCACATCAATCACAAAAGTTTGTACATCTTTAATTTTGACAGGCACATATTCCCATTTTGCAGCTTCATCAACAAAATAAACTCCCCCATATTGCCACTCTTCCATCTCTTTGAAATTATTCGGAAAGAGTGCTCCTGGAAAAGTAAGCACTCCTTGTCCAAAGCTTTTCTGAAAAACATAATGGATGTGCCCTCCAGCATAATAGTGGAAATTCTGAGGAAGTGTCGCAGCATCTGCACCTGCCATTTCTTCAAGCCCTTGTGGTTTAAACTCATTAATCGCAGTATGAAACATAAAAATTTTGAAACCTTCTTCAGCTTCAAGATTTTTCACATTTAAGTTCTCGTAATCATTGATTTCTAACCCCCCTTTCTTACCTAGCATGCCAGTAATCTTTGCTCCAGTCTTATCAAGAGTAAATTTCAAAGTACCATCTTCATGAAACTTCATGACATTAATAATCAACCCTGCTTTTTCTAAGACATCAAGCATAGTCTTTCCACTAGGGGAGTAGTCATGTGATCCAGCGATCATGTACACAGGAATGCCCAGATCTTTGAGTGTTTTTAGCTCTGATGTACATTCCTTAATGTAATCAATCTGTGGCAAAGCAGTATTAAATAAATCTCCAGAAATAAGAAGAAAATCAACCTTCCTTTCAATGACCAGAGCAATAGCTTTCTTGAAGCATTGCATGTTAAGGTCTTTGAGTTTTTCCTCTTTCCAACCACCAACATGACAATCTGAAAAATGGGCGAAGAGCATTCTCTTCTGCGAGAAAAATTACTTTATATGGATTATTGTTATTAAGAAGAACGGAGTTTAATTTTGATCTCCATCATACACTCTAAACTGTCCAGGGGCACGTCCAATAATACCCTCCTTTTCTGCACATGCTCTCACTCTTTGATCATCTCTCATCCATGTTTGCATTTGTTCCTCATAGGGATTCAGATCATGATGTCTTAATGATTCCATAATTTCCTTATCTAAGAAATAGAACTGAGAATACCTTGTATTTCCTGTATCCCATTTATACAATCCTCCTCTATTTAAGTCCATAGAAAGATAGTTTCTAGCAATATTCTTGAAAGTAGTCCATGCATTGGGATTAACATAAAAAGAAACATCGTCCAAAACTGGAATTTGAAGCCTGTGGTTTGAGCACAGTGTATATTCTAAAAGGATGTCTAATCTAGGCCCATCAAGCACAAGAGCATCTTCTCTTGGTGGTGGAAAAGCGAGTCCTCTTTCTCTGTAATGGGCTATACACTGGAGAATATCCCTCTCATCACGTGCAACAAAAGTACTTTCTTTACTGAACCTATTTAGTGGGTAAAGGGAACTTAGTTCTTCCGCAGTTATGGTAAATTGTACAAATTTCATTTGAGTATGCAGTTCAGAAAGGCAATGTAAAAATAAAGGTGGAGCAGCGAACCGAGTTTCCCGCATTTAATGCAGTACAGCAACGGAACGTCGACCTATTTCACTGCTGTGTTCGAAATGGGAACAGGTGGAACCAGATCACTATGGCCGCTCACATATAAATAGAAAAATCAGGGATTTATAAAGCTTTCTCTAGGGCTGATTATAGCAAATTTCACGTATACCACAGCCTTCACATTTCCTGACATCCTTAGTTTTCTCTGGAAGATCTTTACTCCGTAATGTTTCTCGTACTTTCCCTAACAGTTCAAAAATCTCATCTTTAAGAAAAGGGTTCATGAATACTTTTCTTCGTTCACTAATTGCTCTATACTCAATATATCCTTCAGTAATCTCCTTTCCGTAATGCTCACTTAACAAAAGCATATACGCTCCAAGCTGTATCATATTTTCCTTCCAGACACCTTCTTTTGGTGCACTCCCAGTTTTAATTTCAATAGGAATGAAACCATCAACAAGATCTACTCTATCAATCACACCAATGAGCTGTAATTTTTCAGAAACAATACGTAGTTCAGGAACACTTTTTGGAAGTGCAAGCCACAAAGTTTCACCATACAGATTTTTTTCTTTTCCAAGCGCAAAGAAATGGCTACTTTTTTCTTGTGCTTCTTTGAGGAAGAAAGGCCATAACTCCTGATACACCACAACCGTTTTGAGTCCTTGAAATTCTAGTTCTTTTTTCATACGTTGAATGTGGAACATAAGAACTTTGTAGTACACGCTGCGATATTTCATCTCAAGACTTTCAAGAGAGTCCTTTTCAAGAAAAGAACAAAGGACATCTTTGTCTTCTCTTCCAGCATCTTCAAAAACAGCATGCTTAATTGTTCCTTTAATACCTACAACAGAAGCTTTTTCACGAACACCTAAAACTTTATTGAAATATAATTTTCGAGAACAATACATATAACTAGTAAGATCAGTGACAGAAAGCATAAACAGAAAAGAGAGAGGGGATACTTAAGACTTGCTTGGTCTGTAATACCAACGTTCTTCATTTTTTTTGTACTCAAAACCCTCTTCAGAAAGAATTCTAGCTGCTGTCCCATACACGAATTTTTCATAGTCATCGGTAGTTTGTATCCTGGGGTCACTTGAGGGAAGGGCACAAATAATACTAATGACACTCACAGTTCCATCTCTTCTCCATGTGGGTAAATGAGAACCAAGACCACCCCAGACAGCTGATCGTAATCTTGCTTCAAGAGCTATACCCTCATCATCATCTGTTTTAGGACGGTTTCGAATATCTTCTAATAAAGCGTCAAATATAGTCCCTACCATAACTCTTACCTTTCAGAAATCGTTTATAAACCCCTCGTTGAAAAATACAACAACTACTTTTGTGGGCTCGTTTCTGGTGTCTTTATTTTTTTCTCTTGTTCCTGTGCTTGTGCATGCATACGCAGGGCACAGTTTACTGGATTTTTCCACTTATTACAAATATGCTCAGGGCAAGCAACATGCAGGTCCTTATAGTACGATTTATCACAGTTAGGGGGAAGGAAATTCTCCTTCTGTTTTTTATTCCAAAGTACTTGACCAAGAATGTAACTTGGAGGCAAGGGATTTTTATGTTTGCTATTCCATTCCTTTAGTCGTGCTTCAATTGCTTGTTCATCCCATCCCATGTGTCGTAAAAAAGGAACGAGCATAAATATCGCTCTCTTTTTTCCATCATCCATATTTCCAGCAAGAATTTTTTGCATACATTGTGGAAAATGTTTCTCTTCAACCGCACCAACAAGAAGGCGAAACTCTTGCTTCACTCCAGGGATAACATCTGGCCCTTGTTTTGCATGTTTTTTCCCCCACCAATCAAAGGCTTGGATAATCAAAATTTTTCCATCATTTGTAAGTGTAGGATTCAAGAACTCTTTCCCTATCTTTACCACTTTAGGATCTGCTTCTCGTTTATCAAAGGTGAGAACTTTATCAATTTCAATGGGTAAAGAAACATATCCTGTTTTTTCATGCAGGGAGTATGGTGCACGAAACAAGTGTCTATTAGAAATAAGTACAGTATCAATTTCAATGAGTTCAAAGGGATCGAATTTTCCATCCTTCATGAGTTCAGTCCTTTTCTTTCCAGTTTTTTGACATATATCCGAAATATTTTCTTTCTCTAATATTTTCTTTGCAAGCATTTCATGAATCATATTTTGCAAGTATGCAGTAATCGTACGTGGTGCTTCTGGAAAGAGTTTTTTTGTTTTTACTCCATTCACTTCTTCAGGAAAAGATTCAAAAGGAACTCCAATATGAAAGCCTTTACTTCCACTAAATTTAATAGAAACATTCTTCACATCATGAAACTTAAGTGCTTCAATAAGAAAATACGCAGTCCATTTAGCATACTCCCAATGTACCGTATCAATATCTAAAAGGAGATCCCAGCCCTTTCTATTTTCATCAAGATCTCTTTTGCTCATACCTGGCTTGAGAATCAATGGGTCATTCCATCTCTCTTCAGAAATATGAAAAGACGTTGCTCCTTTTTTTGCCATTTCAAGAATATCACCTGGAAACTGAATTGTATCTGGCCGTTTTCCAAACCCTTCACCATAGCGCGGAGCGATTTCTCTATCTTGGCAAACGTTGAGAATAGCTTCTTGAACTTCCTTTCTACTGTAGTATTGAAAGTACTGATCCGGCATAAAAAGAAGAAGGAAAGGCGCTATTTAAGCATTTATTCTTTCTGCTGCATTCCAGACATTTGGAGAAATTGTAGTTGTTGTCGTACATGTGCAAGTTCTTCTTGCATAGAACCTTCAATAGTATGAAGCTCTTTAGCTTGTTTTTCAATAAGAACAAGGGTTGCATTAATATCTTTTTCTACCGTAACACCTGCTCCAACATTAAGAAGAACATGTGTAGGATCTTTGATTTCTGCTTTCAAATAGATCCCCGCGCCAAAAGGAACAAGAACGTCTTGTTTTTGAGGACGTTTCTTTAACTCCTGAAGCGCATCTGTCAAATGGTCAAGTTCAGCTTTCTGTTGAAGAAGGAGTTGCAGTTGTTCTTGTATTTGTTGCATCCCTTGCTGGAGTTCTTGCGTTTGAGGATAAGTGTTTGGATCCATTATGCCTTTGTTTTCTTTGCAGAAGTCTTAACTTTCTTATCTTCAGTTTTGACTTTCTTCTTTACTTCTGCTTTAGCTTTTTTTGGACTTGTGTATTTCTTTTTCACATTCACACTTCTTGGTCGAAGAGCCTTATCTTTTTTCTTTCCAGTTTTCTTCTTTCCTTCTTTGAGACCAAGAGCTTTCAAAACATCAGCATGTGTTGCATTTTTCTTCACATCAACAGATTTTCCCATTGGTTCTAAATGGAGAATATTACATTTTTTTCTTCTGACTTCACCATCAAGAAGAACATATGTATTATCAATAATATCAAGAACTACACCTAACTTACCAGCATCTCTACCGGCAATTTTCATACAAATACTTCCTACAGTTAACATGTTTTTTTCTCCTTCTTGTTTTATCACTTTACCTGTCGCCAGATAAAGGTCTTTTGCGACAACAAGAGATTATGATTATGCTCGAGCCTTGATGATCATAACTTTTCGTGTACATGCAGAGCAAAGTACACCACCATATGGTCTCTGAGGTCTCTTCTTAGTTTTAGGCATAGTACGCAAAGCTACAGGTTTTGCACGTGGCACACCTTGTAGGAATTTTCCACATTTTCCACATTGTGCTCGTGCTGGATTTCTTTTTCTATAATGCACTGTAACTCTAGTTGAGAGCTTTACAGAAACCTTTCGAAAAGATCTGTTTCTATGTTTTAATGCCATGGGCAAAGAGAAAAAGTAGGGCTTTATAAGCCTTTCCACAAAGGAAAGAAACCTATATAAGAACAATTTTTTTCTATTTAAGATATGGGAATGGAAGAAGTAGAAAGGATAAGGGCTGTATTTCTTAGCTTGGGAATAACACCTACATACTTAGAGCATGAACCTGTTCTAACAAGTGAAGATGCCGCAAGAACACGTGGCTTTGAACTCAAACAAGGAATAAAAGCAATTGTTCTCACCAATGGAAACAATGAATGGCTTATTGTTGATGTGCCTGCAGATAGAAAAGTAAATATCAAGTTAGTTGCAGAAAAGAAATCTTGGTCTAAAGGAAAGACACGTATGGCAACACCAGAAGAGGTTCTGGAAAAAACGAATTGTCAAATCGGTGCAGTTCCTCCATTTGGGCATAAAGAGTCTATTCCTCTTTACGTAGATGAAGCAATTTTTGAAAATAAGGATAGCGCATTTAATATTGGCTTACGTACACATTCAGTAAAAATAAAAACAGAACTGATGAAAAAAGTATTTCAAGAACTCCATGCTACTTTAGGAATATTCTCTGCTTAATGCACTTTCAGAAGTTTTCTCAAACTTAAACTAAAGATGATAGAGAATATGATATAGACCCATATCCAACTTAGTCCTAGAAGAATATCTGGATTCCCTAGGGCAGTAAAGTATGTTCGTAGCCATGCGAAGATAATGAGAATAGGAATGAAAGTGACTAGTGTAGGTTTCAAACTTTGGACAAGGTATTTCATATTCTTCTCCATAGCTTTTTTTTGTATATCCATCATTTTTTCAGGATTATCTTTAAGCAGTTTCATTTCATTTTGCATAGCCTTCATATCATCTTTCAGTTCTTTCATAAGTTTTTGATCAGTAAGATACTT
>SICW01000044.1 GCA_009691355.1 Candidatus Woesearchaeota archaeon
GAATACAGATTCCAAAAAGTATTTGAAAGAAAACAATATAGAAAAGAGTATGGGTTTCATTAAAGTACTAGGAAAGCTGCTCATATCTATTGCATTTGATATCACAGACTTCTTTATAGGACGAATTCCCGTTTTTGGCACAGTTTTCGACCTTTTAGGCGGCTTTTTAGGACTATGGCTTTGGGGACTACCAGGGGGACTACAGTTTTTGGAGATTTTAGACATCACCGACCAGTTAGATGGTTTTATTCCTACAGTCACTTTAGCAGGCATAGTAAGCATTTTTACGAGGGGTTTTGAGTAGACACCACTCACAAGTTAATACAACCGAAACATTTATATAGAAGTTCTATACTATACTCTCTTATCACCTCTTTTTCCCCAGGAAGATACTCTTCGGAGTATCTTCCCAGGGTTTAATAAAATTCTAAATTTTTATCCTAAAACAAAACAATTTAAAATTACTTTTAGCAATATAGAAAATTCTCTATGAGAAAGAAATAACGAAAAAGAAAAGAGTTATTTTGTGTTAAAAACAGTATAACCGCATTTACCACAGGTTTGTCTATCTTTATGTTTAGCTAAGAATATTCCTGGTCCACACTTTGGGCAGAAACCATCACCAACACCAGATTTATAACGTGCATATTTTTTGCTAGTGACTTTATTTTTAATTTTTTTTGCTGCTGCCATTTTTATGAACTTCCCTCTTTTGCTGCTTTTTTCGCTGCAGCATCAACTTTTGCTTTTTCATCAGCAACTTTCTTTGCTGCTTCTGCAATCTTCCTTTCACCTTTTTTCAATTTTTCTAGACGTAAAAGTTCAGCTCGTGTTTTATACACATGAGCAATCACTTTTGCTTTAGGAAAACCATATCTTTGATAGACATGACGAATTGCAACCAGTTCTTTATTCACTTTCAATTTAGAAGAAACAATATCTTTAAATTGAAGAATGGATGGAGTTGCTCCACCATCATAGGTAACCATAATACTCACTCTTTGCCTATTCAATAAAGGCACTTCAGTTTGTTTTTGTAGTTCTACTTCCATTTATCTCACCTTAATAGCGTATTCACCTTTAACGCCTATTCCCACTTTTTTAGAAATTTCTGATTTTTCTACATCCAAAATAATCATTCTTCCTTTCCAAGTTTCTGTAAAAGAGCTATTTCTACATATAGGGCATTCTTGCCCTTCTACAAAGATTCTGCATTTTTTACAAACTTTTTTCATTCTTTCTTACTACCTTTCTTTTCTTTCTTAATCTCTTCTTCAATCCAAGATAATGCTCCTAGTCTATGTTGTCTCATAGTAAGGCCAACTTTCGGACTAGAAACATCCTTGTAACTCACAGCAATAATTCGTGCTCGACAAAGATCTCCTACTTTCAGATTTTTCTTAGATTCTTTTCCAGTAAGAATATTACTCTTTGAAAAGCTCACAAAGTCATCCATGGTTTGAGAAACATGAATCATTCCATCAATAGGGCCCACAGTCATAAAAGCCCCAAAATCAGTAATATCAGAAATCTTCCCAAGAACAACTTCTCCAATTTCAGGTTTAAAACTCAAAACACTAAACTCAGTATCATAGTATGCTGCCCCATCACCAGAAATAATAACTCCTTCACCAACCTTATCAACAGAATGTACTCCAATAACAACCCCTAGATCTTTAGAAATAAAACCCTCAAATTTTTCTTGGAGAGAAGCTTTAATTCCCTTATCTACAGACTGGGAGAATAATTTTGGATCAACACGAACATGTCCCTTGACTTTTACAGTATAATACATTTTTTCACTCCAACATTATATATTTCTTTTGGCGAATGGTAATAATTTGTATTCCTTCTTTTCGCAAACGTCGTTTCAATTCCATATCCACCGTTGCAATAATATACCCTTTCAGATCCACCAAAATATCATCCACCATCCTGGAATCATTGGAAGCTAAAATCTGAATATTCTTGAGTTTTATAAGCTGTAAAGCTCCTTTAGCAGCTCGTCTCTTTGAAAGTAAGGAACTCTTTATAAGGTTTTCGACTTCATCGAGAGTTCTATCTAAGATAAAAAGCTCGTAACGAAAGTCACATACCCGTTCTATTTCTGCAAAAATATCTACTTTCAGTTCAAAGACTGCAAGAAGAAAATTTGTATCTAAAACTATTTTTTCCACAGAAAAAATGCAGGAGAGGACGTATTTAAAGCTTTTTAAAAATAAGGACAATTAATATAGTTCCAAGTTAAAAAAGAAAGAAATGAAAGGGGAGACACAACACATTATTCTTTTAATCGCTACCTTGTTTCTTCTATCAGCCTGTACATCAACAATAAGTGTACAAGAAACAGAAAATACCCTCCCTAAAGATATAATCATATCCACAGAAGAAAACAAAGAAAAGAGATGGATATCCCACAACTCACAACAGGAGAAACAAAAGTATATAGAGCCCTCCTTAAAATTAATGAATCCTCTGTAGGGAATATTCTCAAATTCTCCGGGGTCTCACATTCAAAAATATATGATATACTAAAACGCCTTGCAGAAAAAGGTCTAGTTAGTACAATAACAAAAAATGGAAAGCAATACTTCTCAGCAGCAGATCCAAAGACATTGCAGAATCTGATCAAAGAACAAGAAGAAAAACTAAACCAAGAGAAAGAAGAATTAAAATTACTAATGCCCCAACTTCTTGCAGAAAAAAATGCAAAGAAAACACAGCCTATCATCAGTGCATTCGAAGGAATAAATGGGATTAAACATTTACTTGAAGAATCTCTTGAAGAAGTAAAGAAAGGAGAAGAAATACTTATTTTAGGAACTCCACAAAAAATCGTCGAGTACGCAGGGGGATATCTAAAAGATTGGCAAAAGAGGCGTATAGAAAAAGGTGCAATCTGTAAAATAATCTGCGACCCTGGTTCTCCTCCATGGAAAGAAGAGTGGTGGCGTGATAGTAAAAATAAAAAACAAAGCCTCATCAAAGCATCTGCTTCAGTTTCACCAGCATATTTAGTAATAACAAATAAATCAATAACAACAATTTATTTTGCAAATGACATTCTTGGGTTCAAAGTATCTCATGAAGAGATTGCCAAAAAATATAAGGCCTTTTTTGAAGAAATCTGGAAGCAAAAATAGAGCCTTTTTAAAGCCTTTTTCCAGGGATTTTCTCTGGATTATAAAACCTACCTACAGACCGTATAAATGAAGAATTCTACACTTTAGAGAAAAGAAAAGCATATAAAGCTAGAAACCAAAAAAAGAAGAAGAAAAGAAGGAATTTTTCATCTTAAAAATTAACCAAATCTAGTAGCCACAATGGAATCAAACAAAGAATACAAAGCAACAAATATTCAAGTTCTTAAAGGTCTTGAAGCAGTACGAGCAAGGCCAAGTATGTACATAGGAGATACCGGACAAAGAGGTCTCCACCATTTAGTCTACGAGGTTGTAGATAACTCTATTGATGAGGCATTAGCAGGTCATTGTACAGATATCTCTGTCACCATACTCAAAGATGGCTCCCTGTCTGTAAAAGACAACGGAAGAGGTATTCCTGTTGATATACATCCTACAGAAGGACGTCCTGCTGTAGAAGTTGTACTCACTATTCTTCACGCAGGAGGAAAATTCGATAAGGATTCCTACAAGGTTTCTGGTGGTTTGCACGGTGTAGGGGTTTCCTGTGTCAACGCTCTTTCAAAAAGTCTAATTGTCACAATATTTAGAGACGGAAAAATATATCAACAAAAATACGAAAAAGGTATTCCAATTACAGAAGTAAAAACAATTGGAGATACAGAAGAGCGTGGAACAATAGTACAGTTCTACCCTGATGAAACCATTTTTCAAGAAACAATTATTTTTGAATATGACATTCTGGCAAAACGATTAAGAGAACTTGCTTTCCTCAATAAAGGAATAAAGATTATACTCAAAGATGAACGTGAAGAAAACAAAGAAACACTCTTTTCTTATGAAGGAGGGATTATTGAGTTTGTTACCCACTTAAACAAAAATAAAGAGGTATTACACGCTCCAATCTACATTGAAAAAGAAGAAGACAAAACAGTGGTAGAAATTGCTTTGCAATACAATAATAGCTACAATGAAAATCTTTTTTCTTTCGTCAACAATATCAATACTCATGAAGGAGGAACGCATGTTGTTGGTTTTGGCATGGCACTCACACGAGTCATTAATGAGTATATTGAAAAAAACATCAAAAATGTTGAAGAAAAACTATCCGGAAATGATATGCGAGAAGGCCTAACTGCAATCATTTCTTTGAAAGTGCAGAATCCCCAATTTGAAGGACAAACAAAAACAAAGCTAGGAAATAGCGAAATAAAAACTCTTGTTGCAAAAATTGTGTATAATGAACTAGCAACATACCTAGAAGAACACCCAGATATTGCAAAAAAAATTATTGAGAAAGTTTTACTTGCTGCAAAGGCACGAGAAGCTGCTCGAAAAGCAAAAGACCTTGCACGAAGAAAGGGTATTCTCTCCTCAGGTTCTCTACCTGGAAAACTCGCAGACTGTCAAGAACGAGATCCTGCAAAATCTGAAATTCTACTTGTAGAGGGAGACTCCGCAGGAGGAAGTGCAAAATCTGGTCGTACACGAGCAACACAAGCAGTACTTCCATTACGAGGAAAAATCCTAAACGTAGAAAAAGCACGCCTGGATAAAATCTTTGCAAACAATGAAGTAACCACAATTATCTCTGCAATCGGCTGTGGTATTGGTGATGAATTTGATATTACCAAAGCACGATATCATAAGATTATTATCATGACAGATGCGGATGTTGATGGATCACACATATCCTGTTTATTATTAACATTCTTTTACAGATACATGCCCAAGCTCATTGAAAGTGGGTACATCTACCTAGCAATGCCTCCATTATATAGAGTCAGCAAAGGAAAAGAAAAAGTCTATGCGATGAACGATCAAGAACTTCAAGTCCTGATAGAAAGAATGGGAAAAGACACAACCATCCAACGATACAAGGGTCTTGGAGAAATGAACGCAGACCAATTATGGGAAACGACACTTGATCCAAGCACACGACATCTCAAACAAATCATTATTCCAGACGCAGTAGCTGCAGATGAAATGTTTACTGTTCTCATGGGAGATCAGGTAGAACCTAGAAAAGAGTTCATATTCGCAAACGCAAAATTCGTTAAAAACCTAGACATCTAAAATGGAAGACGAACGACTTATTAAAAAACCGATTGAAATAGAAATGAAGGAAGCATACTTAGATTATTCTATGTCGGTTATTATTGGCCGAGCACTTCCAGATGTACGAGATGGTTTGAAACCTGTTCACAGAAGAATTATCTTTTCTATGAATGAACTAGGCCTAAAACATAATGTCCGATTTAAAAAATCTGCAGCTGTTGTAGGGGATGTACTTGCAAAATATCACCCCCATGGAGACTTATCTGTATACGACGCACTCGTTCGTATGGCACAAGATTGGAGTTTACGATATCCTATTATCAAAGGACAAGGGAATTTTGGGAATATTGATGGGGATTCAGCAGCTGCGTACAGGTACACAGAAGCAAAACTCGCAAAGATTGCAGAAGAACTTCTTGCTGACATTAACAAAGAAACAGTAAACTGGATAGACAATTTCGATGGCTCCACAAAAGAACCTGAAGTACTTCCAGCAAGGCTTCCAAATCTTCTCATTAACGGTTCTACAGGGATTGCTGTAGGAATGGCAACAAATATTCCTCCTCATAATATCACTGAAGTTTGTCGGGCTATTATGCTCCTTATTGAAAATCCAGATGCAGAAGTTTCAGATCTCATGCAGCATATAAAGGGCCCAGATTTTCCAACTGGAGGAACCATCTGTGGAAAAATGGGCATACTAAACGCCTACAAAACTGGAAGGGGCAAACTCCAAGTTCGCGCAAAGGCAGACATTGAAGTCAAAAAAGAGAAACAATTCATCATTATCACAGAAATTCCCTACCAAGTCAACAAATCAAATCTTATTGAGGGTATTGCAAAGCTAGTTACAGATAAAGTGATAGAAGGAATTTCAGATATTCGTGATGAATCTGATAGAGAAGGAATGCGT
>SICW01000045.1 GCA_009691355.1 Candidatus Woesearchaeota archaeon
TAAAGAAGCAGATCTTACTGGGGATGATGTGTCAGATGTGCGTGTCACTTTAAATGGAATTGAAAATGGAGAGGCAGATGTTCTCTTTGAAACTATCGGAGAAAATACTGTCGGATTTATTCTCACTCAAGCATCTCCAGAGCAAGCACCTTCAGGTTTTCAAAAGAGCGTAGATACTATAAGAGCTTTTATTTTTGGAAAGGATACGCAACTCTATTTTCTCTTGATCTTTGTTCTTTTTTGTTTTGGTGCTGGGCTTTTGTTGCGTCTTCTCTTCCGTAAGCCTACTGTTGTTTCGTCTCCGGTTCAAAAAACAATGAAAGAGAATTATGCTTCCTTTAAAGTTCTTCAGAAGTTATCCCTTTCAGGTTCTCTAGAACAGAAAAAACAGGCTCTTGCTTCTGTAGAACAGTTGCGAAAACAATTTACTCAGTCTTGGCTTAGAACGAATACGAAAATACATTACTCTACTTCTGTTCAGATTATGCATGGCTTTAAAATTTCCTCTTCTGCAATTCCCGAGTTTAGCTCTCAACGACTTTCTTCATGTACAGATATAAAGAGCCTTAGCTTTTTACAGGTCTATTTTGATACAAAAGATGATCTTTCTTCAATTATTTCTGTGCTTACTTTTATTTCAGGGAGGCCTGCTTCAGATATTGTTCTTGTCCTTCCACCTGTACAAGGAAGAGTACAGTATCCTGAACGAGTAGCGGGTTTAGATTATGATAAAGGATATTTTCGTATAAGCGCATCTGGATTGCCTTAGTAAGGTATTTAAGACAAAGGCTCTTTATTTTGTTCCTTAGAAAGAGGTGTTTGTGTGGTAGAAGAAGAAAAAATGTATGATGCCTTGGGGCCAGAAAAGATTATTCGTTTTTATGATCCTAAAACTGGTCTTAAGGGTGTTCTTTGTATTGATAATACGAATAGGGGGCCTGCAAAAGGTGGTGTGCGGATGCGGCCAGATGTTACTGAGGAGGAAGTTTTTCGTTTAGCACGGGCAATGACTCTCAAATGTGCAATGGCGGATCTTCCTTTTGGTGGAGGGAAATCCGGAATTATTGCTGATCCGCAGACTTTGACGAAAGCGCAAAAAAAGTCTCTTTGTGTGGCTTATGGAAAGGCAATCAAACATTTGGCTCCTTCTGAATATGTCTCTGCACCAGATATGAACACTGCTGAAGAAGAAATGGGTTGGATAGTGCATGGAAATGGGAATAAAAAATGTGTTACGGGAAAATCTAAAAAATTAGGAGGGATTCCCCATGAGTTAGGGAGTACAGGTTTTGGTGTTTATCATTCTACTCTTGTAGCTTTACATCACTTAGGATTAGATCCTGGAAAAATTAGCTTTGCTGTTGAAGGGTTTGGGAATGTAGGAGAGTTTGCTGCAAAATATCTTTGTGAGGCTGGGGCAAAATTGGTTGCTGTATCTGATTCTCATGGTGTTCTTGTGAATTATAATGGCATTGATTTTGTACGTTTGAAAAAAATAAAGGAGAAAAATGGGACTGTTACAGCATATGGTGGAAGTGTTTTTCCTGGAAATAAGATTTTGGATGTTCATTGTGATGTTTTAATTACAGCGGCTATAAAAGATTTGGTAAAGATAGAAGATGTTGTTCGTTTACAATTTAAACTTATTGTGGAGGGATCCAATATTCCTATGAATCACGCTACTGAAGAACTGCTCTTTCAAAGAGGGATTCTTGTCATTCCCGATTTTGTTGCAAATGCAGGTGGAGTGATTAGTTCCTATGTGGAATATAAAGGTGGCAATGTGAAAGAGATGTGGAAATTGGTTGAGCAAAAAGTTGTGAAGAACACAAGACTTGTACTTAATGAAAAAAAGAAATGCCCTAGGTGTGTTGCTGATGCCATTGCAATGAAACGGGTGCTAGGAAAATAGCTAGGAAAGTATCTAATAGTTTATATATTCCTCTTCGTGTTTTTTTCTTATGGAAGAAATACCTTCTCGAGTATTTATGAAGAGACAAACGGCATATAAAGTTTGGATTAAGGATATACATAGTGCTAAGAGTCATATTGATACCACTAGTGGGTTGCCTTCCTTTATAATCAGGGATAAAACTCTTGCTCGTGTGAATTTTATTGCTAGTGTTATTGATACTTTTAGCTCTGGAACTTATGGGAGTATTGTTGTTGATGACGGTTCTGGACAAATTAGGCTTAAGGTTTGGGGTGATGATCTTGTGCTTCTTGAAGCGAGGGGAATAGGAGATTTGGTTTTGATTATTGGAAGAGTTTCTCAGTTTAATGATGAACGTTATGTGCGACCAGAGATTGTGAGAACGGTATCACAGGATTGGGCGCTTCTTCGAAGGTTGGAGCTCATAAAGGAATATGGTGTTCCCCAGAAAGAAGATAGGGTGATCTTAGAGAAGGAAGAAGAGTCTTCTCCGGAAGTTGAGCCTTCTTTAGCTGCACGAGAAATTATTCTTGCTAGGATTGAAAAGCAAGAAGAAGTGAGTGAAGAAGAAGTTTTTAAGGCTTGTTCTTTGCCTCGGGAAAAAGTTGCTCTTGCTCTCTACGATCTTTTAAAAGAGGGAGAAATATTCTCTCCTAAAAAGGGTTATTACAGGTTGGTGTAAAGCTTTATATACTCCCTTTTTTTCTTTTTAGCTATGAAATATGAAGAAATGCTCAAATTAGCGAAAGATAAATTGCCCAAAGTACAAAGTAAATCGGAACGATTTGCAGTACCTAAAATACAGGGCCATGTTGAAGGAAATAAAACTATTCTTATTAATCTCTTCTCTATTGCGGATCTTATTGGACGTCAACCAGATCATATTTTAAAATATCTCCAGAGAGAATTAGCAACTCCTGGGTATTTCCAGGATAAGAGGCTTGTCTTTGGAAGAAAACTTGCTAGTCAGATGATTAATGAAAAAGTTAAGAGATATGTGGAAATCTTTGTTCTTTGTGAGCAGTGTGGAAAACCAGATACACAGCTTCTGACTGAAGAGGGAAAGCTTATCAAAAAATGTATGGCTTGTGGTACAAAAGCTGTGGTTACTGCAAGTATCTGAGTGAAAGATGACTCTTGAAAAAATCTCAGTTTATATCCATGATGGAGGAATTGTTTCTCTTTGTGATAGAGACTTATTTGGAAAGCACTTTGAAGATGAAAAGCATATTCTTCATGTTACAGAAAGATTTTACAGTGGGGAATATTTGACTAAGAAAGATTTGGTGAAAGTGCTTGCTTGTGCAGGAAGTCTTAACCTTGTTGGTACGCTTTCCGTGCAGTTTGTATTAGAGGAAGGATTTATATCTGAAAAGGATATTGTTTATATTCAAGGAGTTCCACATGTCCAGATCTACGCACTCTAATAACCCTAAATATTTTGAAGCTACAATTCAATTACGTCCCTTTGATGATGAGATTTTTGATTTTATAGAAAAGGAAATTGCTAGTAAACATAATAAGGAATATTTTATTTCTAAGATTGAAAAACTCAAGACTGGTATTGATATTTATTTTAGCTCTCAACGTTATGCACGAACTTTAGGCTTACTGCTCAAACGGAGATTTCCCAAAGGTGAATTACTGATTACTAAAAAGATGCATACTCGTGATAGAATGACCGATAAAGAATTATCACGTGCAACAGTTCTGTTTCGACTTCCCAAAAAAAGATATGATCAAGAGGAATAGCTATGGCTTATCCTAAACTTTCTTCTCCTTTGATTCTTGCCCCTATGGCTGGTGTGACCAATGCTGCGTATAGAATTCTTTGTAAAAGAATGGGTGCTGCTTTGTGTTATACAGAGTTTTTAAGTGCTGATGCATTGATACGATATAAGGATGCTTTAGACAATCCTATCTTTGATGTTGTAGAAGAAGAAAGACCGGTGGTTACACAGATATTTGGTGAAGATCCCAAAAAAATATTTGAAGCTGCAGAATTTCTTCAAGGTAAAACAGATGTTGTAGATTTTAATATCGGGTGCCCTGCTCCTAAAGTTCTTGCTTGTGGGGGGGGAGCAGCATTATTAAAGAACCCCTCAAGAATTAAAGAAATTTTAGAACAGTTAAATACTTTGAAAACTCCTATTTCTTGTAAAATCCGTTTAGGTGTCGATGAACAGCATATAGTTGCTTTAGACGTTGCAAAGATTGCTGAGAATGCTGGTTGCTGTGCCATTGCAGTACATCCCCGTACACAGAAGCAAGGATATTCTGGAAAAGCTGATTGGAGTTATATTAAGAAAGTAAAAGATATTGTTTCTATTCCTGTCATTGGAAATGGTGACGTTGAAAAAGTGCAGGATGTTTTACGTATGATGCAAGAAACTGGTTGTGATTATGTTATGGTAGGCAGAGCAGCAATGAAGGATCCCTTCTTTTTTAGGAAAGCAAAACATTATTTAGATACTGGTGAAGTTCTGGAAGATCTTTCTTTTTCTGAGAAAATGCAACTATTACAAGAGTATATTGTTCTGTTAAAAAAATATCAGCTTTATACTGATATTCTTGTGAAAGATGCTTTGATACGGTTTACTAAGGGGTATAGGAATAGTGCACAATTACGTTTAGAGCTTACACGCACAAAGTCTTCTGAAGAATTACAAGAGAAAATATCTGCTCTTCTTTAATCTTACTTTGCTGCTTGTTTATTTGATTCTTCTACGTCTCTCTTTATCTCAAAAATGGTTTCTAAGATCTCTTCTGCATTCTTCATCATGTTTGCTTTTTCTTTTTGGAATAAATCTTGAACTATGATCCCATTCCCTTTGGTCTCACTTTCTGTTTGTTCCCATTCTTGTTCTTTATGAAGAAGGTATGTCCAACATACTCCATTCTTCTCTTTCTTTATCGAACTATTTTTCTCTTGTATTGCTCTTATGATATAGCTAGGCAGAGATTCTTGTTTTGTTGTTAGTGAGAAACTGATTTCTAGAGTTATAACTCTCTTTTTTGTTTCTACTTTCTTGAAAAATATTCTTTTCACTTCTGTTTGTATTTCTGTTGTTCTTCTCTTTCCTGTAGAAATCGTTATTTCCCAGATCTCTTTATTCCATGAAAATTTTAGTTCGGCATTTGCTGCGCCATCTCCTCTTCCATTTGCCCATTCGCTAAAGTTTCTTCCTCCATTTTGAAGTATGCTTGATTTGAGTTCTTGAAGAAAATTCTTTAGAAGTGTTTGTTCTAAAAATAATGGGGTTCGTAGTAACTCGTCATTCATTCTTTGTATAGCTTTCTTTTTCTCTCTAATAAACTTTGTTCTTCTTCTCCAAAGCTTTATAAATAGGCTTTATTTCTTCCAATCTATGAATAAGAAACGAGAAGAAGAAATTAAACAGCAACAAGAACAGCAGGAAATTATGCGTGTTAAGTTGCCTCGTGGAAAACAATCTATTGGTATTATTGAAACTCGTTTAGGTAATGGGCGTATGCGTGTACGTTGTTATGATGGAAAAATTAGAGTTTGTCGCATTCCTGGTGCTCTTAAAAGAAACCTTTGGGTTCGAGAAAATGACACTGTTCTTGTAGAGCCTTGGGAATATGGTGGAGAAGATAAGGGGGATGTTATTTACAAGTACAGATCTTCTCAAGCTGAATGGCTTCGAAAGAAAGGATATATTAAGGAAGTTACTGTTGATTTAGAAGAGTTCTGAGAAGGTTTATAAATTCTAATCCCCTCTTTTGTTTATGTCTAAAAATCAGTTTATTGCTCGTGAAAATGTGTTTGATGAAAGCACTTTACGTGGGATATTTTACCTTACAGGACAAGGCTATTTTGAAGAAGTTGAGGGGCCTATTTCTATTGGTAAAGAGAGTAATGTTTTTGGAGTTTTGCATAAAGATGGAAAACGAGTTATAAAAATTTATAGGACTTCGGCTAATTTTAAGAAAATGTATGAGTATATGAAACCGGATCCTCGTTTTGCGGCTATGCAGGGCACAAAACTGTCTATTATCTATACTTGGGCAAAAAAGGAGTATAGAAATCTTTTACGGGCTAGAGAAAAAGGGGTTCATGCCCCTATGCCCTATGTTGTCC
>SICW01000002.1 GCA_009691355.1 Candidatus Woesearchaeota archaeon
TGATAATGTCTGCAAGATCAGTTCGTAAATATGGCTCTCCACCTGTAAGCATTAAGGTACGTAAAGGATGTTTGAGTGTTTTTGCAATACTTTTCATTTCCTCCAGGCTTAACTCTGGTTTTCCAGTGTTTAATTCTTCCCAATAGAAAGTTATTTAAAAGACCACCATTTTAGTTCGACTTATGGGCCAGTGATCTAGTGGCTATGATTCCTCCCTTACAAGGAGGCTGTCGAAGGTTCGAGTCCTCCCTGGCCCACCATATTTCTTTTTGAAGGACGAGACAAAATAAATGTTTATTTCGTAAGTTGTTCCAACTCGGATAAATATCGTTTTAATTTAGCTATAAAAACCTTTTTTTCATCATCAGTTTTATATACACCCATTCGAAACTTAAATGCTTCATGTACAAGATGGGTTTTATCTCTTACAGATTGAGTAATTCCCTCAAATGAGTGTGTTACAGGAATACCCCTAACATTTTGTTCTAACTCTACTAACCAAAATACTTCTTTAAGTAAGGGAGAAAATTCTATCTTTCTAGATTCAAATGCTCTAATATACCCCTCTCTAATAACTCTTATTCCATCTTGTAAAGCATGTTTATCTTCTCTCATGAGAAACTCAGTAACATTGAGTGCTTTTCCATAAATTAATTTACACTCACTTAATTTCTTAAGAAATCTATCTGGTTTTGCTCTTAAGTCTGGAGAATGTTCCCCTTCAGTACAAAGTTGATTATTCTTTAATTCCCAGAGAGATAAAGGAACAACACATACAGGGTCAATCTCTGGTGAGTTTACAGAGAACACATCGCCTTCATAGTCATTTTCTGTGACAATAGGGACCATATCTACATCACTCCCTTCTTTCATCTCTCTTCTTGTAAAACTCCCTTTGATGTAAATTGCAACAAGTGCAGCTTGAGGTATTGCTGCTATTACTTTTTTTCTCGCTGATTTTACTTTCTCAATAGCACTCTCTTCAATAGAATTTTTATTCTTCCAATCATCCCAAAAATCATACTTTACCATGTTTATTTTAACTAAAAAGAAGTTAATAAGTGTTTCTAAGAAGGTTTATTAATTAAATCACCCTTTCAAACTTGTGAAAGTTAGTCTTAAACAAGCACAAAAAATCTCTCAACTTCTGGACTGTTCTTTGATAGATTATCGATTCTTAGCTAAGGGGAATCATAACTGGAATTACCTGTTACATACAGATAAAAGAAATTTGATTTTACGAATGGAGAATAATGCCCAATTTAAGAATCTAAAAAAGGAATATACCCTTCTACGAAAACTAAAATCAGGGTTAGGACCCAAAGTTTTTCTCTTTGATAAGAGCCACAAGATTGTTCCTACAAATTACCTTATTGAAGAGTATATTGTTGGAAAACATCCTCAAAAAATAACTGAGGACTTTTTACTTTCTATGGCACAATGGTTTAAACAATTACATAAAATTACCAAACATACCTCTTCCGAATTTTCTTTAGATTCTGCATTGAAACCCTATTATAGGAACTACCTTAAGTATAAACATCATATAAAGGATAAGAGACTATTACAGCAGCTGGAATATACCATCAATAAAGCAAAAGAAATTTGTACCAAAAATAAATCTATTTTTAAGAATCGAAGGAAAAGGGTTCTCCTTCATAACGATTCTTCAAGAGAAAATATATTTTATAAAAAAGGACTTGTTCAGCTTATTGATTGGGAATTTGCAAGCTATGGTTTCCCCGAAAGAGAACTGGTCTATTTTATAGATTCATATGACTTACTTGAAGAACAGAAAAGAATATTTCTTAAAGAGTATGGTTACCCTACTAATGCCTCTGCTCAAAAACAATTACAAGCTTACTTTATTATCCATTTATGTAGCTCAGTAGGATACTCCCTTTGGAGATTAGATTTATTGAAAAATACAAAAGAAAAGAAAGAGACTATAACAAGACTTAAAAAAGACTTAGATAAACTGACTCAGAGAGTAAATATTTACTATGAAACAAAGTCCAAAAAAACCTAACTCTACCGAGCGTTGCGAGGTTCGAGTCCTTCCTGGCCCACTATTCTTTTAGCTTTTTATTACTATAATCCCAAGTAGAGCTTTCTGTTTATTCTTTTGATCTCTAAATTGAAAACAGTCACTTTTTTCTTGTCCTTCATAGACATTTTTGATCATTTTCATTTTTCTGGGACTATAGATAGTAACAATATTTGCATAAATTCCCCTTTTTCGATCTCCTTGGGTTTTTTGATAAAAATCCTGTAGGATATTCTTCATAATAGATTTCTCTTTTGTAACTAGACACTCGTCAAGAAAAAGATCTGGCTTGTGTTTTTCATAGAACTCATGAAAGATCATTTTTATTTTTGAATCATATCTATCTGTTCCCGTTCTCTTAATAATATTTACTACTTCATCTACCTTTTTTTTGTGATCTTTACTACTTATACATCTTAGAAGTATCATCTTTCCTAGAAATTGTTCATGAATAATTTTATCTCCTCTTCTTCCAATACTCTCAAAATATCCTTTTTCTGTGTTCTTCTTTTGAATAGAAATGGTCCAGACTGGAACTGGAGAAGTAACATCGCGATTAGCAGAAGTTCTGGGCGAGGCGAAGAAATTAGCTATTTCTTTATAGACCTCTGGAAAATTTGCTTCTTTATAGCCCGTTTTTGGCCATGTATCTAAACCATCATCGTTGTATCTGGGAATCAAATGTATATGAAAATGAAAACAAGATTGCTGTGCAACTTTTCCACTTGCATGGAGAATATTAATTCCCTCAGCACCATATTTCTCTTTTAGCCTTTGCGAAATAGTTTTTATAGCATCAACTATGTGATGTAATTCAGCTTTTGGAATATCATAAAAATTAACATAATGTTTTCTTGGAATTACAAGCATGTGACCTTTAGCAATAATCTGGTCTTTTAATGGAGCGAAAGCTAAAACATATTCATTCCCATAGATTTTATTTGAAGGTAATTTCCCTGTGATGATTTTACAAAAACTACACTCAGTCATAAGCATAATAGCTTATTGAGATTTAATAATGTACCGGTGAAGCGCACTTTTTCAATTGTATTTAACATGCATTTTAATCCTCTCTATATGCCTCTAAAAAAACTGTAATCTCTGCTACTTTTCTTGGATTCAAGGAAATATGTTCACTAGAGCCTTTCCCTATTTTTACGAAAAGTTTGGAAATAGTTCTAGCCGTAAGCCTTTTAAAGGAAAACTCTCCAAAAAAGACTATGGCAGAGATCTACAATATTCGTGATCTTCAAACACTAGAACGTTTTGCACAAAGAGAAGGATATACTCGTCTTGCAGACTACCTCCCTACACTTTATACATGGAATATTCCTGTTGAAACTGCCGCTGAACTTGTTCGGAGAGGAATTTCTTTTTCGGAGTACCATAATGACCCTTCGCTTCTTGAAGAACAACTCCCAGAAAATGTTATCCCCATTGCTGATCTTTATCATGCACGAGATGAAAGAATTGCAGAAGAAAGAAGAGCTTCACTAGAGACTCAAGTGAGAAGAGATGTTTCACCTATAAAACGAAAAGAACATCCCCTTCGTACTGTTATGTATGGTATTCTTGCAGGGACTATTGCTGCATCTGCGCTTATTGGATTGTCCACAATTCATGCAGACCCTGCGTATTTAGAATCAGAACTCCTCAATGACCCTTTATGTACCAGTATTGAAGGCCTTTATGTTTGTCTGGATCATTCTGAACACGGGCCTTTCTTTGGATCATATTGGGAATATAAACAATTACGTGAAGAATTATAAAAACAATTAATTTCTTTGTAACTTTTGTACACGCTCTACTAAAGAAGGATCAATATAGTGATGGACAGTCACTGTAGAATTTTCTTGCCAAGTATGAGTTTTTTTCTGAAAGCGTCGATGACCAAGGTCGTGGGCAATAGAGAGAAAAAGCGTATTTACTTCTTCTTTACTTGCTTTCTTTCTGTGTTTGAGAAACTCTTTGACTTGTTTTGTTGCATAATGCGAGCGTACAATATGAGGATAAAACTCTTTTCCTGTATACTTTACAAAAGCTTTCTTAAATTCCTGTTCGGGAATGGGATGTCTTGTACTCTCTGAAGTAAATACAAAATTATCTGGTTTTTTTGTTTTTAAGAGTTTTTGCAGTCTAGAAATATACTCTTTTTCAAAAGTATGTGTTAAGCTTAGTGGAACGCCATCTTTGCCAATATAGGCAAAATTTACTTCCTTTCCTTTTATATGAATATCCTTTTTCTTTAATGTTGTTAAGCCCTTATGGCCATGTACATGGTAGTACATTTCATTTCCCACACGCATATACGTTTTCAGAAGCGTCCACAGAGGAAGTGCAAGATTATCTTTTTCATCTTTCAAGGCTTTTTTTACGTTTGTACGTAACTTAGAATAACATTTCTCAAAGAGCTCAACTTTCTTGTATTTTTCTTTTGTGTGTTGTCTTCTTTTTTCCAGGGTATAACAATACGCATACTCACTTCCCTTATTTTGGTAAATAACATCCCAGTGTTCATTTGAAGATTGATCATGAATGGTGAGATGCGGGGCAAAGAGAGAATAGGCTTTGTCTAAGACTTTTCCATTGGGGAGAATATTGATCCGTGCTCCCTGTGGTTGGCCCTTATAGAGTTGTCCTTTTAAGAAGGTTTTATCTTTCTTATCAATAAGAGAAGGGAAATTATGGTTTGCCTTGAATAATTTCACTACATTCAAAAGTTCTGGAAAGCTTTTTGAAACTCTTTTCCATCCGCTCTTTGTTTTTTCATAGGCTTGGAGATTCTTTGTTTTTATTCTTATTGTCCCCACATGAGTAGCATTCATTTCTTTCTTCTAGAGGATTAGGAGTATAAATGTTTTTCTTATTTATACAAGAGAACTTGTTCTCGAGAACACTTAAAAACTTTGGGGATTTTATTAATAGAGTTTATTCTATGTTGCACTTTTTTTTGTAGGAGCCGTGCCTCTTCGTTACTCAGCCCTTGCTGTATCACATAGGTCACGTTTCCTTCTAAGACTGTTCGTGTGCTTTCTTGAATTTCTAGAATACCAAAATCTTCTGGTGACTCAAAGGCTTTTGCTCCACGTTGCAGGCCAAAAATACTTGTACAAACTAAGTCTATATTTTCCTTATTCTTTTCTAAGAATTCTAGGGTTTGCATATACTCTTCTTGTGTTTCCGTAGGAAAAGCAAACATAATGTAGAGGATATTTTGTATGCCTGCATTGTGACTTTCCTTTAATACTTGTGGGACTTTTTGGATGTCTGTTCCCTTCTTCATCAGATCAAGAACACGTTGAGAGCCTGATTCTACACCCCAGGAGACAGAACGTAAACCGCCTTCATAGAGTTCTTTACTTATACCTAAAATATCTGCTGTGGGACGCAATTGACATGCCCATTCTACATCTAAAGGTTTACATATTTGTGCGAAAGTTAGTAAACGCTCTTTTGCGACCATGTCATCGATAAGAAAAACATATTTGGCATTATTGTTCTTTAATGTATTTTCTAGCCATTGTGTTTCATATTCTTTATAGGGAACGCGTGCAAAATGTGTACAAAAGGTGCATTGTTTGTAAAAACATGTGCTGGATGTTTTGATAGGAAGAATTCTTTCTCTTGCAAGGTAATTCTCTCCAGGGAAAGAAGAAAAATCTAAAGGATTTTCTGCTGCGTAAAAATCTCCTGATTTTGTCTTTACACCTTTCTTTGTGAAAAAAGCAATAATTTCCTCTTCGGTTTTGAGAAGTTGACCGTACTGCAAGACTTTTCCTTTTGCTGCAGGGCCACCAAGGATGCATTCTACTCCTTTCTGTTGCAATTCTTGTAAGAGAACTGTTGCATAGAAACATTGACTGTTGTACACGAGACTAAAAGCAATACAATCATATTTTTCTGTGTGAATTAAAGAGAGAAGTTCGTCAAATTGTTCAGGCTTTTCTCCATGTACTACTGCTTTGTTATTCCTTGCATAGACTTCACGGGATTCTTTGTCAAAGTGTTCAAAGACCTTTGCGTACTCTTCTTTGGTTTTTGTCTGTAACACTTTTTGATAATAGGAAGAAAATCTTCGTTTGTGAAATTCTGCGTTCAAATCAAGCACATCTATTTCTAGATCTACATTTGTTTGGAGAAAATGCTTTAATGAGGCTAAGGAATAGGGTAAAATCGTAGGAGTACAAAAAGGAGGATACACTAACAGGAGTTTCATAGCTTTTTGAGCTTGGATTTAGTATATAAAGGTTTTTTATTCTTTTTTGTCTTTGCGCATGAGAAAACTTTCTGTTTCCACATCTCTATCAAAAGGATTTTTTACTGTTTTTACTCCTTTGAAACCTAGTTCTTTATGAAGTTTAATAGAAGCTTCATTGTTTATTTTTACAAGTGCAAGAATGGGATGACTTCCACAGTGTGCTAAAAGTGTCTCGTATAATCTTCTCTCTATACCCTGGTTTTGCCATTTAGGATGAATAATGATATCTTCTACGTAGATTTCTTCTTTTGCTGTCTTTAAGGCAAAGATCACACCCACAATTTTATTCTTTTCCTTTGCAACAAAAACATATTCAAACTTTGTGAGATAGCCATAGCCATATTTTCCGGTTACATCTCTTTCTTTGCATTGTTGCTCTAATTTTCTTATAGAAGGAGTTTCATAATTTTTTGCTTGAGAAATAGTGACCATACTAGGGATATAAAATAAAAGAGAATATAAAAAGGTTTATCTTCGTGTAAAGACAGAACCTTTCTTTCTTCCAAAGCTTGGACCACGATGTTCTTCTTCTCGTCTTCCACTACCAGCAGATGAGCCTCTAGAAGAACCAGAACTTCTTCCACGACCACCACCAGAACCACCACGGAAAGAGCCACCGCCTCTTCCACCAAAACCACCACTACGAGGACTGTCTCTGTCGCCTTGAAGGTCTTTCTGGAAGTTTACCTTCTCAAATTGAGGAAGGTCTTCTTTTCGAATGTTTAAAGAACGATCGCTAAGAACATGGTTGAAATTTTCGTAATCGTGTTCTGCTAATAGAGTTACTGCATCCCCTTCTGCACCTGCACGAGCTGTTCTTCCTATTCTGTGTACATACTCATCTGCAGTTTTTGGAACGTCGTAGTTATAGACATGAGAAACATTCTTAATATCTAATCCACGAGCTGCAACATCAGTTGCTACAAGGATATTGATACTTTCTTTCTTTAGGTTGTCTAGTGCGTACATTCTTTTACTTTGGGTTAAACCACCATGGATAGCCATTGCTTTGATCCCTTGCCCACGAAGATTTCGTGTGACTTGATCAACAGCACGTCGCGTACCACAAAAGACTATAGCCATACCTGAAGGACTAAGCTTGATAAGACTCACTAATAAAGAGAACTTCTCATGATTTCTTACTACGTAATATCTTTGCTTGAGTAAGTGTTTTGCTACATGCACTTCTGCTTTAATTGTTACAGGATGACGTAAGTATCTCTGTATTAATTGTTGAATACTTGCAGATAATGTTGCACTGAATAGAAGAGTTTGTCTTTCTTTTGGAATATGCTTGATGATTCTTTCTACATCTTCGATGAAACCCATCTCAAACATTTTATCTGCTTCATCTAAAACCAAGACTTTTACTTTTCCGAAATTTATTGTTCCTCTTTCTAAATGATCCAGGATTCTTCCAGGAGTTCCAACAACAACATCTGCACGT
The DNA here is from genome assembly GCA_009691355.1 of Candidatus Woesearchaeota archaeon. GTDB lineage: Archaea > Nanobdellota > Nanobdellia > SCGC-AAA011-G17 > GW2011-AR17 > JAGVZZ01. The sequence continues at coordinate 7,753 of SICW01000002.1, forward strand.
TGAATAGCATTAATTTGTGGACCAATAGCTACTCCACCATAGACACTTGTTATTCTTGCACCACTGAATTTACTAAAAGATAATAATGCATCACTGACTTGTACACAGAGTTCTCTGGTAGGGGTCAAAATTAATGATTGTAAGCCTTTGCCATTTTCTATTTTTTCTAAAAGGGGAAGGCCAAAAGCTGCGGTTTTTCCTGAACCAGTACTAGACTGGCCAACAACGTCCTTACCATTTTTAATCTCAGGTATACATTTTTCCTGAATTTGCGTCGCGTTTTCATAACCAAGGGCTTTGATTGCCTTTAGAACATTATGATTTAAGTTTAATTCTTCTACTAACATTTTATTTCCTAAACTCATGAGATATGTTGCCCTTTATAAAGCTGTGGTTGAGTCGTAGATGGTCTTAAAGCCAAGAATGCCGGATTTAGGTCATTTTAAGAAGAATTCTAAGCCCATTATTCTTGTCATTTTCCTTCTAAAAGTCTCCTTGTGGAGTAAATTACCCTGAAAAAGAAGAACAAATCAGGTTACTCGTATCTATGTGTTTTAAGATAAGTCTTTATGTCTGCAATAAAAGCAGAAGCATCTTTTCCCAGCTCTGACTGATACCTGGACCATTTCCCCTTTGCAATCAGTTTATCATAAATTTCACGAAAAAGCGTTTGATAGGCATTTTTTTTGGATAAGGTCCAATCGGACTCAATGTCTTTTTCAATAAAGTTTGCAATTTTTATGGTGACCGTCCCTTTCTGTGCAGACTTCTTCTTTCCATCATGTAACTCTATTTGAATATTTTCTGCTTCAGCTTTAAAATCAATACTAAAAAGAAACTTGGTATAATCATCTACGCGCTTATCTGCAACCCATTGAAATGAATAGAGTTTCTTTCCTTCTGCAAGTATTTTTTCTGTATAATCTGTCTCTGCAGCATCATAACCCCTTAAACTAAGCCATTTCTTTAAATAATTATATAATTCTTTTTGGTCATAGACTAAAGTACTGCTAATTGTTTTTGCAGGACTGAGAAAATCTTTTACACCCATAGAGCATTTGTAGGATTTTGGGGGATATAAAGCTTTCTATTTCAAATGTGATTTTAACGTATTCGTAAGATCAATAGATTCTACAGCAAGCTTTCCCATGAATTTCTTTAACTCAGCTTCAGCAATGTACTTTTCATAAAACTGACGCATCATTTCTTCATACCATACTGAACCGTATTTATTTTGGTAATCCTTCTTTATTGTTGCAGTCATCATGATCAGAACTCTTCCCCAATAGATTTCTTGACCATCTTCTAGAACAATTTTTCGTACATCTTTTGCAGTGATACTTAGATCAAAAGCAAACTTGACATACTCCGTTACTTCCTTTTCTGCAGTCCATTCCGTCTCAATTTGATCCCCAGAGCCAATGTCTTTTTCTGCGAGGCCCTTTTCATAGAAAAAATACCCCATTTGGTTAAACCAAGAAGGAATTGACTTGAGTAGCCCCATGATATCCACATAGGAGTGATGCTTTATCTGGGCATTATTAATTATTTTAATCTCTTTTCTTTTTTCTGCTCCCATTTATTCTTTATGAGAGAGAGAACTTAATAATAGTTTCGGTTAAGAATTACTCTTCATCAGAAGATCTTATTGTCTTTTCTCTATGGCACTCTGCACAAATATATTGATCATCTACTTCGTAGAGCTTTCCAAAATTTTCACAGACTTCGCAGGTGCCCTCTACAGACTTCCCTTTCTTTGTTTGTAAGCGGATATTAGATTGTTCCCGGAGTAAATCAAAAAGGGCAGGCTGTAATTTAATAATATCATTCAATGTGAGCATCCCAATGAGTTTTTTGTTATTCAGTACAGGAAGTCTTCGTACTTTTTCCCGCTTCATTATACTAATCGCTTCTGAAAGATCTTGCTCAGGAGAAATAGTATGTACTTTCTTTATCATTACTTCTTTTATTTTTGTTGCTTCTGGGTTTAATCCTTTAGCTAAAAAATGGACCAGATCCTTTTCTGTAATAATTCCTTCAAGTTGATCCTCTTTTACTATCAAGAGACTTCCTACTCTTTTTTTCGTCATTATTTTTGCGCACTCAAGAATACTCTTCAGACTAGAAATAGTCACTGGACTTATAGACATTGCATCTGCAGCTGTAACACCGGTGTTCATATGGATTATACTAGGAATACTATCCTTTTAAAGATTGTTATCTTTTAGTTATATTATCGATAAAAAGAAAAGTATTTAACACGTAAAACTCTTTTTTTTCTACGAAAGGGGAAATTCTAGATGAGAAAAACTATAGGCAATTCTCGCTCTTTTTCTCAAATTGGAGCGAGAGTATTGAATACGAAAGGTTCTTCACTGAATAAAAAATATGTTGTGGTCTTCTTTTTGTTCCTTCTTCTTTTCTTTCTTTTAGTTTTCTTTTTTCTCAAACCTGTCTTTTTAGGCTTTACCTTTTTAGAACTAAATAATATTGTTTCTTTTACTCTTGACCCCAATTGGAACTTGAGTGAAGGATTTGTGCGAATAAATCAAAATATCTCTTCCTATGAGAGTTATAACCTTAGTTCTTATGTTACTGATAATACATTGTCTCTGGACCTTGATTCTTATGCCTTAGAAAATGGCTACGTATTTGTTGAGCTTTGGATCAATGGGATTATTGTTGCAAACGAATCTGTTTTCTATCAAAAACAAAGTCCTTCACAGTTTTCTTTCTTTGATCAGATCTCTTTGGCGATACAAAGTAATACCGAAGAATCTGCTGGTATTGAGAGTACAGATTCAGGATTCTTTTTAGCAAATAGTACGGGGACATACCAAGTTGACCATGTACTTCTTGAACCGCTTAAACCTTTTATTAATGATACACTTCTTTGTAGTAATGGGTCTCTGAGTTCAGATGTTACTCAACTTCTTTATATCTGGTATGTTAATGGAAGTTCTTTGCGTTTGGATAACCGAAGCAGCCTTGGTGTAGGAAATGCGAGTGTTCACGATAGGGTGGATTGTGCGATTATCCCTCAACAAGGAAATAGTCTTGTTGCCTACTGGCCATTTGATGAAGGATCTGGAACAGAATTTCACGAATTTGTCAATAACTACTCTGGATCAAGTAACTATTCAAACTGGACTTTAGGAAGAAATGATTATGCAATTACTCCAAATGCAACTAATAATCTTACTGTAGGAAATACTGCAGGTTTGAATCTTACTGGAAACTTTAGTTTAGAACTTTGGATCTATTCACGAGATACTACACCCCAAGAGTTATATAATTTAGATGGGTTTCGTATTTTTCTTCAATCAGGAACTATCCGAGTGCACTTCCCTCTAGGACACAATGTTAGCTCACAAAGACTGGTTTCAAAAGGAGTTCTTCCTTTGAATACATGGAACCAGATTGCTGTGACTTATGATAATACCACACTTTCTCTTTATTTGAATGGAGCACTAGATAATACTACGGCGCTCTCAGGACGGCTTGGAAATTACTCTGGAGTACTGTATTTTGGAACTGACCCTATTGCTGCAAATGGACTTAAGGGATTCATTGATGAGATTGCCTTGTACCGGATGAGTCTCACTGCACTTGAGGTCTATGATCATTATCGTTATGGGGTTTCAAGAACTTCGAAACATAATACCTTGCTGATCAGTACAACCCAAGCAGAATTTGGCAATGGAACTTGTGCAAATGTGAATTGTATTACGCAACCAGGAAATATTACCCTTGCTGTTGGTCTTGCCACGCCATATTCTGCTACTGGAAATTTTACTTCTCCCATTTTTGAACTTCCTAATGGATATGATGACCCTATTCTTCGATGGAATAATTTTACGCCCTTAGGAACAAATATTTCCTTACAAATACGCACAGGGATTGCTGGTGATAATGAGAGTATTTTTGGAGGAAATTTTTCTGGGCCAGACTATACCCATAGTAAAGATCGAAACCTTCTTGTGGCATTTGATTTCTCTGAAGGAGAAGGTAACATAAGCATTTCTAAAGGGTACTTTCCTTATCAAGCAAATTTCTCTGATGTTGATTTTACTGCAAAAGGGAAACATGGATTTGGTGCAAGATTCTATGGTATTAATGGAATGACTGTAGGATATAGTCCTATACTTACTCTTGCAAATACTCGAAATTATAGCCTTGAAATTTGGGTTGAACCTATAGATAGAATTTCAAATGTTCCTATTCTTTTTAAAAACCAATATTTTCTCTATACAAACTCTAGTGGGAACGTTATCTTTAATGCTAGTTACTCTAGTATTACGTATAGCCTTCCCAGTGTTTCTCCACTTCCTATTGACCAATGGACTCATATTGCAATTACACATGATTTTGATAACATTACAAGGCTCTACATCAACGGAACACTAGAGTCTAGCCTTGCAATGAATGGAACTATTGACTCTGCAATTAACTCTCTTTCCATTGGTGATGGAACGGGGTTTACTGCTTTTAATGGTACTTTAGATAGCTTTGCACTTTATAATAAGACTCTGAGTACCACTGAAGTTCTTGCACATGGACAAGATGTGTTTACCAACTCTTCTGGAGGGGAATTTACAGGGGAGTTGAATCGTTTTGTTCAGTATAGAGTTTTCTTTGTGACTAATGATAGTACAAAAACTCCTACACTCTATGATGTTTCTCTACGTGTTTTTAATTACTCCACATTCATTTATAATCATGTTCCAGAAAATCTTTCTCTGACTTCACCAACAAATAATACGCTGGTTAGTAGTGTGAATATTACGCTCAACTGGAATACTCCTAGAGACTTAGAAAATAATACTCGCTTCTACGAATTTATGCTTTCTAATGATTCTAACTTTAGTACGATACTTATCAGTACTCTTGCAGTGAATAATTTCTCTCGGCTAGAATATAGTGATGATAACCATACGAGTCTTATTTTCCATTTTGATACCAAAGAAAACTTTCAAAATAAAGGTGTTACTGGGACTTTCTTAAGTTATAGGACTATAGGAAAGTTTGGAAGAGGCTTTGCATTTTCTGGGGGAGGTCAATATTTCCGCTTTGGTTCTACTCCTCTTAATACGGATCAAGGAACGATTGAATTTTGGGTACAACCTTATTGGAATGCAAATGATAGCCAAGTGAACTACTTTTTGGATCAAACTGCAGATAAAGTTGCTATGAATAGGTCGGGATCACTTCTTACAGTGAGTCTTGATGCTCTAAATGCAAGTACTTTAACGTACAATATTAGCTCCTGGAGTGCATATGAATGGCATCATCTTGCTGTTTCTTGGAAGAGAAATGGTAATATGACTCTTTTTGTTGATGGTGCACGCGTTAATAGAACACTCTCACCTCCTTTGGTTACAGGATATGGTGAAGGTTTCTTCTATATTGGAAGTACTGCAGGTAGTAGTGGAATCTTTCCATTAAATGGAACGGTGGATGAGTTTAGAATTAGTCGTGTTGCTCGTGAAGCACTTGTAGATTTGAATACTACAAACTATACCATTACCACTGCTGATTATGCAGATAATACCTATTACTGGAGAGTTCGTGCAATACAAAATTTTAACCTCACTCTTGAGGGTGAAAAAGAACAAGGCCCATGGTCTAGCGAAGCAATACGATTAGATACAAGAACACCTACACTCACTATAGATAGTTCTCCTATTGCTGTTCCATCTTCAACATTTTTCCCTATAAATATTAGTTCCAGTGAACCGACATATTGTGAATTCAAGAACCATGATGGGAGTTATGGCCCAGTAAATTTTACTTTTGGATTAAAACATAGCGTTTCTTTTAATATTAGCCTTCTCAGAGGGAACTATACGTACTACTTTAATTGTAATGATACGGTAAATACCTTTGTTAATACCACGATGAGCTTTTATATCTTTAATAGAACGCTTAAAAATCCTACTCAAAATATAAGCACATACTCTTATCTCGCAAATATAAGCGCTAGTATTGATTTGATCACTTCAGCTGGAGAGAATATTACTACTGTTTCTTTCACCCCGAGGAATACCTTAAATGCAAAAATATTTGTCATTAAATATCCAGGGGATTTTAATCCAGAACCGCCTACAGCTGGACTAGAGTCATATATCGTTGCTTTCTGGACGGTTATTCCTGATGATTTTCTTGTTTCTAACCTGAGTACAAATGCAAGTGTTACACTTTTTTATTCTGAAGGTGATATCTCTGGAAACTTGGCAACTAAATTTAGACTCTATTATTATGATTATCATAAAAATGAATGGATGCCTAAAAGTGAAACTACTCCTAAAGGTGAAATGAAAATCACTTTTAGTACAAAAGATTTTGGGACCTATACTCTCTCTGGTACTAAACCTCCAAAAAAGGCAAGTGGCACAGCAGCTGCGGAAAGTAGCATTTGGCAAACAGGTCCGTATATTCCCTTCCACGATGAAGAAATAGTGAATTACACCACTTACGAATATCCTTATGCGCGATTGTATTCAGGAGAAGAGCAGACTATAGAACTGGACGATAGTACACTTGCACTCTTTACGGTGTATTTTGCTTCTAACACTTATTTGGAAGATGTTATTGTGAGTATTACTGGCCAAGATGCAGGAGAGGCATATGGCTCTTTTTCTATTACTTCAGAGTCTATGGAGAGCACTTCTTTAGAGTACCTCACTTTAGAATATACTGTAGATAAAGCATGGTTAGAAGAAAATGGCTATACTATAGATGATATTGTCTTTTATGATAATGATGGAAATGAATACACAGTTACTTCCGTTTCGGAAGATGAGTATTATTACTATCTCCAAAGTACGGTTAGTGGTTTTGGAACCTTTACTATTGATGTTACTATGAATGAAGAAACTACAACAACAAGTGAAGAAAATGTATCTTCTGCTACGAATGAAAGTACAACAGACCTTACTCCACAACAGAGTTCAGTATTTAGTAATGATACTCTTGGTGCCTTCTTTACCACTCTTCTTCTTTTCCTAGCAATCATTTTTGTTTCCCATGCTGGACTTGCATTTATTCTCACCTTACAGAAAAGATATCCTTTTACTGAGAAAGATATTCTTGAAAAAGGCAAAGACTTAGGAGAATTAAAAAAACATATCTTCAAAAACCGGAGTAAAGAAGATCTTGAACAAGATCTTTTGGATCAAGGCTGGAGTAAAAGAGACTACCACACATTGCTCCAAGCTATGAAAAATCTTCCTCAAGGAAAATTAGAAAATTATATTTATCAAAGACTTTGCATGGGGCATGATGAAGAAGAGATCTTCCAGGATCTTAAGAATGTTGGGTGGAAAGAAAATCAGATACGAAAGGAAATTACGCGATTTCAGAATATTTAATCATTCTCTGGTTTCATTGTTGGAAAAAGAATAACCTCTTTAATAGAAGTTGCATTGGTGAATAAAATTACCATACGATCTACACCAAGTCCTACACCACCTGTTGGAGGAAGACCATATTCCATGGAGCGTATAAAATCAAGATCCATTTGATGTGCTTCTTCATCCCCGCCACGGCCACGTTCTACTTGTTCTTCTAAAAACTGTTTTTGAAGAATAGGATCAGTTAACTCAGAATAGCCATTCCCTATTTCCCATCCGTTTATATAAGGTTCAAAACGTTCAATCAACTCAGGGTTTCCCCTCTTTAACTTACATAAAGGGGTTGTTTCTCTAGGATGATCTGTAATAAAAGTGGGCTGAATGAGACTCTTTTCACATAAGTCTCCAAATAATGCTGCAATAGCTAATCCTTTTGTTGTAGTTTTTTTATCATAAGGAATTTTATGTTGCTCTAGAAGATTCTTTAGATCTTTTTCAGACATTTTAGACACATCTATTTTTCCAATAGTTTTAAGTGCTTCATACATCGTCATTCTCTTCCAAGGTGTTTTAAGACTGATTTTTGTTCCTTGATAGACTAACTCTGTTGTTCCAAGCACTTTTTTTGCAATGTATTCGTAGAGTTCTTCTGTTAAAGCCATCATGTCGTTGTAATCAACACCACTCCAATAGCATTCCATCACGGTAAACTCAGGATTATGCGTCTTATCTACACCTTCATTTCTAAAATTCTTGCAAATCGTGTAAACTTTCTCATAGCCACCAACAACCAATCTTTTAAGATATAACTCTGGAGAAATCGACAAAAATAAGTCCATATTCCAAGCATTGATATGTGTCTTAAATGGACGAGCATTTGCACCACCATAAACCGGCTGCAAGGTGGGAATTTCTACCTCAAGAAAGCCTTTTTGATCTAAGTACTCCCTCATAGCACTAATAATTTTACTTCTTAGTACGAATATTTTTTTTACTTCTGGATTTGTAATCAAATCAACGTACCTTTGGCGATAACGAATTTCTGTATCTTGAAGGCCATGGAATTTATCTGGAAGTGGAAGAAGAGATTTGCTTAGCAGAACAAATTCCCTTGCCCATACTGTTAATTCTCCCTTTTTGGTTCGGAAGACTTCTCCTTTGATGCCAATAATATCCCCCATGTCTACTAACTTGAAAACATTATAATTTTGGAGATCTTCTTCACGAAAATACACTTGTATCTGTCCTTCTTGATCTTCTATATGACCAAAAGAAGCCTTTCCCATTTCTCTTAAAGTCATGAGTCTGCCCATAAGAGAAACTTTCTCCTTTGCAGACTCTCCTTCTTTTAATCCTTTATATTTCTCCAGAAGGATAGTACTAAAGGTATAGCCCTTGTAAACATAAGGGTATGGATCAACACCTAGCTCTCTTATTTTTTTTACTTTTTCTATTCTTTCTTGAGATAAACGGTTGTGCTCCATATCTTTCAAAAAAATAGATCTAGAATATATAAATCTTTCTTGGATTATACGGATTTTTTATCTAAAAGAGTGATGGGCTGCCTTCCTGTAAACCCATCTCCAATTTCATGCCAGTATCTAATGTCTTGCTCTCCAAGATGCCAACAAAGATAGATATCCCTTCCTTCATGCTTTGCATTGAAATCAACAAGGCCTTTTTTAATGTCTTTTATTACCACACCAATTGTAAGAAGCTCTGCAATGTATTTATGATAAAAGAATAATCTTTTGTAATAGTTCATATTTAGTTTTGTAATCATTAAATCCAGTTCTTGTTCTGCTTCTTCATTTTCAATATTGACTGTGCTGAGAAGTTCTAAAGCTTTATGCGTTTTTAGAATTTTAATAATTTTTTCTTCCACAATTGGAAGGAGAAGTCGCGCTTCCTCCAGACTGTAATATACTGGATACTGCATTCTAGAGGATAGCCTTTCTTCACTTATAAGCTTTGTGTCTATCAACCTATAATTGCAAGAACAGTTCTCACCATGCCAGATTTTATTTTACCAAAAAAACCGACTCCATTATAGGTAATGTCTTTATTTTTTAATGCTTGCGTTAGATCGAAACTATCACTCTCTAAAGAAATAAATACATTATCAGAAATATGCGCCTCCAAGGTTACGTCTTCTAATGGACCATCTTGTATGCTTGTTACTTTACCATCTTCAACTTGGATTCCAATACTATCTCCACCTTCAAAGTAGATATTTATATTGGTTTTCCCTACAACTATTTTTGCAATGGCAGGAGTATCTGCTAATTCTTCATTTACTTTATCTTCCACTTTTTCAAGATTTTCCATTACAGCCTGTTTTTGTGCCTCTACGGTATCTTCTTGATTTAATCCTTGCGTATCAATTCCTAAAAAGTTGTTAAAATCACTTTCTGCTTCATGCGCTTGCACAAAAGTTGCGACCATAATAATCATGAGGGTTGTTATTAATAAAAAGTTCTTCATTTCATAGTATCAGAAGAAACCGTTCTATTTAAACTTAATGGAGAAAAAAGATACTTTTAAAAAGAATATTTCACTTATTCATTCTATGGAAAAAGATAAAGTATTCATGATACGATTTACTGTAAACCTAGATGGAAAGATGGCTACAGAAATGACTACCAAGAATATGAGCCCACAGGAAAGTATTGGGCTTCTTGAAATTGCAAAGCAACAAATCCTTGATGGTGTTAAACAGAACAAGAAGGAAATCTTTCGAGGATCTAAAGATGCATAATTGCATTTTTTGTAAAATTCTCACTGGTGAAATACCTACACTCAAAGTGTATGAAGATACGCATGCCATTGCATTTCTCGATGTAAACCCTGTAAGCAAGGGACACACCTTAGTCATTCCTAAAACGCACTATGAAACTCTTTCTTTGATGCCAGAAACAGAGTTTCTTAGTTATATGGCAACTGTACATAAAGTCGTCAAGGGACTGATGAAATATACAGATGGCGTGAATGTTTTGCAAAATAATGGGAAGGATGCAGGACAACTTGTCCCACATGTTCATTTTCATATTATCCCTAGAAGACCAGGTGATGGACTCAAAATTGGAGAATGGCATGTACACCATGATCCAGATTTAGACAAAGTCCAAATGGTTATAAAAAGCCTTTTAAAGGAGTAATTTTTCTCAGGATAGAATACGGCACAGTAGTTTAATCTGGTAGAACACGAGTCTCATGAGCTCGGGGTTGGGGGTTCAAATCCCTCCTGTGCCATTTTTTCTCGCATAAGTCTTATAAATCCTAAATAAATTTTTACTTTTATGGATAAGACATTTTCTTTTGCTGAAGGCATTGAGGCTCTCACAACACGTATTTCTTCCCTTCGTGATACTACTCCTGTTGTTATTGTAGGAGTTGCAGGTGGATCAGCATCTGGAAAAGGGTATCTTACCAGACAAGTTGAATCTCGGATCAATGGTCTTGTTCCTCTTGCTATTGATCATTACTATTTGGGAAAAAAGGATATGCCTGATCCGACTAACTATGATAGACCAGATTCACTGGAACTCTCTCTTCTTGTAGAGCATCTTGCTCAGCTTCGTCAAGGAAGGTCAGTACAGAGACCACAGTATGATTTTGCAAGTTCTTGCCGTATTGGAACAGAAGAACTTCGTCCAGGCCAAGTTATTTGGGTTGATGGTTTGTTTGCATTACATGATACTGTTCGTGATGCTCTTGACATACGAATCTTTGTTGATTCTTCTGAAGAAGAGCGTTTAGCACGTCGAAAGTATAGAGATATTGCTGAAGGAAGAAGGCCAGTTGGACCTGAAGGCCAAGGCACTGTTGAAGATACCATTACTCGGTACTGGAATGCAATTGTTGAACCTATGTATAGGGAACATATTGCTCCTACAAAAAGACATGCTCATATTGTTATTACAAACACAGGACTCCCAGTATAGGAATTTGTATGATACATCCCCTTCGTTCTTTGAAAAAAATGGTTCTTGATGTTCGAGATGGGCTTGCTGTAGATGATCTTGTTGTTTGTGCAGATATTACTGAAGTAAAGGCGAAAGAGAGATCCTACCCTTTAGATATAGCTGCAGATTTTCTTACCTTTGCACTAGCCTATAGACTTGCAAGAGATGAAAAACATAGGGATGTTCCTATCTTTGTAAAAAGGATAAAAACTTTTTCAGGGGATTATGATCCTTCCCTGCGATTTTTTCCTCGAAAAAATCCTACTGAAGAAGATTCCTTTGAAGAAGCTTGTAAAGGGCAGCTTGCACAGAGAGTGGGTACTTTCATTGCGAGATATCCTTCTTTTGCTTATGAAAAATCATTTGGAAAGCATTTCCCTTTGGCAAAGTCTATAGATCGTGAAAGCATTATTCAATGGTTTCCAGAAGACCAAATCTATGGAGATATTTCCTTTTACGGATAAACTACTTTCTCTTCCTTTCAACTTGTAATATTTTCATGTGCTCTTGTTTAATTCTCAATAAGCCTTTTTTATTCTCTAAATATTTCCCTAATAACCCCGAAATAATTTCTCCGGATTTTATTGTTGGAACAAGCACATAGTCTGCTCCAGCGTTATAGAGTTCAATTGCTTCCTCTACAGTTTTTGCAGTAAGTATGACCAAGGCATCAGAACGAATAGCTTTTACATAATTAAGGAGGAAGATATTATCCTGCTCTCTGGATACTGTAGAAATAACTACTTTTGCAGAGCTGAAATTCACCCTTTTTAGAATTTCTAAGTTGGTAATATCCCCATACATACAAGGAGTCATTTGTTTCTTTAAGGTTTCAATAATTTCAGGATTAAAATCTATAACCAGAACTTTCTTTTTCAAATGGTGATAGGTCCGTAAAAATGTGCCACCAACACGATTTGCACCAAAAAGAATAATCTCAGGATGATCCTTATATTCAAATCCCATTTGTCTTCTTTTCTTAGATAGCCTTTCAAATAGGGAAAGAACTCTCGAAATTCTATTGTATACGAAGAGCTCGTATTTCATGATGTAGGCTGTTAAGGCTATAGTAATTATTGCCAGTAAAATGGTTAGAGAAAAAAGTTCTTTTGAGATATTATCACCAGTAAGCACAAGGATTAAACCAAACTCGGATACTTGAGCCATTGCAACAGAAGAGATAAAGGAGTTTCTTTTATCATAACCCAGTAAACTGAGAATCACCATGATAATGAGAGGTTTTAAGAGTAGAATTAATGCCAGGAAGATGAAAAAAGGGAGGATAAGGCCAGATACATTTGTGAAAACTAACTGAAGCCCCAGAGAGACAAAAAAGATTGTTGCAAAGAAATCTTTTAAAGAATTAATACGAGCAACGATATTAAGATTATAAGGTAGGTTTGCTAAAGTGATTCCCCCAAAGAATGCACCAATTGCAATAGAAAAATCCAGAAGATACGCACCCATAGCAAAAATAAAACAAGTTGCTACAGAAAGTAAAAAAAGAAGCTCACTGGATTTCGCCGCAAAACGAAAAATAGGAAAGGCAACAAAACGATTGATAGCAAATGCAATGACCAGAAGGACAGAAAATTTGAGAAGACTCATACCCACCGCTGCAAGGGAAAAAGAGCCACTATTACCAAGAACCATAAGTACAAGGATGACAATTAAGTCTTGGACGAATAAAATTCCAAGTATAATCCTTCCGTGCAGTGTATTTAATTCATCCTCATCAAAAAGCAATTTAATCACAATCATTGTACTGGAGAATGCAATCACCAGACCAGCGTACATTGCGTTTGTTGCGTCAAAACCTAACCAAAGAGCAATGAAATACCCTGCAATAAAAGTGAGTAGGACTTGGAATACACCTGTAATCACGGTGACAAACCCTAAAGATTTTAATTTCTTTAAGTCCATTTCTAAACCGACAATAAAAAGTAAAAATACAATTCCTATTTCTGAAAGATTTTGGATAACATCCACATCTTGGATAATTTTTAAACCCATGGGACCTAGAACAAGACCGGCAATAATATATGCAGGAATGAGAGGTTGTTTGAATATTTTTGCAATGTATGCAAAGAAGGTTGCAACAATTAAAACAATACCAATGGTAAAGAGAAGACTCTGTGGGATATTTTGTAACACCTCTAACATTTTTTATTTAATGGATAGAAGAATTTATAAAGGTTTTTAGAACTTTCCGTTTGATGAGCCTTTTTACAAGCTGTATTCTTTCACCAAGAAAAAAAAGTGATGGAGCACGTATCTCTGTGATGAGTAGGCATACATTGAATGATGGAAAAACTGCTGATCCACGTATTACTCTTGCTCAGTATGATGAGTGGCTTGCTATTTTTGGACCTCCCCCACATTTGATTGGAGACTATTATAAAAGAGGACTACCCTGGGAAGGATTTGCAGAACAGTATCTTACTTATTTGAGTAAAGGAGATATACCTCATTATGTAGAACTGCTTGCACGAAGAGCATTAGAAGAAAATCTTACTGTCCTTTGTATAGAAGAAAGACATGAACATTGCCATCGAAGATTGCTTGCAGAAGAATGCAAGTGGCATGCTCCACAACTGCAGATAGAACATCGGTAGTTATTTTTTTATATAAATCTCAATTGTAGAAACCCTTATTTGACGTCCTTCTTTGTTTGTGAACTCTTCACTATTAATGAGAACCTTATCTGTCTTTACCTGACTTTCTAGAAATCGTTTCATAGCCACTTCTGAAATATCTACAGCCTTTGCAATAAACTTCCCACGTGCTTTTACGATGACTTCTTCAGCACCTAGAGAAGTAAATTGTAAAACGATGGCCGTAACGTAATTCATAAAATTCTTCTCACCAACAAAAATAATATTATCCTTTTCTTTCTCTTCTGTAGAATCTTCCATAGTTTTGGTTATATCCCTCTAGGCAAAAAACCCTTTGGCTTCTGCTAGTTACTCTTCTTTCTTCATTAAATGAGTAATATAACCGGTGAGAACGTTTCGTAGCTTTTTAGAAGGTACTTCTACGAACTTAGGAACAATCGCTTTATTCTCTTCAAAAGTAGGTTTAAAACTAGATCGATATTGAGCAACTAATTTATTTCCCACACGCTTAATCATAGTTGTTTTGATTCTTCCCATTAGGGATTATAATTTAGTTGACGTTTATAAATGTTTCGGGCTTACTTTTGTTTAATAATCCAGATCTCTCTGAGCATTTTTGAAGTTGGTGAAGAGTATAGAAATGGGCCTTCGAAAGGGATATGATTTTTTTCTAAAAGAGGAGCAATATTTACCGGTACTTCTTTTCGTGCGGTTGTTCGAAATCTGGGAGTAATAAAGACAATATTTTTTTTGGTAATCTTTCTTAAGGTTTGTATGGTTTCTTGGTAAAGAGGTAGCAAATTTCTTGCGACGCCCCTTGCTTTTTGTTCTGAAGGATAGTCTTTTATGAAAGGGCCTAGATAGGGCTCAGTTGCAACACAGTCTACCCTAGATATAAAACGGGTTAATTGACGCGCATCTGTTTCGATCAATCTATAGCTTGAATGACAGTTATAATGAGCTTTGATAAACTCTAAGTTTTTTTTACTGGCTTCAATACAAAATTTATCATTATCAGAGCCAATGACATCCATGCCCATGACCATTGCCTCTTGTGCAACGGTGCCTATACCACAAAAAGGGTCTAAAACTGTATCCCCTGGTTTTGCACCTGAGAGATTTATCAAAATTTTTGCGAGACGGATGGAAATCGTATGTAATGGACGCTGTGCTGGGCGCTTTGTATCACGAAATTTATGATGCTTGGGATTAAAAACTGCGAGAGATTTTGCAACATTGCCCTTGTATTGAATAATTTCTACCACATTCTGTGCTTCTGAAGGCGTTAAATAATCTTGTTCTTGGTGATGGGATTTTTTTATGGTTGCTTTAATTCCTTCCTTTTTGAAATATGCTTTGAGCTCATTCTTAATATCTTCTTCTTCTCCATACTGAGACATTGCATATCTCACCTTATTTTTTGTACCAGTATAGAGATTGTCAAAAGAGTCTACAATGAGAGCTATTTTCTGAATACCTCCAAGATCCTCAATCATTTTTTCTGCATTCACATTATTCATAGAAAGAATGAGAGCAATATCGGACGTATCAAGAACTTCATATTTGAGATTTCTAGACTCGCAATAGGCAAAAAGCTCCTTTCGTGAAAGCTCTGGATCTCTTCCTAGGATAAAAATGTATTTTTGCATAGAAATTTAGAAGAATGTTTGTTTATAAGGCTATTTACTTTCCATAAAAGAGTATCTTCCAAAACTTTCGTTAAAGGTTGGAAGTTTACCCTTTTTTAAAAGACTTTCATGGACAGCACCCGTTTGTGTTAGCTGCATTTCTGCGTTTTCTTTTGCCTTTCGGTGAGCATCTTTGATGTCATAAGGTAAACCAAGATAATATCTTAAGAAGGTCCCTAAGAAAGCATCACCTGCACCAGTTGGATCCACTATCTTTAAACCTTCTGTTGGATCTTGTTTTGAATACAAACTATGATCAGCTGCCTGGGAATCTCTATAATGAATAACAGAACCATCCTTATCTCTTGTTGAAATCATCACTTGTAGATTTTTGTATCTAAAAAGACTGGGGATATTTAAACCTAGCTTTCTATTTAACGCTCCGGTTTCAGCACGATTCACTACAAGGATATTGGTCCTCTCAATGACAGATTTAAATAAATCCACTCTGGAGCTGTACCTTGGGTCTTGAAGATATGGACCTGGATTATACACCAAAACTCCTTCAGGCTTTACTCTTCTAAATTCTGTTGCAACTCTTGCTGCTAAGGAAGGCTCTGTAATAGAAAGAACAAGTACATCTTGCCTTACTAAAAAAAGGGAATCGACTTGAATATCTTTAAAGTGTTCAGAAACCCCATCCTCCCAGGCCATAACTTGTTTTGAAGGATTGCTTCCATCGTATACATATGCGCAGCGTGCAAGGCTTCCTTCAAAATCTCTATCCTCATCCCTTTTTATGCCTAAAGTACCTAATGCTTTTCTATATTCATTAGAAAATGGATCTGAGCCAAGAATCGTTACTGCAGAAACGTCAAAGGGTAAAGGATTATTGCTTGTGTCATCTCTTGCTGCAAGATATTGGCCTACGGTTAATATTGGACCACCAAGCCTTTTTAGAATAGCAGGTCTAGGGTCTTCATCTTCAACTTTGCGATATGCACTTAGAATTTGTTCTATATCCATCCCACCACTATATCTTGCAAAACGACTATGAGTCTCTCTAATAAAATGATCTACTGCGCAATCTCCTATGATTGCAAGCTTTAATTGTGTGGGTTCTCTCATTTGTAAAACCATTCTATTGATTTCACTAAAGCAACCCTATAAAAAGTACTCGGTTTCCCCGAATTAAACCTTCTGGTTGAAGAGTTTTACTTCCTCAAGTACACTCTTTGCAAATTGAGAGTCTTTTACAACGAGTACACGAAATTTTCCTTTTTTCTGTAAGAGATCAGTAAGATGTTTTAGATCCAAAGATTTTAACTCTTTATGTTTTACAAAAAAATCATTTATCTCTTTGTTAATGATATCATCACCATAAAAACTAAAAATAAGGTCTCCCATGATGTTGAGATGCCAATGCAAATGAGCATTTGTTGAATGTATCACTTTGATCCCTATACTCTTCTCAAAGTTTGAACAAAACTTATCAATATTGGAGTTAGCACCACAAACCCCATAGATCTCGGACTTTAATTTTGCGACTACTTCTTTCTCACGTAGAGGATACACTAATGGCCACCAATTGTGTGTATAATGCATCAGAATTCTCTTCTCTTTTTCAAAGAATTCATTAAAATAATCAATAAGTTCTAAAAAATAATTATCAAGCTGGGCATAGGACTCAAAATCAAAAGAAAGAGAATCCCCATCGTTTTTTAGCTCCAAGAGTTTGTTAATAGAATGTTTCTTTTGCGAAGTGTAATTTGAAAGAATGAGATCTGAAAATAGTCCTACCTGTTTAATCCACTCAATATTAAGCAGGTATTTTTTATTCTCACAGATTATGATTTCATCAGTAATGAGATGGTTTAATTCTTTATGCACGGATTGATAGGAAACAGATTCATTAAAATTTGCCTTTATTTTTAATTTGAGATCTTTTACGGTTAAAGGGAACTCAGAAGCTAGTAAAACAATAATTTTCTCTTTGACTGTTTTAGGGATCAGTTTAGGAAGTAGTGCACGGATAATCATAGAAGGAGAATATAGGGATTAGAGTATTTAAATGTTTTTATTCTTAAACTAAACGGTTTAAAATGACTTTACCCGGGGCTTTAATAAGAAGTTTGCCCAAACCAAATAGGCTCATGAAAAGAAAAAGAACAAAAGGTATCGATTATCTTTCTCGTAATCAAGTTATTCAAGACTATTTAAGCATTAAGGAAGAAGACTATTCTCAGGGCAGTTTTCTTCAGGGAGCAAGTTAATGAATATGCATCTTGTCATAGAAGAGAACGGATGCAAGGATAAAGAGATCACAGTTTTGGATACACGACTGCCTTATTTTTATGCAAAGGTAAGAGAACTTTTTACTCTAGAACCAGAAGAAGTACATGTCATTCTTATTGATGATAAACAGAGATTTGCTACATTGAGAGGTGAGGAGAGTGATGATGGTGCTTTTTCTATGGAAAATACCATTTATATTTATGAACCAAACCAATTTGGTATCGCAACTTCTATTAACCGAGAACACTTCTATGAAGTTCTTTATCAAGAATTAATCTATCTTTTTTATAGAACAAATAAAAATTCTTAGTATTTGCTTGCGAGCGTATATACTTCTTCCCAAGAATCAACTCGAGTAATGTTTTTAGGCAACTGAATTGTACTAGATTTATTCCAAGGGCGATTTAACAAGGCAACCCCTGTATAGTATGAACAATCTAAAGCTTGTTCTAGAGAATCTTCTATATGGAGATCTATTCCCCTTTTCTTACAAATCAGCCCCTTTAATTTTTCTGGTCCAGGAAGAAGTTCTCCGGCAAAAAGTACTTGGCCTATGTCTGGAAAGTACTTTCGCATACAAGCCTTTGTCATCTCTCTTAATGCAGTTGGCCTTCCTGTGAGTATAACAACATGATCCCCCAAGCTAGAAATTCTTTGCACACACTCCTGAGAACCACTCCTTGGGGATATTGCAGCAAACTCCTCACTTTCATAAAAACGAGTAAGTCTCCCCCAAGCTTCATCTGGAGAGATACGAAGTACTTGGCTTAGGTCATAATAGCGAAACTGCTCATAGCGTAAAAATGAATTCCTTCTCTTCCCATGGACCCTATTATGCCAGAGGATAAACTTCTCTGTGTGGTCTAATAAAACATCATCTGCATCAAAGGATATACGACTCATATTTGAAGCAATTTTATCCCTGTTTAATAGTGTTTCGCTCTAGATCAAAGCTCTAGACATAGCATTCTTTTTGTTTATTAAGCGCATTTTCTTAAAAATCCTTGAGGTGATGCGAATATGCGCTAATGACTACAAAATAAAAAACAGTTTTCTTTATTTTATCTTTATAAAATTCATCCCTTTAAGATTCTTTGTCATGTATTCCTTTGCTTTCTTTGTACTCTCACCTGTAGAAAGATACAAAGTTGGAAGCTTGATATTTTGTCCTTCTGTAAACGCAAGT
Source organism: Candidatus Woesearchaeota archaeon (assembly GCA_009691355.1). Lineage (GTDB taxonomy): Archaea > Nanobdellota > Nanobdellia > SCGC-AAA011-G17 > GW2011-AR17 > JAGVZZ01. The sequence goes on from SICW01000002.1 coordinate 26,794, forward strand.
AATAAATCTCCCTCACTCAAACTTTTTTTATGCCTTGCTTTCACAAAGTAACAAAGTTCTCCTACTGGTGTGGGAATTTGTACCGTAAAATTGAGTTCTTTATTTTTTGCAATAACCACTTTATCTACAATCTTAATCTCTTTTTTCTTAAGGTATTGAATCACGATACTCTCAAAACTATCATCTCTATCTTCTTCTACTGCTTTTTCTTTCTTTCCTTTATCTACAAGTACTTCTTGTAAAAACTTTTTCTTCTTTTTCTTTTCCTTCTCTAGTGGTTTTTCTATCCTTTCTGGAGTCTTTGTTTCTATCATAACTGACTCTTCTTTCTCTATTTCAGGAATTTGTTCAAGAACTTTTGATACCTGCACAACTGCCTCTTCTTTTTTTGGAGCATAAATCCTTTCTAAAGATCTTTCAATGAGTTCTTTTGCCTCTGGATCTGGAAGAAGATACCACTTCCAAAAAATTTCTTCTGTATCGTGAATGACTAACTTTACTGGCATGGCAAAATCTTCTAACTCCCTTAATGCAACACGTTCAAAGGGCAAACAATCACGATCTCTAAGTACTTTTTTTTCTTTGAGGATATCTAATGCTTCACGAGGCTTTTGACCTAGGTTTCCACGTAATAAATCCACAAGCTTTGCTTCCTGTTCTTTACAATAGTATAAGGGAGAACCACCAATCTTTGCACGAGAGAGCTTTATTCGTTTATTTGTAATCAACTCTGACAGTAATGCAGATATGAAAATATTTGTAGAACGAAACTCTTTTGCAATCACTGAAGGCAGGATAGGGCCATGACTTTGTACATATTCAAACACCCTTTCTTTGAGTTCTAAAATACGATTGGTCATAAGCTGTTTTTAGGAAATATGGGTTTAAAAGTTTTTATGTTCTTGATTTCAGAAAACTAAGGCCTTTTCCAATTCACTTCATAAAAAGTACAATCCGACTCTTCATCAACAACAGCGATTAAAAGACGTTTTCTTGTAGAATGCGCAACTCTGTTCTTTGCTGAGAACTCGAACCAAGTAAGCATACTTGTTTCTGCTACTGGATACATAATCCATTTTGCATGGTCATCACCTGGCTTTACACCTCGATCATAAATACGAAAATCTGCACCAAATTTTAAAGCCGTTTTGACAATATATCCACGATTGCGCATGTCTTTAAATGCAGCATAACGTACAAATAAATTTGCCTCGGTTTTTACTGCAAGCTTCATGAGCTGGTCAAAAGAAAGCTCTTTATTCCCTTTCAGAAGAGTCATTTTTCCTCTTTCTAAAAGATATAATGCTTCAACTAAAGAATACTGGAATTTCTTTTGCAAAGGTTCTCCGTATCTACTTTTATCATAGAATTCTCTACTTGCTTCATTAGCTTCTGCAAGTACTTTTCCATCTAGGTATTCAGCATTAATTTTTTGTTGAATATCTAGTTCTACAGGAGCTTCCTTTGGCTTCTTTTCCATAGTGGGTTTGAACGGCAAAGTATTTAAAAAGCTTTTCTTTTAAAATATATATGGAAGTAATACTTTTAGGCACAAGCTCAATGGTTCCTACAGAAGAGAGAAATCACTCTGGAGCGTGGTTACGGTATAAAGAAGAGAATATTCTCATTGATTGTGGAGAAGGGACACAAAGACAAATCCGTAAAGCAAAAATTTCTGCAATGAAAATCACAAAAATTCTTATTACCCACTGGCATGGAGACCATATTCTTGGACTCCCAGGTTTGTTTCTTACTTTAGGATCTCAGGGTTATTCTACCCCTTTAGAGATTTATGGGCCTAGAGGATCAAAAGAGTATGTTCAAAGAATAATGCAACTCTTTGTCCCAAGGGAAACGATTCAATATAAAGTTATTGAAGTTGACAAAGGAACATTTTTTGAAAATGAAGAATTTACTCTTATAGCACTTCCTCTTCAACATAGTATAAGCTGTCTGGGATATAGTTTTGTAGAAAAGGATAGAAGAAGAATTGACATGAAAAAACTCCTGAAAGCAGGAGTAAAGGCTGGGCCTCATTTGAAACAACTCCAAACTGGAGAAGATATCCTCTTTGAGGGTAAGAAAATAAAAGCAAAAGACTATACCGCACTCGTTGCTGGCAAGAAAATTAGTTTTGTTACTGATACATTATCTTGTGAACATGCAGTTCTTCTTGCCAAAGAAGCGGATATTCTTTTTTGTGAATCCACCTACTTAGAAGACCTGAAAGAAATGGCAAAAGAAAGAAAACATATGACCGCACGAGAAGCTGGACTTATTGCAAAAAAAGCAAAGGCAAAGAAACTCGTTCTCATTCATTTTTCTCAAAGGTATACAGATCTTTCTCTCTTTAGCAAAGAAGCAAAGAAAGTTTTTCCTAATACTATTGCTGGAAAAGATTTACAGGTTTTTACTGTTTAGAGGTATGTTCTTTATATCTTTCAAATACATAAAGACTAGACCAAAGGTCAATAGCTATTTTTAGAATTTGGCCAAATATAGCCCAGGAGATAGTTATGATTGTTGCAAAAAAAATACTTACTAGAAAGGAGAGGGTATAATTCATGGCTGCATTTAGGACATAGACTATACCTGCAAAAATTACCAAAAGAATAATTGTAATCAGTGCTGTTGTAAAAACAAACTGTGCGTCCTTTCTTAAAATAGCACAGGATTCTTTTAATACATTTAATGGATTTTTTCTTTCTTCTAAAAACATCGTTGGGTAACGAAAGAGAATTGCAACTTTAAAGAGTACTGCTAAGCATAGAGCTATAACAATCGTTAAAGTAACTGCAACTCCCTGAGCCAAATCTTGAGCTAATATGAGTAAACAGAAAAAATAGACTATCACCCCAATAAGAATCGATAGAAGAAGAAGTAGAATACCGCCTACAAAGAGACTTACGCGCAGGATTACTACTGGCCAAAAATATCCTTTCTTTTCTTTCCAGACTATTCTCAGAGAAATCTTTTCTCCTCTTACTAACTCTCGAAACATCACAAACTTGAACACAAGGGTTGTTGCTCCAAATATAAAGGTTACAAAAAAAAAGGCGGCAGCTGAAATAATGAGCTCCTTCCATCTCTCTGAAAGAAAACCAGTAACACCACTCCCAGAAATTCCCTGTGCAGACTGTAATAAGCCCCATAAATCTGCAGCTCCCGTATACCAATACACAAAAAGAAGGACTAAAGATAGCAGAAAGGACATCACTAAATCCGGAAGAAATAATACGGGATTTTTCCATATATTTAGAAAGCTTTTATTTAGAGCATTTGTTTGCATTGATGATATCTTATCTTTGAGAATTTAAATATCTTTTGTAGTCTCTTTTTTTCGGATTAACTCTACAATTGCTTCGCTATGTGGAGTTTGAGGAAATAAATCAAATAGGGCACAGCTTTTTATTTCGTATTCCCTTAACTTTGGAAGATCTTTTCCTAATTGTTCTGGATTGCAGGAGATATAGATGATACACTCAGGTTTCTGTTGATTTAATGTTGCTATAGTCTTTTGATCCATCCCTGTACGAGGAGGATCTGTGATTACAAAGAGTTTGGTCTTTACTTCTACACGAGAAAGCTGTTTTGCATCAAGAAGAAGGGTCTTTACATTTTTTGCATTATTTTGTTCAGCATTCTTCTTTGCTTGTTCCATTGCTTCCTTAACACTTTCAATCACAATTATTTCTTTAAATCTTTCTGCACTTGTAATCCCAAAAGTACCAACTCCCCCATACAAATCTAGAAGAGTTGTATTCTTTGTATCGTATTTCTCTAGAAGCTCTTTTACGTACATTTGCATTTTCTCTGCCATTGCATGATTGTTTTGGAAAAAACCTTGAATGCTGTGAGAGAACTCTTTTCCGAGAAATTCTGTTTCTAAAGTATCCTTGCCTTTTACTACAAAATACTCTGAAGAAATACTCACATCCGAGTTTGCTGGTACACGTGTAACTAAGATGTTCTTAACTGTAGATATTTTTGCAAAGTCTTTTACTTTTTCTATTGATTCTGCAAGCTTGGAAGAACCACTGTTGAGAACAAAGGAAATAGAGGAGTCAATAGGGGTTGTACGAATAACTGCATAACGAAAAGTTCCACTATGACGTTTTACATCAAAGGCGTCACAATTTGAGAATGAATGTTGTATTTCCTTCATCAGCTCATTAATAGCTTTCTCTGCTATAACACATTGTTCAATAGGGATTATTCTGTCCCACTGCCCTTTCTTTCGTAAACCTAAGCCTTGAGGCTGAAAAATAAAATCCATACGATTTCTGTAAAAATATTCTTTGCCTGAGAAAACAGTTATGTCTGAGAATTTTGTTACTTGAGAAAGCATTCTCTTTTTATTTTCTACTTGTATAGCATAGTCTATATGTTGTGCTGTACAGCCACCACAGCTTCCAAAATATTGACAAAGAGGTGTTGCCATAGGCTTTTTGTTTTTATTTTGTTTAAGAAGTTATCTGTATTTTTCTCTTTGGGGATTGTATGCTTTCCATTTTGCAAAAGAAGGAATAGAACTTGGGGCAGTGACAAATGGAAGATCTCCCCTTATTAACGGTTCGTACTAATCCTTACTTTTGAGAATACGATTTCCAGAGGTAAAGTGCTTTATTTGTACTTTGCTCTTTTCCCTAGGAACAGGATCCCCTCTTAAAGAAGGAACCTCAAATACAAGATCATCATAGAAAATATTCTTTCTACTGGAAAAAAATCTGGGATTATTCCCACTTATATCTAGTCTTTCTTTCACATCTATGAGGGATACAGTCAAAAAATCAAAAGAAAAAGCTATAGCTTCTGGAGAAAGTTCTCTTTCTTTTCCTAGCTCTTCAAAATCACTAAACATAAGTCTCTCATCAGCATCTAAAACTAAAATCCAATCTGTAGTTACATCCCGTATAGAAACGTTTCTTGATGGCCCATACCCCTCAAAAGGATGATCTAAAACATCAAGATGTGCATATCTTTTTTTTGCATCCTCTAAATACTGCCTTGTTCCATCAATAGAACCTGTATCTACAATGATTGCTTTTTCCATAAAAGGCACTGTACTTTCCACAAAGTCTCGTATCCCTCCTGCAGGATTTATTATCTCATCACGAACAATTGCACAGAGTGTTGTGTCTCTTAGTATATTCATACTATTTTAGTCTAAGATCCCTTTAAGAATCTTTTTATACCTTCCTTCTCTTTCTTTTTTATGAAAATTTTTCTCCAAGATACGAAAAGCATTGCAAAATCTCTCTTAGGTATGTATCTTGTTCATGAATCCCCTGAAGGAAAAACTGTTGGGAAAATTGTAGAGACAGAAGCATACTTGTGGAATGACCCTGCAGCACACTCTTTCTCTGGCAAGACAGAACGAAATGCTCCTATGTTTGGAAAACCAGGTACAACGTACGTGTACTTTACTTATGGGATGCACTTTTGTTTTAACGTTGTTACAGCAAAAGAGGGTATTGGGGAAGCTGTGCTTATCCGTGCGCTTGAACCAATAGAAGGTATAGGGCTTATGAAACTACGAAGAAGAGTAGAAGAGTTACATCAACTGTGTAATGGGCCTGCAAAACTTGTACAAGCAATGGGTATTCAGAAAGAATACAATACACATTTTCTTTTAGATAAGCCATTATATCTTCAAGAAAGAAAAGAAAAGATAAAAATTGTTTCAACTACAAGGATTGGGATTAGTAAAGCAACAAAAAAGAAGTGGCGATTTTATATTAAGGATAATCCATTTATTTCAAAAAAATAACTATCCAAGATGCAGTCTTTCATTGAGAATTTTTTCTAAATCTTGAGGAGAGATTTTACTTCCTGTTTTCCTTGGAGAACCACCAATGGTGTCACTTCCTGCATGCCTATTTCCCTCTGAAATCCCACAGGGATCTATTTTATTTAGAAGAGGATAGAGACGGAGTATAGGAAAATCTACCCATGCAGATCTTCTCCCGTACATATATCGCCATGTTCCATTTCCATTATCAAAAAAAGACACAAAGGCATTAATGCCATCATTATACAAAGACATTCTTGCAGCTGGACCATTTTCTTTTACCAGAGCCCAGCTCTTTCCTCCACCAACCCTTTTATACTCTCCTTCTAAAACACTTTCTTGTGCATCATCAATGACATACTTGTCTATCCTTGCATGTACCGACTCCATAATTGTTTTCATCCCTTGCGCATTTAAACCACTGAGTCTTCCTTCAAAACGAGCTCTTGTATACGGATCAAAAATCCAAGCCATTTTTCTTCTCATGGTAATATCTCCAAAGGGATAAGCACCTGCAGTACAATCCAAACGATCCTCCACATATACAAGACGATTTATTTTTGGATTTGCATGACCACGAATTTGCTCAAAATGCATCAACTCCCAGGATGCGAGGCAGGTATCTTCATCAGGGTCATTCACGAAAATTTGGGTAGTAGGTACTCCATCTTTTCTAAATCTATCAAAGAGATTTAAATTAATTTCCATATGAACCTGATCAGAAGTAGAACGTGTTGCAATTCTATCTACACCTGAATGATGATCATAATTTGCGTATGGACCACGATGGTCTCTTCTTGTTGGAGCATTGACAAAACCATCAAGTGCAATAGAAAATGGAGCTTTAAATTTTTTAAAATCTCTCCAAGAATAGACTACACCGGGCTCAACGAAAAGTCCTATTGCCATACAAAAAGAGTTTTTTAGTCTTCTTTATTAAGCTATCTAAGCTGAACTTTTTCTTTAGAATAGAACCGAATCAAGATTATTCTCCCAATTCTCTTTTTCTGTCCTATCTGCCATCTCCATTATTGCTGCATAAGGAAGGAGCTTTGCTGATGTAGTCGTGCTAGGATGCGACCAATCTTCAATAGTATTCCAATCTGAAGGTTGAGTATTCGCATCATTGTCTGGACTTATACTTGTAAACCCTACATCCTGAATATAACTCTCATCTGGATTTAGCCTTACCCAGATACCTGCACTTGTAAAACCATCATATGCTTGGTGAATATGGGGCTTATCTTTTACGGTTTGTACATGGTCATCTACACCAAAGAGCAGTAAGACTTTGAGATTGGGGATATTTGTGCCTAACTCCTCATAGTTATTTATTGTTTCTCTGAAAGGCCAGTCACGCTGTGTTTCTTCTTCTGTTGCAAGACTTGCTGGCCAATTGGTATCAGTCAATGCCCCATTTTCTTTCAATGCTGCAGTTAACCCCCTAGAATAATAATCTTTGCCAAACATTGTGGGTGTTTTTGTTCCTAAAGCAAAATCTCCACTATCATCTATTCCATTTCCGTTTATATCAAAATAAGGTTTTCCAAGATCAAAATCATATTGTATTGTTGAAAAATCTAAGGAAATTTCTTTTGAGGAATAATCTTCAGGATAAGAATACAAAGGATTGTATACAGGTGTTTTTTCGTTCCAATATCCTAGTTCTAAGGGATATAAAATATCTGAAGTAGGGTTTTCTCTACCTACAAACCATTGTACATTTAATTCATCTCCATAAAGTGCAAGCACATTTGTTGCTGCAATGCCTGGATGAGAAAAGGCATACAAGCCAAAATTATCTTTTGCAATTTGGATTTCACTGAGATCTTGTATTGTATTTCCATTGATATCTTTCTTGTCTCCAGATGCAAATTTAATAACATCACTTAGTGGGGCGATAGAATTCTCACCACCATAGTCATACTCTCCTTCACTCTTTGCACCTGAGGGATCTGACAGGCCTGGCCAAAGATAGGTGACGTGTACAAAACCATGTTTTGTAGCATCTGTGAATTCAGTATCAAAGGTTTTCTCACCAGGTGTGAAAAAGGTTGAGATATAAACTACTACAGGTGCACCAGTATCATAGCGTTCTTCTTCTGGAAGTGTTACTTGTACAGCAATATCTCTCCATTTGAATCTACATAAGTGATAAAACTTTGCCCAGGAGCAGTTTTCTCTGTTGTTTGCTCATTCGTGTCCTTATTCTGTTTTTCAATTGTACAATCCTTTCCAGAGCAAGAAGAATCAGTAAATACACTACATGAGGAAAGAAGCAGAAGAGCTAAAAGAAGTATCAACCTTTGTTTCATAGATGATTGTAGCATAGAGATCTATAAATATTTTTCTCTTTTATACTCTTGTAAGGCTCGTTTTGCAAGAAAAGGATCTGTTTTTAGAACTGAATGTATCTCTGAAAGATGGACATCACTATTGATTATATTTTTGTAGAAACAAATTGCTTCATGTGTTGCTTTCATTTCTCTTACTTTCTCTGCAAATTCTTGCCAGCTTGTTAGAGGGGTTATTTGTTTCTCCATTTCTTTGCTAACTTTTTCATGTGTATTCCAATCCCTTTGCAGAAAAAAGAGTTGTATTGGTAACTCTGTAAGATCCAGGAGTTTTCCTAATGTATCATCAATCATTGCACGAACAAAAAATTTAGCACAAAGATCTTTCTTTGACTTATCACTTGTTCCATATATTCTTGTTATTGGAAGTTTATGCTTTTGAATAAACTCTCTACAGGTTTTTACTCCGATAGGCTCACGGTAGGTAATAATGAGGAAATCAAAGCCTTCTTTACCTAACTGGTCTAAAATTTCTTTACATTGAGGGTCAAGTATGTATTCATCTGTATGCTCTGCCATAACTTTATCCATGAGCTGTTTGTACATCACAGGACCAAGAGGATAGGTTGCCTTCATACATGTTTTAGGACCTATGTCCATCTTATGGTAAAGCCTTGCATACTTTATTTTTACAGGCTCGCCTATTGCAATGCAACCATCAAAGTCTAAGGCTATGGACATTTTTTGTGCAAGATGATTCTTGGGCATAGAATTTTCTAAGGACAAGAAAGATTATAAACTTTTTCAGATTGAGAAAGCTTATAAAACCCCCTAAAAAAAAGAGTGTATGAGTTTGCTTTCTCTGCTTTGTGGATCTGCTCTTGCAGCAACCCCCTTAGATCATAACCCCTATGTTACCTATGCTTCTGATAGTACTATTCAACATGTTGTTGGGGATGCAAAGAGACCAACGATTGTTTTATACGCACCATCCTGTGAAAAATTTAAAGGAAATAAGGTAATAGAACGAAAAATGGATCTTACGTTACGTGCTTTTGGCATATCTGCAACTAGATTTAAAGATGAAATACAACATGGGCAAGTACAATTTGTGTATTTTGATTCTGAGTTCTGCCTTACTGATGGGCATGACATGGACTGGCTAGATCGACATAATACCTTGGAACATGGGCTTGAGGGATTCCCCACCTTTGTGCTTTATGGTGGGAATATGGATGCACCTCTTTCCTTAAGAGAGATAACCCGACTTGAAAAAGGAGTAGATAAGAGGAAGAACCTTGCAGGATTTATAAACGGCTTGAGTTTTCTCGTTACTCATGATCTGATTCTACGTGACACCATCTATGAATTCACTGATAATGGTACACTTCAGCCTATAGATCCAAATACGATTAAAGAAACTAATTAATAGAAATAAGCTTTATCTTGAAGTTGAGAGCCTCCCCTGCAAGAGGGTGGTTTAAGTCTACAGAAATATCTTCTTCTGTTACCGCTATAATCTTTGCTTCTGCTTGCACTCCATCAGAACGAACAAGGCCCATGATCATACCTACCTGAGGTTCTCTATCCTTGGGAAGACTGGCTTTTGGAATTTTACGAATCAACTGAGGATTTGCTTCTCCATATGCTTCTGCAGCAGGGATGTGGATATCTTTCTCTTCTCCTACCTTCATTCCCAGAACGCCTTTATCAAATCCTTTAATAACTTGACCAGAACCAATTGTAAACTCTAAGGGATCACGCCCTTGCGAACTATCAAAGACTGTGCCATCATCTAATGAACCTGTGTAATGTATTTTTACCTTCTCTCCTTCTTTCACTGTTTGCATGTGTACTCCTTCTCGTAATAACCGTCTTTACGAATAGGTTTTGGATTTCTCACTCCTTTATATTATTTTTTATTTATTTCCCAAAAAGGATAACGAAACATATATATACTTTTTGTATCTTATATACGAGTGAGGTGATATTATGGTTAAAG
>SICW01000046.1 GCA_009691355.1 Candidatus Woesearchaeota archaeon
AATACGCCTACTCTCTCCTTCGATAAACACGACCTTTTCTTGTTGTAATTCTATCAGTCTTTTGAGTAACAGGCTTTCAAACATTTTCTGACTTCTCTGTGTGAGTCCAATATCTCCAAAGATGCTCCCTCGATGTTGTGCCAGTCCTTCAAGGTCAATGCTATTTTTTATTTTTCCAAGGATCTCTGTTTTTCCAGAGCCCGTCAAACCATACAAAATAACCAGTGAAGGGATATGTACTCTATCCAGTTGTTCACGCACAAAACGTCTATAATCTTTATACCCATTTTCTAACTGTACAACATCAAATTTCAAACTCTGTAATAATCCTACAACAGAACCAGAACGCATGCCTCCTCTCCAACAATAGACAATAATTCTCTTCTCTTTTAATGTTTGATATTCTTGTATCATCTCTGGAAGTTTATGTCCAACAATCTCTAGGCCTTTGTCTATAGCAACATCTTTTCCTACTTGCTTATACAAAGTGCCTACAATTGCTCGTTCTTCATTAGAAAAAAGAGGGATATTTATCGCTCCTGGAATATGGTCTTCAATAAACTCTTTGGGTGAACGTACATCAACAAAGACATACTCTCTCCCATAACAATCTTCAATCTTCATCGCACACTCTCGTACTCTTTTTTACTTGGAAGAAGACCTTGTTTTATCCAATACAAACAAATCCGCAGATATCCTTTTTGTCTAAATCTTCTCATATTATTGTAAACATAGCCATGAACAACACCAAATCCTCCTTGTCTTTTTCCTGCACGCAGTAATTTCCCATCTTCTCCAGCACTGAGCTTTTCATTAAATCTTCCTAGCTTTTCAAAGAGGTTTTTATCAATAAAAATCAGTCCTGTACAATATCCAAACCTATGACACTGAGATTTTATTCTCATAGCAAGTCTATCAAAAAAATAGGGGGAGTCAGCTTTGACATAGCAGGTTCCAAGGGAGTAAGAACTTTCAGAAATATATTTTAACACTGTATCATCAACAAGGATATCTGCATCTAAGAATACAAGTCTTGAATGAGTTGCAGCCCCTGCTCCTGCATTTCGTGCACGAGAGACCCCTTTTTCTGTAAGCACAAGCACCTTTGTTGCATACTTTTGGGCAATATCCTCAGTTCTATCTGTACATCCATTGCACACAACAATAACTTCTGTATCCTTGATAGCCTTGAGCGTTCTTTCTAAGTATTTCTCTTCATTGTATGCAGGGATAATAACAGAGACTTTCACAAACTAAAAGGCCAAGCTTTCCTTTAAAAAAGTATCGACATGTAAATCCTTCAGGAGAAACGGGAAAAGCTATATAAAGGCAAATAACCCTAAAAATAGTATGGAAACGACAACTCTTACAAAACAAAAGAAAGAAAAAGAAGATAGTGCTTTAGCTCAGGTAAAAAGAAGTTTAGAAGATATGAAACATGGAAGAATCATAAGGGTTCGTTAAAACTTTCTTAATTTTTCAAGAAATTCCTCACGTTTCTGAACGACATTTCTAATAACACTTCTTTGGTCTTTCTTTGATTCATATGCAATAAAAAGAATATTTCTTCTTTTTTCATCAACAAGATAATAAAGCCTCTTATTGAGATATTTCTTTTCTCGAAACCAAGAAAAACAAAGAATTTTCCCAGAAGGGTTTACTTGAAGTTGATCCATAATTTTGGAGATCCATTGTTGCTCACTCCCATCAAGCTTGTTTTTCAGTTTCCTAAACTCTTCTGTCATATAGATTTGGTACATAGGGTAAAAGGAGATTCTAAATTTAAAAGTCTTAACCAGAAAAATCCGCAAATCCTTCAGAATTTTTGAAAAGTCTTCAAAGGAAGCTATATAAAGGGTTTCAGAGCTCAAAAAGACCATGAAAGTCATCTATATCCCTGCAAAAGTAAAGCATGCAGGAATTAAGGAACTAATGCACAAAGTACAAATCAAAGAAAAGTTTGCAATAGTTTCTACAATACAGTTTCTTGATGAAGTACAAGAGCTAGAGAAAGAAGGGTACATAGTACTTGGACAAATCCTAGGATGTAATACAGTTTCCACACGTGGTTCAGATGTCGAAGCATACTTATACATTGGTACAGGAAAATTCCACCCATTAAACTTAGCATTCACCAGTAAAAAACCAGTATATATTTTAGATCCTATGACGCATGAGTTCACAAGAATCACAGAAGAAGAAGTAGATCGTTTTGAAAAGAGAAAAAAAGGAATGCTTCTCAGATATTATAATGCAGATAAAATTGGGATTATTGTTTCTACAAAATCTGGACAAAATCTCCTCAATCGCGCACTTCGTTTCAAAAAAAACTGTGGGAAGAAAGCCTATATCTTTATGTGTAATAATGTGAAAAATCTGGAAGACTTTCAAGATATCCAGTGTTGGGTAAATACTGCATGCGTACGGATATTAGAAGATGACTTTGGTGTTCCTATGGTCAATATTCGTGATGTGGAAACAAAAAGCCCAGAAACAGCGGTATATCAAGCAACTTTTAATGAATAGCAGTTCTGTTAAAGATATTCTCAACTTTTTGTTGCAATAGATTTATAAATAATTCAAAAAACAAATTCTCTTATCATGTACAAAATAGTATATCACATTTGGCATGCAGATGAATTACGTCTTGAATCAGGATCAAGATCGATATATGAAGAAAATAACCCACTGAAAATAATCCAAACCCTAGAATCAGCAACAAGCTTTGGAAATACGAACCTCATCAGTGCAGCAGTATTAGGGGAAAGCGGAATAAAAGAGTTGCATGATCTTCACAAGATAAGATCCTTTAGAGATGCAATGGCTTGGGAAAGGATCTGGTTAGAAGCGCAATCTCAAGTACAAGGGACGATTCATTTGAAAGAGTATGGACTCAGAACAAGGGACGGTTCATCTAATCTAAGTTGCGCAGATTTTCGTTGTGCACAGCAAGTAATAAGATCACCTCCACATTGGGATGATGTATACATAGGCTGTAATGGCAATCATCACGCAGGAGATAGATATTTCCCAGTAAAGGGTATTCATAGAACTTGGGAACAAAGAAGAGCAGATATAGAGAGAAAAAAAAGCACTCTTGATCAAGAGATAAATGAAGACCTGTTTGATGAGCAATTTCTTCTACCTCAACTTGCAAAAGAATTAGACCTGTCCAGAGGAACAAAAGCACAAGCTTTAGCAAAGTTCGCATGCTGGAAGGCAGATACAGAACATAGACTCCAGTATTGGAATCCATTTTAGAAAGAATTCTTATAACTATTTTTTTATAGACAAAACCATATGCACAAGTTCTTGAGAGAAAAGCTTAAAAGTTCCCCAGAATTCTAAGCAAGGATGCAAAACGAACAATTCTTAAAAGATTTGAACGCATTTATGCAAAGTAAAGGTTTTATTTACGGCCCTTTCCCTGAAATCTACAACGGTGTTTCAGGCTTTTATGCCTATGGCCCTTTAGGAAAACTCCTCAAAAATAAAGTAGAGAATTCCGTTCGCTCTATCTTCTTCAGCAATGGCTTTCGTGAATTAGAATGCCCTACAGTGGTGCCTGATATCGTTTGGGAAGCATCGGGTCATTTAAACACCTTCACCGATCAAACGGTAGAATGTTCCAAATGTAAATCTGTTTTTCGTATAGACAAATTGATTGAAGAAATAACTGGAAAAGAAACAGCAGGTTGGAAAGAAAAACAATTTTTAGAAATAATAAAAACAGACAGGATTTCTTGTCCTTCATGTAAGGGAGCATTCAAAGAAGAGGTAAAGGCATACAGCTTAATGATGAAGACCCAAGTTGCTGGAAAACCTTTCTCCCTTCGACCAGAAACAGCAACAGTAACCTATTTACCTTTTAAAAGATTAAACGAATACTTTCGAAAACTCCCCTTTGCAGTGTTCCAAATCGGAAAGGCATACCGAAATGAAATTTCTCCAAGACAGCATTTACTAAGAATGAGAGAATTTACTCAGGCAGAAGCACAACTTTTCATTGATCCAAAAGAAAAGAACAATTGGGAAAAATATGAAGGTATTAAGAAAGAAAAACTTCCTCTCTACACTTCTCATCACCAAGAAAAACAATTAAAAGTTGAATTAATCTCTTTAGATGATGCTCTCAAACACAAACATATCAAATCAAAAGCCTATGCCTGGTGTTTGCACTTAGCATACAAACAATTTTTGAGTATGGGCATTCCTGCAGACAGAATTCGTATTCGTCAACATTTGGATACTGAACGAGCATTCTATGCTGATGATGCATGGGACATTGAAATTAAACTCAATACTTTTGGCTGGACCGAGTGTTGTGGTGTACACGACCGTACAGATTATGACTTAAAGAAACACGCAGAGTTCTCCAAACAAAAACTCGAAGCAGTGCGAGAAAACGGAGAGAAATACGTTCCTCATATTTTAGAAATTGCCTTTGGAACAGATAGGCCTTGCTTTACCTTAATGGATCTCTTTTATGAAAAGAAAGAAGATGGTGAAGGAAAGTCTACTTTTAGTATTCCCTACCATATGGCTCCTATTGATCTTGCAGTTTTCCCTTTGCAAAAGAAAGATGGGCTTCCTGAGTACGCAGAACATATTAAACAAGTTATTGAAAGAGATTTTATTGTGGATTTTGACGAGTCTGGGTCTATTGGAAAAAGATATTTGAGAGCTGCAGAATCTGGTACTCCGTATGCAGTAACAATTGATTATGATTCTTTAAAAATGAAAGACGTGACAATTCGAGATAGAGATTCTGAAAAACAAATTCGTGTTTCCGAAAAGGAACTTAAAGACACCGTAAGAAAACTTCTTTCTGGTGAGATGAAGTTTTCTGCAAAGTAGCACTTCTTAAGAGTAGTAACAATAAGAAAGGTTTATAAACTTCTAGCTTGAGCTGTATGTATCAGATATGTATACACAATGGCTCAAAATACCTACATTCTTACAAAGAAGATTGCAAAACACGGTAGGCAAGCAATCATAGTTATTCCTAAAATTCTTCAAGATAAACTAAAACCAAACACTCTTGTACAAATTAAAATTGAAGTGTTACAGGAGGGAGAATAATGTCCTTAGTCTCTGATTATGATCAAGTGGTCTCTTTAGGCGATTTTACAGCAGAACTCGCCATTCTTAATGAAAGGGGATATAAAATTTTAGAGCCTCTTGGTGAGGGACAGACAAGAGCTGCATATAAAGTCCTCTATACAAATGGCCTAGTCCAAAAACTTCGTGTTCTTAAACTTCCAAAAAGAGAAGTAGATCCTAATTCTGTAACAACAAGAATAAATCTTCAATCAGGAGATCCAAATGAAAGAGAAGTTCTTACACTCAATCAAATTAGAAATCCCCATATTATTGAAGTCTATGAAGCATTCCCTGTCCCTCGTGGAGGAATTGCAACGGTAGAAGAGTGGTACGATGCTCTGTCTTTAGAAGACCTTGTTCGACTCTCCGGTCCCCTTAGTGAGGATCAATTTAGAACAGTTTTCTCACAAACCATCGATGGATTTCAATTTTTATTTGAGAAAGAGGGCATCTATCATCGAGATATTAAACCTTCAAATATCCTAGTAGGAAGACGTGACTCCTTTGTAAAGATTACTGATTTGCAAAATGCTGTAAAGATAAGAGAAGTACGAGATCGTATGCTCCCAACAAGAGGAGGAACAGCGTATACCGATCCACGTATTCTCAATGCGTTAATGACGGAAGTAGAAAGCTCTTGTGATTTGCAAAGCGAGTTTTATGCTCTTGGAGCAACAATGTATTTTGCTCTTACTGGTGAACATTTGTTTGATCGTTCCTTAGTGCCTAGAGAAGGTGGAAAAAAAATTCTCCTTGGAAAAGATATTCTTGAAATAGCCTTACAAGAAGATGGACAAGACCTTCCTTTTATTGATCAAATAAAACACGACCAAGCTGTCAAAAAAAAGTTAA
>SICW01000047.1 GCA_009691355.1 Candidatus Woesearchaeota archaeon
CATAAATCTTTTTACAAAGTCTTTTCCATCAGCAGTTCCATAAAAATGAATGACATCTTTTCGTAATCTCTTTAATCTCTCTTCTACCATTTCTTTGATCCAAGATTCTAAAGAATGAACTTTTGTTACACCGAATGCAAGAAGTGCCTCAGCTTCAGGGAAATGTTCGCGTATAGCCGCTTCTCCAACGATTGCTTTTTTATCATCATCAAGTTCTTCTTGTTGAATGAGGTGGGTTACTTCATCTCCTTTTGCAAAAAGATATTGATAGAGCAACATATCAAATTGCGTATTTCTTCGTGTTGATTTTGGTTGCCCATTTGGATTTAGATTAGGAGCATTTGGATCTTTTTGTACAGGATCCTTTCTAGGTTTTCTTTTTATAATCGGATTTCCGAAACTATCTAAAGTGATTTCTGTTAAGTCTAATGGAAGAAGTTTTTCTAACTCTGATCGATCATAAAAAGGTTTTCCACCTCCACTCACATCAAGAGTTGTTCCTTCACCAAGAACATAATACAAACGAACAGGCCTTCCTTGTGCGTCGACTACTGATGTTGGAGGCTCTATAACAAGAATTCTTCCACCCACTTCTCCTGTTCCAAATGCAGAAGCGTCAAAATAGGAAGCAACTGTATGCCTGTCAAGTCTTCCTGCCATAAGATCTTCAAGACTTAAACCTCTTTCTTGAAACTGTCTTAGAGCATCTGCAACGGGTTGATTTCCACGAATAAGATCATTTAATCTTTTCATCTGTGCAATACCTCAAACCTTTGTTCTAGACGACCTTCAATGTTTGCTGTTCTTAATCTGGCTATGCTTGATGCCACATAAGTCTCTCCTAGGCTTGAAAATCTTGGTTTTAGTTTTTTACACAGTTCTCTATAACTTTTAGGATTATCCTTTAATAAGGTTAATATTGTGTAATGGTCTAGTATTTGTGCTGCTCTTACTAGCAAAGGAAAACGAGGGACACCAGGGGAAAAACTTTCTCCTGCGCACACCCTTTCTTCATTCCTTTGTTCGTATTCTACTGCTTGTGCAGCCGTGTGCATTCCTAAAGGAATTCTAGAATTAAAAGTATATAGAATTCTTTTATCTCCAGGAGTATATCTACTCAGATCTTTTTGTATTACTTTTTCTTTTGCTTGATAACAAGGATCTGCTGGTATAAAGTCTGGAACTCTCTCTAAGAATCCTCTTTCTACCAAACTTTCAAACCAGTGATTTACACGGTAGGCATATCTATCTCTCAGAGTCTGGTCTTCTGGTATAGGAATCCCAAAATTATCTCGTAACCTCTCTTTAATATGGGGAGCTATTTTTTTTGAACGTACTAAGCCTGAATTTGTCATTGCAAGAATGACCTCTCTTATACCCCAGTAGTTTAATTGTGTTGCATCTTGTACAGCCTTTTTTGTAGATAAATGCATCTCTTCAACTGTTGGAAAGCGCACCCCAAGTAACCATGCTTCTTTCTCTTGCATTTCTACAAATGAGGCATATTCTAAGACCTTAGAACCCAAAACTCTTTCTACTCCCCACCTTCTTGACTCTGTTGAAGGCTCATCTTCTGCATCTTCTTCAACTTCGCTTGTAACTACAGATGCTTGAACTCTACTTTCCACTCTTGATTCTAGACTTGGAAGCTCTCCAATGATTCCTGTGTATATAACTCGAATTTTTCCCCCAGCAAGACCAAAATCTGTTTCACTAAGTAATACAGTCATTCTTTGCGCAAGTGTGTGTGTTATTGCTAAAGCATCTTGGCCTTCTCTTTGTGGAAGAATAAACTTATATTTCACAAATGAATCTTCTTCTTCTGTGAAACTTAATCCTGGAAAATTGTCTCTATCTGTGATCGTTGCTCCCATGCATACTTGTAAGGTTCTTGCTAATTCTGTTTCCTTTCCTTCTCTTGTTATAGGAAGTCTTCCTTCAAAAACAAGATTAGATCCTTGCGTACCTAATAATTTTACACCTAGTGTTGCAGTTATTTTTTGTCCAAGAACTTCTTCTATTCTTGTGGGAATGTTTGTAATAGTGGCATACTCAGCTTCTTTTTCTTCTATGCTTTGTGCGAGTGCTTGTCTTCTTTGATGTTCGCCTCTTAATTCTTCTACTCTTACTACTACTAATTCTGCTTCTGGAACCTTCAGTTTGGTTGTTTCTAAAACTGTACTGATTAAAAACTCAGGTATACTTAATGCAGTTGTAGCAGCCTCAGGATCTGTTACTGTTCCATCGTCTGTAACATATCTTTTGAGAGTGTCCATATATGTGAGAACACCTTTTGCTTTACTGAGATTTTTTCTTTCTGCTTCATATATAGCTGTCTCTTCAAATACAATTCCTTTTGCTGCGTTTATTACTTCTCTTCCACCAAGTGCTTGAATATTATTATAATTTGAAAGTTGTGCTTGAAGGTATACTTCAGGTCCTGCTTTTGTGATTGCTACAACATCTTCTAATTCTCTGCCTCCAATAACTTCTCTTACCCTTGTCCAGGCTTGTTCAAGTTCTGAAAACTCTGTTACATAGATGCTGAAAGGATCTGCATCGAGAAGTGCAGCTTCTAAATCTCTAACTTTTCCTAGAGCTCTTGCACCTTCTTCTTCAATGGTTACAACTCTTTTACTAAGAGCAATTCTTTCAGCTTCTAGAGAAGAAACTTGTTCTTCTAATGGAGTGTATCTTTCTTGCAAAGCACCGTACTGTCCTTGCAAAATTTCTCCTGCTTCTTTTTCCGCTCTTAGACTAGTAGTTACTGTTCCTAGCTGTCGCTCTAACTCTGCTACTCTTAGAGAAGGATCAAGTCTTCCTCTTTCTTTATCTGGATCTTCTGTTTTCCAAGAAACAACATTTCTTCGATTTGTCTCAATAAAACCTTGAAGTTCACTAATGAAGGTAGCATCTGTAAGTCTGATTACACAGGTAGAATTGTACTGTTCTATTTCCATTGCTGCTTCACGTGTTCTGAGACTTGCTGTTGCTCGATCACCTGTTCTTCCAGCTTTGTTTCTAAAACCTTCAAATTTTCTTACAAGCCCATCAGCAGCATCTTTATCCCTAAAGGTTATAGCATAGGCTAGGGCAAAAGAATCATCAGTATTGTGGCTATTACCCATAATCTTTTTCCTTAAACAAGACCTTTATAAATCTTTGGTTCACGTTACTTTCTTCTAGTAGTAACCCCTCTTCCGAAATTGCTTGCCGATAAAATCAGGAGAAAAAATATTTCCTGAAAATCTTTCAGAAAAAGTTGGGAAAGCTTTATATTTTTAATAAAAACAAGATAAGTAAGACTTAAATAAAAGTATTACTTTATTACTTTTATGGGAACGAAAACAATGAAAGGCGTCACAGAAGAAACATGGGCAGAATTTAGAAGCCTTGCTGCAAAAAATAAACTGAAAACAGGAGAATTTTTTGAAAAACTAGTATATAGCTATAAAAAAGAATCTCTTGAGTTTTGGGATGATGTATTTAATGGAGAAAAAATAATCTCAGATAAAGAAGCAGACTCACTAAGGGAAGTAGTTAAGACCTTGAGAAAAGAAAGAGGTTTTCGTACATGATACTTGCTTTAGATAGTTCTATTTTAATAGACTTAGAACAAAATAATAAAGAAACTGTACATAGACTACAACAGATCGTAGAAAAACACCAAAGTCCAGCTTGTATACCATTTATTGTATACTTTGAGTTATATTATGGTACCATAGACCGTATTGATAAGAATAAAGAAAAAGCTCTCCATTTTCTTCAAAAGTTTCCTCTCCTTCAGCCTACACAAAAAACAGCAAAAATACTTGCAGAAATGAAGAAAAAATATGAAACAGAAGGAACTCCCTTTTCTTTAGCAGACATTTTTATCGCAAGCCAAGTAAAAGAGCATGGACTCCTCCTCATTACAAAAGACAAGGCTTTCTTAAAGATTAAAGATATTGAGAAAATCATTCTTTAGAGAATATTAGCTCCTAAATCTTTATTAAAAATAAACACCTCTGGACACGCGGACAACCGGCACGCCCCCGCGCCAGACTTATATAGTCTCCACAATTTGGGATGTCCATGGAGGTAAAAATGTCTAGACTCATGAAATCTGTGAAATCAGGAAATTTTGAAGCAACGATTTGGGAAAACGAGAAAGATTTAGATGAGGGAGGCATTGTGGGGTATCAAACTATCTCTTTGCGAAAAAGCTGGAGAGACCCAAATGGAACCTTTCGTGAACAAAAATTGCATCTAAGGAAACAAGACGTAGAACGCGTTGTCGTTCTTTTGAGAAAAATACAAGAACATTTGTTATTGGAGGGGGAAGAAGATGGCAAAAATAAAGGAAATGAATATTGAGGACTTACCTGGAGTAGGTGCGGCAACTGCAGAAAAATTAAAAGATGCAGGGTATCAGACATTGATGGCGATTGCTGTAGCAAGCCCAGGTGAACTGGTTGAAAGCGCAGGTGTGGGAGAAGCTGTTGCACGAAAGATGATCAACACTGCTCGAAATAATCTGGATATGGGATTTATGTCTGGAGATGAACTGTTGAAAAAAAGAGAGGATATCATTCGCATTTCTACAGGATCTAAAGCATTTGATGCAATGGTGAATGGAGGATTTGAATCTGGTGGAATCACTGAGTGTTATGGGCAGTTCGGATCAGGAAAATCTGCACTGGCACATCAATTGGCCATTAATGGACTAGATATTAATGAACAAGGTGAACCACAAGCATACACGATTTGGATTGATTCTGAGAATACTTTTCGACCAGAAAGAATCAAAGAAATTTGTGAGAATAACAACTACGATGCAATGAAAATTTTAAAAAATATCAAAGTGGTTCGTGCATTCAACTCAGACCACCAAATGATGTGTGCAGAAAAAGTAGAAGATCTTATCAATAAAGAAAGTCTGAAAGTAAAACTGGTTGTTGTAGATTCTCTTATGACCCATTTTCGTTCAGAGTTTATTGGACGAGGAACACTTTCTGATCGTCAACAGAAGATTAACAAGCATATGCATGTCCTCATGAAACTTGCAGACACCTTTAATCTCTGTGTGTATGTGACGAATCAAGTTATGTCAAAGCCTGATACCTTCTTTGGAGACCCTACTGCTGCGATTGGTGGGAATATCGTTGGACACAATAGTCAGACTAGGATTTATCTTCGACGTGGAAAAGCGGACACCAGGGTTGCTAAGCTTGTTGATAGTCCATACCTTGCAGATGGAGAAGCAATCTTCAAGATTTCTGAGAAAGGAATTATTGACGCGAAATAATTTTTTCTTTTTTTAAAAGTTTAATAAGGTTATTTAATCTTGTTTAAGCTATGGTTTTGGAGACATTTAACCTAGATGAACAAAAGGTTGTAAGAATCTTAGATTTTGCTCATCATGAGGAAGTTTATTAGATTTTTTAGTGTTATACAAAGAATACATTTTTCTATTATGTAAAATGACGATCGAAGAGTTGTTTATATGGGACATGATTATCTCTTACTAAAACAAAAGTATCAAAGCCATACCCGAAATTAGGAATTACAATCTGATTTTCATTTGAACCTTGCGTGCTTACAAAACGGAGACTGTGTTGTCGTAACCCTTTTTTATTTAGCCACATAATCCTTGCACCAGTATCTGCTTTGTGTAGGACTATACCAGTCGTTCCATGAGGAATATGAATATAATCTTTAGATAAAGGATCTTTGCCGATGTATTTCACTCTGAGACCTTCCATTACCCCGCTTGCTTACATTAAAATCAATAAGATATGCACCTGTACCATCAAAAAGAATATTAGAAGGTTTCAAATCACGATGATAAATTCCTTTTTCATGAACATGAGCTAATGCACCAAGTGTATCTTTCAAAATAGTGACAGCTGGATCTTCTTCTATTCTCCCTCCACGATCGATTCTTTCTTTT
>SICW01000048.1 GCA_009691355.1 Candidatus Woesearchaeota archaeon
AGTGCTTCCACTAAAGTCGGTATTTCTGCCATAATATCTAGAAATTCTAAGCTTTTAAAAAAACATAGGTAGTTGAGAATATAGCTTTTTGTTTACGAGATTCTTTTAAAACTGGTGATCTTTTCAGTTATTTTTGTGACTGGTTTATCTTGGTAATAAATTTGTTTGCCAATGTGACTGTTGTCTAGCTCAAATATATCTCTTGCAGGCACTTCTCCAATGCTAAGAATATTTTTTGGGCCATTATCCTCTATAATCCAAACACCTGAACTTATCTTATTGACATGAAATCCCTGGAGATTGTCTTTTGTAAATACTTTATAATTTAATGGTTTGAAAGGAAGTTCTTTTTTTGGTTTACCATTGATTTCTTTCGTGATGGACTCTTTCATTTTTCTACCTTGGATCTTTCTTAAAAATCTTAAAGAATTTGTCTATCCAGCTGAGCTTGATGTCTTCAATTTCTTTTCCACATAAGATGCCTGAAAGTTTCATATAACTTCGTGCGGCATCGGAGTTAGGATGAGAGTAGACAATAGATTCCTTCATAGAAAGTGCTTCTCTGATGCTTGCATCCTCTGGGATGACGGCAATGACTGGTTTTTCAAGCATTGCTTCGATATTACGCAAAGAAATGTCGTGCTTATCATTTCTTGCACGGGTGACAATGACTCCTTTGATTTTTCTGCCTAATTCTTCTGCAATTCGAATTGTTTTTAATGCATCAGTCATTGCTGGAAGTTCTGGGTTTGTGACAATAAGAAGTTCATCGCAGTGCTCTAGGGTTGTAAGAGCTTCCTTTCCTAAGCCTGCTGCACCATCAACAATGATAAAATCTGCTTTGAGGTCTTTCATAGTTTTGAGGTTACTCAATTTGAGTTTTTCCATGTCTTCCACTGCAAGAGAACCGGGGATGTAGTATATTCCGGAAGAATGACGTTGCACGGCTTCATGTATGCTATTCTTTCCTTTGAGAACATGATGAAGGGTAATTTCACTAGAAGCTGAACCAAGATGTAAGCCTACATTGGGTGTTGTGACGTTTGCATCTACAAGAATACTTTGTTTTCCAAGTGCTGTAAGGCCTGCTGTTATGTTAATTGCTGAGGTGGTTTTTCCTACACCACCTTTTCCGCTTAAGAGTCCTATGGTTTTCATTTTAATAGTGTGTCGATATAGCTGACGTGCTCCTTTGTTATGTTTACATATTCCTTAAGCAAAGCAATATTTATTTCTTTTCCTTTTGTTACTAGGGTGACATTCTTTCTGTATTCTTCCTTTGCTTTGAAATCGGCATTATAAATTGCCTTTAATTGTACATAGAAATCAACCATATCTTTTACTGCTTGATCCTTGGGATAGATAGATTCGAGCTTTTTCATTCGCATTAAAGGTACGCGAGGGATCTCTTTTATTTTTCCATTTTCTAGCTGAATTTCATAGAACTTTTCTGTTTGATGATCCAGTGTAAGAATGAATTTACCAATAATTGTACGGATGATATCTGCTGTTCTCGTGTATTTTAAAGTGACGAAAATGAGATGGTCAATACGTTTTAGTTCTTCTTTGGCTGGCTCGTCTTCTTGCATGTTTTGTTGATATAATCCCTCGTTTTTTTTGTAAATCCCTTTACTATTTTTTCATTGATAATGATTGTTTGGTAGTTTTTTGAACAGATAATGTATGTGTCTTTTCTTTGAAATTCTACTGGACTTTCTTTCTTTTTTTCTATAATTATTTCTAACCTTTTGAGGAAGGCTGGCTTTTCTGTATCTTTGCTTTCTTTCCAGGCATATTCTCCTGCTTTATGCAGTTGTTGAATAGCTAGTGCGAAAAGTTTTACTTCTCTTGTTAGAGCATAATTTTTTTCAATGATTCTTTCTGCTCGTTCTAGAGCTTTTACGGCTTCTTTGTCGTTTATGATTGTAAGTCTAGGATTGCTTGTGCGAGGTCGCCTTCAGCATGTTCTAATGCTTGCAGAGCTTGTGCATTTGAGCAGGATGCTTGCTGCATTACCGTTTGAATATCTTCTTCACTAATGGTTGGAACTTCTTGCGCCTCTCCTACAATTTGGAAACTTTTTTCTCCCATCATTTCCATTTTTGTGACGTGAGGATTTCTAATAATAAAGGTCTTCTCTGCAGTTTTTATAATCACTTCTGTTGCAGGGATTTCTTCCTGCTTCATTCCCATTTTCTTCATTGCCTGCTTTACGAGGCGTGGATCCATCCCTTGAAACATTTTTTATATCCCTTTTTGTAATATTAATTCTATTACAATAACAAGAACGATAGCAATAATAACCCAGGTCTTATTTACCTGTATGCGGCTTTTATAATCGTCAAAGTACCGCATTAAGCCGCCACCAGATTGGGGCATGCTTACTCTGTCTTCTGCCATTGAAGGAGAAAAGCCTTTAAGGTTTAAATAGCTTGCTGTGAGATATAGTTAGGGTAAATGGTTTAAAACCGGAAATCTTTCAGAAATAGAGGGCTAAGCTTTATTAATACTTTTGTCTTATAAACAGATATGGAAGCTAGAATTAAAAAAAGAGGAGATTCTTATTGGATTGCTTTGAAAAAAGAAGATCTTAAGAAAAGAAAGCTTCAGGTAGGGGATACTGTTGATATTGAAATTTTAGCTAAAAAAGAGAAAGTTGATCTTCGCCCTTTGTTTGGAATGCACAAATTTAAAAGGCCTATTAAGGAAATAATGCAAGAAATAAAAGAAGGCTATGATGTCTAGATATTTTTATGATAGTTATGCCCTTGTTTCCTACTTAAATGGGAGCAAAAATTATGAAAGATACTTTAGAAACTGTACTGGGGTTACGACTTTGTATAATGTGTTAGAAGTATACTATTCTCTTCTTCGAGATGGTGCTTCAGAATCAGAACTCAAATCTGTTCTTCATTTTCTTCAGGCTCTTACTGTCTATCCTTCTTTTGATGATATCCCTCCTGTTGCAATTTTTAAGTTTAAAAGCAAAAATAGGCATTTTTCCTATGCTGATTGTCTTGGTTATGCCCTTGCACAGAAATATCATCTTACTTTCCTTACTGGAGATGAAGGTTTTAGAGACATTTCTGGTGTTGAGTTTGTAAAAGAATAAAATGTAGACAGGGATAAGCCACCTTCTGTACGTCGCCTATGGACGTGCTCATTATTCAACTTAGCGTCTTATTTGACTTGCACCAGTTGGGGCTCATCCGTTTCATCGGTCCCTTGAAAAACGTCCATGGGTTACCTCATTCCCCTTGCAGAGAACTTCGCCATTATCATCCTATATCAAGGACGTGTCGTTTCTGGATGGTTTCCTTCCCTTTCAGGAACTCTTACGAGCAACTTTTTTCTGAACTTAGTTCTTTAGTGGGTGGACTTTCCTCACAAGTTTGAGCTATTTGAAAGCTTTTTCCTTGCGTTATGAGCTCCCTGCCTACAGGTAAAATAGAGACTATCTCTCTTTAATAAGGCTTCTGGTTGCAAAAGATTAAACAGGTGTTTATCCTTCTGTTTTAACAATGAAACAAGAGATATCTCTCACAAAAAGAGAAAATCAATTCCCCAAATTAAAGGATCCATTTAAGTTATTGGAAGGATGTATGAAACACCTTAAAGGAAAATATACCTCTGTTGAATTACAGCATGAAGCAAAAGAGTTGTGGATTAAGAAATAATTCCTTGCTTAGATCTATTCTATAAATAGCCCTTCTGATTCCAGAAGCTTTTTCTTATACTCTCCTTTCAACTCTTTGTCTAAGATAGAACTTAATGGGTTGATGATTCTTATTTTACTTGTTCTCTTTTTGTACAAAGTTGATCAAGTGTATAAGCAAGACCTGCTCCAATCACATATGCGGCAAAGTCTTTGGGATCATATCCCTGATTTGTTATTTGTTGTAGTCCTTCAAGGAGACTTGGTCCAGCAATAGCAACTGCAAGCGAAGTTTCTCCTTTGAAAAATATTCTAAAGATAAAATATCCCGATGCTGCTAAAAAACTATCTCCAATATTATTCTCAAGTGTGGGATTGTCTGTAACATTACCAATGATATGTGAAGCGAAGTATGGCAAAATGTTTGTTAATGCTAGAGAAGCATATATTCCTGCTGATTGTATAGTCTGTATTTCCTTTCTATTCTCCTCTTCCAGTTCTTTAATGATTTTTTCAATCTCCTTCATTTTCTTTCCAGGAACCACCCATTCCATTCATCTCCCCTAAACTGCGAATCTTTTCTTCCAGGGAAATCCGTTTGTATATATTCTTTTTCTTTTAATCGTCTAAAAAATATGGAATTGCATCAAAATATTGTTGATCCTGCATGTAGTGTGTCATAGCTTTCTCGATGTGGATTTTGAAAAGAAAAAAGTTGTTTAAGATCTATCATTAGGGTTTCTTTGCAACACCAGCAATAGTAAGTGCTCCAAGGCCAAGACCAGCTAAAGCAAGAAGAACTTGCCCATTGGTTTTTAATCCTGATGGAGAGTAGTCTGCAAGTACCCATCTTTGATCTAGTCCGTGACCTACATACTCATCAAAGTCTTGTGTGTGTTTATAATTTGAAGAACGCAATCTTTGATCTTGTAATGGGGTGTTTTCTATGCCTACATCTATTCTGTCTAATGTTTGCCATGCACGAGCTGGATTACCTTGTCCAATATCATGAGCAGCATCAGCAAGAACTTCTAAAGCGTTTCCTTCACCAATGTATCCTTTTGGACTTTCCAGAGTACGTACAATAGAACTCTGTGCGTCCTTGACAGCATCGTTTGCTAATGATGGACTGTTTATAGTGTATCCGATACCTGCAGCCAATGCTAAAGCAGAAAGTGCGCCTGTGATATAGCCAGTTGTGTTTCCCATCTTTTTACCTAGTTGTTACTAGTAAGTAGTTATTTATAAGTCTTTTGGCTTTCTCATTTGTCTCCCTTTTTGTTGCTTTTTCTCTCCCCCTATCTCTTATAAATCCATTTTGATTGAAGTACAAGATGGACATATTGATAGATACTCATTATCGAGGGTATAAGTCCGGAGTTTATTCTCTTACTGAAATTCTTCGTCATTTTATCTCTCTAGGAGTTACTGTTGAAGAATGTCGAGAGGCTGGTTATGATGAGAGCTTTCTTTCTTTGCTTCAACCGAGAAGAGTTCCTCTTTCTTTAAAGCCTAAGATTATCAAGCCGGTTTCTTTTTCTGTTCGTCCAGCAGATGCTCTTGATAAGGACGATCTTGCATCTCTTGCGGAGAGATTTCTTCTTGAACTCAATGGAACTACGACTAAAGATGATCTTAGCGATGTTTCAGCTCTTCTTCTTTTCCAACAGGGTCATACTTCTCCTTCAGGTGCATTGTGGCATGAAGTTTTAGGGAATGATACTCGAGAGCTTTATATTCGTGCATTGTATACTGAGCCTTGTGTTCGAAAATTTGGAGGTGGCAGGGCTCTTGTAGGACATGTTCTTGAAGAAACTGCTCCTAGTGGAGGATTTCAGAGTGTATCTTTAGATGCTCCAGAGAATGTTACAGGTTTTTATAAAAAATTAGGATTTAGAGGTAGATGTGGTGAAAATACAGATGGCATGTTTACCTTTCAAAAAAAAGTAGAATATTAAGAATCTTGTAGAAATGCGTTTATTCCTGATCGTACTGCACTTTGTGTATACCCTCCTTCAAGAATCCCAAAGAGTTGTCTTTTTCCTAACATTCTTTTTATTTCTTTTATCGATTGTGAGGTTAACTTCCATCCAAAACTTTCATCAATAAAAGTGTCTAGTCCAAGGCTTACTCCAATGACTGTAGGATTCCACTCTTCTATCTTTGGAAGTACTTCTCTTT
>SICW01000049.1 GCA_009691355.1 Candidatus Woesearchaeota archaeon
GAAGTCCAGCAACAATAAATTCCTGCAATTCTTTGGTTGTGAGAGGTTTTCTTTCTCCACGAATACTAAAATCTCCATCCCTCTCTTCCTGTTCTCTTCTAGCTATAGTAATAAGCAGTTCTGCAGTATCTCTAAAGTCCTTTGTGTAAAGTATGGGAACTTTCATATCAATAGCAATCCATGCAAGCATTCCTCGAATCGCATTAGGATGTACCTTTCTCACCGAATAAAGATCATCAGTACCCTCTATGATCAGAAGCGGTTTCTCAAAAGTTTCTTTCAGTGTTTTCACTTGTTGCAGAAGCCGTTTGTCTAACAGGGAGTCAACAAAATCCCTAACTTCTTTTCGTTCTATTCCTACCTTCTCAGAAAGAAGAAAATCTCCAACATCTAAGTTTTGCATACGAATATCAACACCATGGTCAACAAGGTACTTGATAACCCCTGAGCCTTTTTCTCGTGCATCGGCATAGATCTTTAAGGATTTTGAAAATTCTTGTAAGGATTGTTGTTCAGGGGCCTTTTGTAAAGTAAATTTCGTCTTCAATTCTTTCAGAACTCTGTGCATTCTGTTCTCTTTATGGTGCGCAGTCCAACGATATGCTTCATCTCGTGTCCCCTTTGTGACAAGAATAATGACTCTTCCCTCTTCCATCCTTCCTGTTCTTCCCCTTCTTTGTACAGTTCGGATTGCAGAAGGTACAGGTTCATAGAAAATAATGAGATCAACAGCAGGAATATCGATGCCTTCTTCTCCTACAGATGTTCCAACAAGCACATTGAATTTTTCTTCCTTAAAGTCTTGCAGCATCTGTACTTGTGCTTTCTGGGTCATACCTATGCCTTTTTTTTTAGTTTGCCCAACAAAGAGTTCACATTTAACACCGGATATCAAATTGAGATTATTTTTCAGCTTCATTGCTGAATCTCGAAAATTATTAAAAATCAGAATTTTTTTACAGTGTTTACTTTCTTCTTCAACAAGAGAGAGAAGTTTAGTAAATTTTGGATGTTCTATTTTTTTTTCAAAAAGGGCAGTGATTTTATAATGTGCAGACTTAAAATCTGGATCAATAATCAAATTCTTTGTAGCCTTTACTTTCGTCACTTCTGCTTCTTGGTAGAGCCTTTCCATATATTCATGTGCAGCACTAACCCCTTGTGTTTCAAACAATTCTTGTGCAAATTGTACTTTCATAGCCTCTGCAAGCAGAGAAAGTGATTGCCATACTTCTGGGTCTCTTTCCCCCTGAGCCAGTCTTTTTTGCATATCTTTTTGTATCCCTAGTAACTGGGTTTTACTTGCCTGCATGACTGAGTCCATTGCTCCAAGATCTTTGAGCAGTTTGAGTTTTTTCTTATAACAACTCTGTAAGTAATCTCTCGCCTCTTTGAACTCTTTGGGTAATTCTAGGAGAACATAATCGACTACCGTTTCTTGCACATAAGGTTTGAGGTCTGGATCTTCATCAGAACGTACTTCAATATCTTCTATAAAGAGATTTTGACAAACTTCAGTAATTTTTTCTAAGTCCGAGCCGGGAGATGCACTAAGCCCAAGAATTCTTGGGAACATGGATACCTTCTGATATTGTTTCGCAATCCACACATAATCATAGTCTCCGACAGCATGTTGTGCTTCATCGAAAATAATCATAGAAACCAGTCGCAAATCTATTTTTTTATTAATAATATCATTGCTCATCCCTTGCGGTGTGCTTACAATAACTTGTGCCTCTTTGAACAGTTTCTCTCTTTCTTCTGGTTTCATCTCTCCAGTAAAACTATGCACCGAGCTTATAGTGGAGTTTTTTCGGAATTCTTCTGCAATTTGTGCAGCAAGGGGTTTGGTCGGAGTAAGAAAGATAATTTTAGATTCTGGGAAATTATTAAGTCTATGAATTGCAACCATTAAGGCAGTTTTTGTTTTCCCTCTTCCCGTAGGTAAACAAATCAAGGTATTTGCACGTACCGCCGTATTGAGAATCGTTTGTTGATAAAGCCGAGGTGTAAAGTCCTTAATATGAAACATAAAATCAGTATTTTTTTAGGTCTTATAAACTCTGCGCGCACTCGTGCCGCTTGTCCAGAAGGATTATAAATAGTAGCAGATCCAATCCCCACATGATTGTATTTATTCTAGGACTCCTAGACATCCTTGCCGGCCTAAGCATTTTTACTCTCGGTTTTAGTTGGGGGCCAGTTCTTATCTCCTTCCTGGTTTTATACCTTCTTGCAAAGTCTTTACCTTTCATAACCAGTCCAGCAAGCATAGTAGACATTTCTGTAGCCCTAGTGTTTATTATTGCAATTTTGGGATATTCTAATACTATTCTCAATGCAATCTGTGCTATATGGTTAATACAAAAAGGTGTAGTAAGTTTTTTCTAAGCTCTAAAATATTTGTAATAATAAAAGAAAGATCCTGCAACAACAAGGCTTGCAAGGCTGATAATGAGCATAGGAATAACACTCACGGTGTATGCTAAGAGAATCATAGCTATAGTAAAGACAAGACTAGAGACATACAACAGTCGAGAGCCAAAGTATACTTTTAATCCAGCAAGGCCTGGTAAAGGTAACATATGGAAGAGTGCAAGAGCGGCGTTAATAAAAATAAAAATGTCCATGGTCCCATAACTGTTGAAGAGTTTTCCAAAAATCATCAGAAGAATATTCACCATTGGCCCAGCAAGAGCGATTTTAGCTTCTTCATAGTTAGTGACTTCTAAGAACTTTCTTCCAAAACGGGAATGTCTTTTCAAAAGAAGATGGTATTGTCCAACGGCTAAAAAAAACAATTGTCCATTACTGATAATTGCAAAAAGAAGACAAAGTATAAGTCCTAAAGGAAAAGATTCAATAAGGATTTCTTTTCCAAAAAAATGAAATGTTCTTGGAAAGGTTTTTGTTTTCCCTCTTCCCATAAGGCGCATAGGAGAAAGACTTAAGCTTTGTATACCCCAGAAGGTATACTCCGTATCAAAGCCAGCCATTCGTGCAGCAATCTTATGTCCTATTTGTTGTGCTATAAAAGAGATTGCAACAAGAAGAAGGACAATGAAAAGATGGCTTAACCAATAACTCCAAACGAAAGTTTCGCTTCCATCATCAAAAGCAATAGCAAAGCTAGCTATAAAGATAGTAATAACAAGTGCGAATACTTCCTTCTTGGTAAACATATTATTACTAAATCCTTAGAACTATTTAAAATCTTTGCCGATATACAACCAGTATATGCTTCTATCTATTTTTGTAAAAAAGTTTATAAATGCTGAGACTTTATAAAAAGCAAATGAAGAGGTTGACCATTCTAGTATTACTACTATTCTCTCTCCAAATTTTTAATGTAGGGGCTTATGATATCACTGTTGATTCCGCTTCAGAGAAGACTATTGTTCTTGCAATCTCCGATTTAAACTCCATTGACATTCAATTGGACAACATTGTGGCTACAGTGGAAACCCAAACTATTTCAGACAGATATACTATTGATGCAACATTGAAAAAAGAGGGTCAAATGGTGCTTATTACTGTTGATGTAAGTCCCATTTTTCAAGACTATGCAAAAGAGGAAGTGAAAGCAATTACCGTTTCTGGAACAGTTATTATTCAAGGAGAAACCATTGATTTTGGAAAAAGAGTGCCTTACCGAAGCGATTCACAAAGGGCCAACCTTCAGCTTGCACCTGCTTTAGATGAAGGCTCTTCAAGTTTGATTTATTCTATAGTCGGTCTTTCTCTCCTATTAGTATTTTTGATTCTGATTTTATTCTATAAGAAGCCCAAACAAAAAGCGATTCTAAAAAAGAAGACTTCTGTAAAAAAGAAAAAAGTAGTAAAGAAAAAGACTAAGAAGAAGGCCAAGAAGCGTTTGTAAGTAGTTCATAAATCCCCTTTTGATGTCCAGCACCAATAACAGCAACAATAGTTTGTTCAGGGTATTTTTCCATACACTGTTTCAATCTTCGTGCCATGAATACATTTCTCTCTTCAATAAGAACTTTGTAGAATGAAGGATATCTTGTTCTCACTTGTTCAACAAGGGTATGTATAAGCTCTTCTTCGGGAGCCTTCCTGAGATCAAATGCAATTTTTTCTCCAAAGCCCAAAAGCCCTTTAACAATATCTCCTACAAATCGAAATTTTTCTTTCCAAGTAAGAGTTTTGAATAATCGTTTAATGGTAATACTAATCTCCTGATCAATAAGCAGAATTTTTGCTTGAGTTTTTGCAGCTTCGTGAATTGCTGCTTTCATCTCTGCTCCTGGTTTTGTTCCAACCATCTTTCCTAATCGTTCTTCAATCCATGCTCCAAAGAGTGCAAAAATAAATCCAGAGACTCCTAGTTTTTTCAGTTCTGAAAAAGATACCCTCTTCCGTTTTCCTTTTGTTTCCATGAGGCCTTGAAATCTACCCCTATCTAATTCCACAGCAACAAATCCCGGTTTCTTGTCTGCAATAATCTTTTTAACCTCAACAATACTCTCAGGAGAGATATGAGATGTGCCAATTAATATGAGATTTCTATATACTATCATAGAGCAAAGAAAAGTATTTAAACACTTAAAAGATTATCTGTCATTCAGGGAGGAGCAAAGATGTCCTTAAAAACAAGAAACGTTACTGATATTTACAATATGCAAGTTTTCACCGATGCCGGTGATTACTTTGGAGATGTCGAAGAGGCTGTTCTAGCTAGCAATAAAGTTGCTGGCTGGAGAATTAAAGCAACCAAAAATTCCTACTTAGCTCGCATACTGGGTGGTGCACGTGGGGTAATTGTTCCACATCAATTGGTGAAAGCTGTTGGTGATGTAATGATTATTTCAAAAAATGCAGTGCCAAATTATGAAGAGTCTATGGACGAATAAAACTTTTTATTTTTTTCTACAATTTTTATTTCAATAATTTTTTTATTTCTATCGATACCTTTAAATACTCTATAAGTCTATATCCATCCATAATGACTACTGTTTTAGGTGATGCAGTAACTCTGCTACAGGATTTTGGCTTCTTTGATGTGATTCTACCATTTCTCTTAGTTTTTACTATTATCTTTGGAATTCTTGAAAAAACGAAAATATTTGGAACCGAAGAACACGGTGGTAAGCACTATACAAAAAAAAATATTAATGCTATGGTTGCCTTTGTTATTGCCTTCTTCGTGCTTGCAGCAAAAGAAATTGTTGCTTCCCTTCAAGAGTCCCTTCCCATGGTTTCACTCATACTCGTAGCAATAATTTGTTTCCTTATGCTTATTGGATCCTTTGCATCTGGAAAAGAAGAATTTAATTTTCTTACTCTCTTCAAAGGCTGGCAAGGTTTTTTGGCTGGTCTTTTTTTTATTTCTGTTATAGCGATTTTCTTTCAGTCTTTTGGCTGGTTAGATCCTATTATTGAGTATGTTACGGGAAGAGGGCAAGATGTATTCCTAGTGATGGTATTCTTAGGTATAGTGGGTAGTGTTGTGTATTTCGTGTTTAATGCAGGTTCGGAGGAAAAATAATCATGGCTACTTCATTTAATTTTCAGGATTTTATCGCGGGTTTAGAGGACATTGGATTTTATGATGTTGCTCTTCCATTTTTATTGGTATTCACAATTACCTTTGCTATTCTTCAGAAGATTAAAATTTTTGGGGATAAGGGAAAGAATTTCAATGCAGTTATTGCTTTAGTAATGGCATTCTTAGTTGTTCGTACTTCAGCAATTATAGAAGTGATGAATCAGTTTTTGCCAAAAATATCTCTCATTTCTATTATTATTGTAGTGACTCTCTTACTCCTAGGGATTTT
>SICW01000003.1 GCA_009691355.1 Candidatus Woesearchaeota archaeon
ATATACATTGCTAGAGACACAAATTCTTATAAATGATTTTCATTATAGGCCTCGGTATGAAGTTGCAAGATATATTTACGAAGGCATATTCTGAAATCTCTGTGGATAAGATCGTCTATGGACGTGACGCTTCCGAGCTCGAAGGGAGTTGTCAAGCAGTTGTTTGGCCAACACATAAAGAACAAGTCCAGCATATGCTTAAGTTTGCTTCAAAAGACATGCACTTTACTATTCGAGGAGCAGGAAGCAATACCTTAGGTGCAGCTGTTCCATCTCAATCTATTGTTGTGGATATGTCTCGTATGAATAAGATTCTAGAGTGGGGCTCGGATTTTGTCGTTGTAGAATCGGGCTTGGTACTGGGAGAACTTCTTACCAGTTTAGAAAAAAAACGACTTGTTTTTCCGATTAAACCATTAGAACTCCCCCTTTGTACTATTGGCGGAATGATTGCGATGAACACCTATGGTCTTGATACCTATTATGGAAGAATGGAAAACTGGGTAGAAGAACTAGAAGTTATAGATGGGGAAGGAAACAGGGTAAAAGTTTCTGGAGCCCAACTAAAAGATTTCCTTGGTGCTGAAGGAATAACAGGCATTATTCTGAGTGCGAAATTAAAGCTACTTACAGAGCCACGTCAAAAAACGGTATCTATATTTAAGTTCAATACGATTACTTCATTAATGGATAAAGCAATTATTTTGGATAAAAGCCCCAATGTTCTGGCAATTGAGTACCTTGATGATTTCTGTTCTCATTATCTTTCTTTAGGCCAATCTCTTCATTTACTTGTTGAGTATGGTAATGACGCGGGTGTCATTAAAGATCCAGAAGAGATTGCAAAAATTGATGAATTAAAAGAGAAATTACAGCATGTTCTTATCAATAAAAAATATACTCAAAAAGAAGATCCAAAAATCTCTATCCAACAGCATGCAAAATTCTTGCACTGGTGTCAAAAAAATGGTGTACCTTGCTTCGGTCATATGAAGCTAGGTATTTTCCATCCTAATTTTCGTGAAGGATCTCCTTTACAAAGAGAAATGCATATGCTTGTAATGGGCTTACAGGGGGAGATTGCTGGACAGTATGGTATTGGGAGAAAGCGAAAAAGGTCTGTCTCTCTGGATAGAAAAGTCAGATTACAAACATTAAAAACAAAATATGACCCTAAGAAAATTCTGAATCGAGGAATA
The DNA here is from genome assembly GCA_009691355.1 of Candidatus Woesearchaeota archaeon. GTDB lineage: Archaea > Nanobdellota > Nanobdellia > SCGC-AAA011-G17 > GW2011-AR17 > JAGVZZ01. Next base: position 1,200 of record SICW01000003.1, read on the forward strand.
CTTATAGACTAATAGTTTTGAATAGCACTCAGACAATAATCTAATCTCTTGGGGATATAATCCCAGAGATCTAATTGACTTGCCTCAAGGATAAGATCTCTTCTTTCGAAATATGGCTCTTCAGACATACGAAAATGTCCACTTTCAAACATGACTAAAAGTTCTTCACAACGCCCCTGTAAATCTAAATACACTTCCATTTGTTCACGAGTATAGAGTGTTTCTTGTGGAGCAGCTATAACAGGAGCTTTATGTATACAACCCATAAGAAGAAGTGTTAATCCCATAGTTCTCATTTTAAAATTTCACCTGATTTTCTAGACCATAACACAAAATCTAGTTCATCCATACCTATCTCCAATGTATCAGAAAACTTTTTAAGCTTTTTCTCTAAGAGTAAATAATTCTTTGTAGTCATAGTTGGTCTCTTCTTTATGATGCGAAACTCTATCATTGCATTAAGAACGTGTTTATCTAAGATAGCATAGCCACTGTGGCCCATATTTCGCAAAAAATGCGAGCTTTCTTTATATCCAAATCCCTTTATATTCTTTGCAAGGTATTCTCGGTCATATGTTAGGGGAACATTTCGTGCAAGAAAAATATACTCTGCACGTCTATTATAGAATCTACATCGTAACTCGTGTAATTTCTCTCGTATTTCTTGTTCTGATCCTGTAAAAATCACATCGCCAACAGTATCCATAACACGACTGGCCATACGTGAAGAAGTATTTGCAGCAAGAAGGCAGAAACACAACTCCTGAAATGCTTCTTTTTCAGTACGATTTTTTTTAAATTCTTGTAAACGTGTTTTAATTGCTAATTTGTTCTTTTCGTAATGCAGGTATAACTCGTTTAATTTCAGTGATGACTTGATCAATAGAAAGGCCTGTTGTATCTATATAGGCGTCATAATTCTTGAGATTATCTGTATCAATATTGTATAAACTGAGATAACGTGCTCTTTCATCTTCCCCACGTTCTCTTGTTTTTTTTGCAAAATCTTCTACTTTTTCAGACTCTATCCCTATTCTTCTTTTGAAGACTCTTCGTACACTTTCTTCATAGCTCACATCTAAAAATATGTGTACTGCATCAGGGATAAAATGAAATGCTAAACGGCTATCAAAGATAAAATTATCTTCAGTCTTACCAATGTTATCCATCCAAGAGTCGACTTCCTCATCAAATTTTTTAGAACGTTTTTTTGTAAACTCTTCAATAGTATAGTCTTGCTCAATCGCAAGCTTTCGCATATAATCCCCTGTAGAATAATGTTTGAGCTGTAATTCTTGTGCGAGTCTTTTTGCAACAGGTGATTTTCCAGAACCAGGACGACCACAAAGAGCGATTTTCATAAGGCCTCTATTTTATAGTACAATACCCAATGAGTCTAAATCTATGTCCAACAAGACGAGAAACAGTAATTTTATCTGTCTTTTCAACACAAACTGGAATCTTTAATCGAGCAGTAACACAATTCTTAGAAATTTCACTTACAAGACCAACAGTTGTTGAGGAATTTACATTCAGCATGAGATTTTCTCCTTTCTTTATAGGCTCAACTTGAAGTTCTTTTTCTGAACCCACAACTCTTTCTAAGAGATGAGGGACAAGCTGTAATTCCATGTACACTTCGGGAAGTTTTCCTACATGCCCAACGACATTTCCAGAGAGAGAGTCTGATTTAACTAATGCTGGATCTAAAGAAGTTAAGAGAGCAATAGAAGCACCAGGTTGTGCACTTTTGAGATCTTCATTTCCAGTTTTTATTTGAACAATAGATGTGGTTAGTGGTAACCAAGAAATTTTTCCTTCTCTTTCAATTTTTCGTCCTGGGCGAATTTCAACCTTTTCTCCAACTTTAAAAATTCCCTGTTTTAATGCGCCACCAAGAACCCCCCCAACAATCTTCATCATTTGTGTTCCGGGTTTATTAATGTCAAAACTTCGAGCAATAAACATCAGTGGATCTTTTTTGGTATCCCTTTTTGGTGTAGGAAATTGTTCTTCAATGATTTCGACTAAGAGATCTATGTTTACATTATTTTTTGCGGATATAGGAACAATAGGAGCATTTTCTGCGACACTCCCTTTTACAAAAGACTTGATTTGTTTATAATTTTCCAGGGCATCTTCTTCACTCACGAGATCAATTTTATTTTGAACAATGATAATATTTTTTATACCACAAATTTGGAGGGCCATAAGATGTTCTTTTGTTTGTGGCTGAGGGCATTCTTCATCAGCTGCTACTAGAAGCAAAGCAGCATCAATAATTGCAGATCCAGAAAGCATGGTTGCCATGAGTGTTTCGTGTCCAGGAGCATCAACAAAAGAAACAGAACGCAGGAGTTTAGTTTTATTTTCACAGTTTGGACACTTGTCCATTGTTCCGTAGGCCTGTGGCCCTTTACATTTTTCACATTTATAAAAAGATGCATTTGCATATCCTAATCGAATCGTAATTCCTCGTTTTACTTCTTCAGAGTGTGTATCTGTCCATTTCCCAGATAGTCTCTGGGTCATGGTAGTTTTTCCATGATCAACATGGCCAACTAAACCTATACTAATTTCCGGTTGAGAGCTTTTTTCCTGAGCTTCTTCTTTACTTTCAGTTTTGATTTCAGGACTTTTCACTTTTGCTTCAACGACTTTTGTTTTAGCTTTGGCCATAGCAAGGACAAAATTTTGGGTGTTTATAAACTTATCCAGCAACGATATAGGAGAGAAAATTTTTAACTTTTTTTACAGAAAGCTTATAAGTTTGAGTTTTGCAAAGGACAGCATACAATGGCAGAATTTACTCAGTGGTTTGCAGGCCAAGAAAAGGGCCTTATGAAAATAGTAGAGGGCATTTCTGGTGATACAGGTCTTAAGGTATCTCTCAAGAGAAAAGATAATCGCAGATATGAAACTGTTTCCCCCTATGTCCTTCCTGTAGATATTCATAATGGGAAGGTTGTTGCTCTTGTTGCTGTTGGTGATCATGTAGAGGAAGTCCCAATCGGGTTTACTTCAAAATGGAAAATTTGGGAGCGAGGGTATTATTCTTGTGAAATTGCACAAAGAGGCCAACTCATGATAGAATCTATTAACAAACCCAGAGATGATGTTTTGTATCTTCCTTTAGAAACGAGTAATTTTGAATCTAGCACTAGGGGAGTACTATTCCCTTGTTTTCAATTAAGAGGAACTGCCCAAGAAAAACCCATTTATCTTGTTACAGAAGGTGATGGTAGAATTGAAACCTATGGCATCAGTAAAAGTGACTCTGCATTTATTCTTACTCAACATGAAGCCATTTCTAATCCTCAAGGACGTGCACTTCGTGACTATATCACAAAAATACGAAGAGGAAAACTTCGAGATCCCCTCCTCCTTACTGATCGCGACCAAAAAAGAGTTGGACTTGTAAGAGATCTTTCTTGGGATAATCCAAGGGAGGTTGTTGAATATTTAAACACTATCGTTGTAGGACAAGAGCATGCAAAAAAGGCTGCAGCTATTGCATTTTCCAATTATATGGTGAGGAGAAGAACAGGGAATAGAGATATTAAAAAAGAAATGGTTCTTCTTATTGGTCCTACGGGATCTGGAAAAACGTTTATCTTTCAAAGCCTTTGTGAAGCATCCGGCCTTCCCTTTGTAGTGAATTCAGTTGCTGGAAAAAGTAGTGAAGGCTATGTGGGTTTTAATGCTTCAAGTTTATTCAATGAGCTTGTTAGTAACACAGAAGAAGCTCCGTATGGAGTTGTTTTTCTTGATGAAATAGATAAAGTTGCAAATACTGGAAGAGGTTTTTTTGAACCTCGTCTTCAAAGAGAAATCATGAACTGGATGAGTGGTGCACGTGTTCGTGTGACCCTTGATGAAGAAAAAAGAAAAGAGCGATTCCTCCTTACCAATAATATGCTCTTTGTAGGAGCAGGGACTTTTGAAGATCAAGGCAGTGGTTCACTTGAGACTTTGGTCTCTCAAAGATTAACACGAGAAAGAAGCAGAAGGAGATCCGAAAGAAGTTTAGATACTCTTGATGCAAAAGATCTCATCTCTTATGGTTTTATGGGAGAACTTGTGGGAAGAATGACTACACGTGTTGTCTTACAAAGACTCACAGCAGGAGAAATGGAACAAATTCTTCGCCAAGAAGAGAGCTCACCTTTACGAGGGTATAAAGCACTCTTGAAAGAAAGAGGTTATAGTCTAGATGTGAATGATGAAGTTCTTCCTCTTCTTGTTGCTGCATGCCAGTCTGACACCGGCGTTCGAGCATTAGATACAGTTTGCTCACAATTATTTAGAGAAGTATTATACGATCCTAGAGAATTTAGTGTTGGGGGAAAAATTGTTCTTGATAGGGAACGTGCAAGAGAATTACTTGAAGGAAAGCCTGCAAGTCCATCTTTAGTTACTTCTCCAAGGTTTCATCTTAGAGTTCTGGATGATGATTCCTAGAAAAGGAGTGCAAAGCCTCTAGAAAAACCTCTGCTCTTTGTTTATTCTTGTTTTCCAGTCACATAAATATGATCATTGTATTCTTCAACTTCAATTTCTTTGAGGTCGTTAATCACAATATCATTCCCAGGTAAAAGATAGTCTATGTTTAGTCCTTTCACAACTACTTTGTGTATTTTTTCAAACTCTAAGACTTCTTTTGGACCTTTCACACTTAAGTGAGGGTTGTTTTCATCGAATAAACTTATGAAGCACGGTCTGCGGTTAAAGTCATCAACATAACTCTTCTTTCGAGCTATAAGAACACTTTTGGTTTTGTACTTCATGTTTTTTTTCCTCCAAAGGAGCATGATAAAGTACGGGGCTTATTGCGCTGGAGCGTCTTTCTTTCCTAAGAGATCATCCAGTGTTTTTGCACCGTATTTTTTGACGCTTAGGTTGATCTGTGCAGTTTTATCTGTGACTTGATTTCCACAGACAGTCTTTCGTTTTTTCATTCCCTTTCTATCAACTTTCACACCGACACCGGAACCAATTAATGCTCTTTTTCGAACCGGGCCATCAATATCATGTCTCATGGGGAAGCCTGCGAAATCACTGCCACCACAAATTTGGAGTTCGTATCCTTCTAAGCCTAAGAAATCACCAGATACTTTATCTCCAATCTTCTTTCCTACGAGAGTTTCCTCTTCTAAAGCTTTCTGATAGGTTTTCCCAGTTTTTACATCATTAATGACAAATCGTACTTCAACCATTTTATGAAATTTAGAGTTTTTAGCAGGTTTATAAGCTTTTTGGCATTCTGTTCTTGAGCGTTTACAGAAAGATATATAATTTCTAAGCTCCTTTACATACCTTCCCTTATGAAATCGGTAACCTTCTGCACAAAAGATAAAGTAGACATTGTAGCAAATTATTGGAAGGGGGGGAGAAGAGGAGTTGTTCTTCTCCATATGATGCCTGCAACTAAAGAGTCTTGGGACAGATTTGGAGGCCAATTGTTTGATGCTGGTTTTAGTGTACTTGCTATTGACTTACGAGGACATGGAGAAAGTATTTTTCAGGAAGGAAAAAAGTTAGATTACAAAATATTTACTGATCAAGAGCATCAGGCATCTATTGAAGATGTAGAGGCAAGCGTTTCTTTTCTTAAAAATGTTGGTGTGAAAGAGATTTTCCTTGTGGGTGCGTCTATAGGAGCAAATTTAAGTTTGGTATATCAGTCAGAACATCCCCAGATTCAAAAAGCAATTCTCCTTTCTCCTGGAACAAATTATTATGGAGTGCGTACACAACCCAGTGCCCAAGCTTTGCAGAATAATCAAGAAGTCTATCTTGTTGCTGGAGTTTTAGATCAACGAAAAACAGGTAATGCTGCAGACATGGCAAAACTGATTGCAGAGAAAATTCCTGGAAAGAAAGAAATAAAAATATACTCAAGCAGTGCTCATGGGACCGACCTTTTTGCAGAGGATCCACAACTCATGAACACATTGATTATCTGGTTGCAGAAATAAGCAACCAATCTTTTAAAAAGGATTTTTCATCAAAATGTTTTCTATGCAAGACTCTGATGATTTAGAAGGTAAGGTCCAAGAACAAAACTCTTTGGGAGTACTTCCTACGAGGGGAAGATATTCTACAATCTCTGATTTATTTAGAGAAACAATGCCTGGAATAAAAAGAGAGTGTAAACAATATCTTGTAGATGTGGCAGCAACATGGGCATTTTACCTTCCTACTATGGCAGGAATAGAATTTATTTCAGGTATGGACAGTGAAGAAGTAGTGAGATCACGACTTACTTCTGCTGCGACTGCTATCGTTATTGCTAGACCATTTACAAAACTTCGATCTTCATGGGCAGGATATTTAGATGCGAATAGTGGAAGTTCTCCATCAAAAAAGTTTTTGGTTGATACAAGTATTACTCTTATAACTCAACCTCCCACCTATGCAGCAATTCTCTATCTTTCAGGAGCAAGTTTAAAAGAAGCTGCAGTTGCTATTCCTACAGGCTTGCTTTTTGGTGCGGCTAGTGCAAGACTTTTTGGAAAGTTTCTTGATTCATGGAGAAGCTATTTTGGTGTGGAAGCGACTTTATAGTCAGATGCCCCAGAAATTATTCGTTTTTCGTTTTATTTCTGCAAGCTCTTTTAACACTTGTATTTCTTCAGGAGAAAGCATTTTTTTAAACTCTTTTAAACGTCTAAAATTATTTTCATTCATATCTACAAAATACATTTCTTCTTCGTGAATTTGACGCCCAGCAGTCACTCCTGGCATAGAAATTGCAACTTGCTTTCCTTTTTCTGCTTCCGGAATAGATTCTCTTTCAAACTCAACGGTTTTGATGTGACCTACAGGGTCCCCATTTTCTTTCACTAAATCAGTACCAGATCGCAGTGTTCCAGAAATCACCTCTACACCAATCACACAAGGGTTATTTTGCCTGAACGTACACCCTCTAAGGTATTTTACTTTTGCAGGCCTGATTAATCCGAGTAATTCTCTTTGCTCTTCCTTCTTTTTTTGCTCAGTTATCCATAGCTCGTAATCATCTATGAGCTGATAAATAACATTATGAGAAATAATTTTAATCTCTTCATCTTCACCGGTGACATTAAAACAGAGAATCACTTTTTCCATAGGATCTTGTGTTGATGCAGCTGCGGTAAGATCTTTCTTGGTCACATTTCCTACAGATGCTTTCTTAATAGGAATATGTTTTTCTCTCAGTAAAGTTATAACTGCTTCTAGAGAGCCTAGTGTATCTGCTTTGACAATAATTCCATTATCCTCGGTTTCTATAACTACTTCGTCAACTTCTTCTTGGATCTTTTCTCTCAGTTCAGCTTCATTATTTTGAATAACAAAAAGAGGCATACCAGAAACGACTTCTTTAATTCCTACAGCAGAAATTTTTACCCCTGCTGCAGCAACAACTTCTTTCACTGGGATAGATTTTCCTTTTTCATCAGGCAGGAATAGTCCTCTTACTTTAGTCACGATTGGTTCAAATAATCCTCCAATAATAATGTGATCATTTACTCGTATTGTTCCTTCGTAAATAATACAATCTAAGGTGAGTCCAAGTCCCTGCTCTTCTTTGACTTCTAGAATCGTTGCCTTTCCTGCAGCATCTTGATTGCTTTGCAAATTTTGTTCCAGGAATTTTTGTGCAAGTCCCATAAGGACCATGAGCATCTCCGCAACACCAAAGCCTTCTTTTGCAGAACAAGGAATCATCGCAATGGTCTTTGTATAGTCATCAATACGATCAAAACGATCTGCTTGGAAACCAAGTTCAAAACACTTTCCTACAATTTCATAGAGTTTTGTTTCCACTGCTACTTGTACTTGTGGGGACTGCTCCGCAATTTGATTTAACACATAAGGAGATTTTGCAGCACGCCAGCTGGTGATATTATCTACCTTATTTAGGGCAATAATAAAAGGAGTTTTATATTTTTTTAAAATAGTAATACACTCTTCTGTTTGTGGTTTGATTCCATCATTAATATCAATGACAAGAATTGCAATATCTGCAAGATTGCCTCCACGTTTTCTCATATTAGAAAATGCTGCATGGCCGGGTGTATCAATAAAAACAATACCTGGAAGATCCATCTTCTTATTTTTTAAAAGGTCACCACAGATCTTTTGGATAGTCTTCATAGAAATGGAAGAGGAAGAAATCATTTGGGTGATTGCACCCGGTTCAGCTTCTACAACAGCAGTTCTTCTAATGGTATCTAAAGTCTTTGTTTTTCCCGCATCGACATTTCCCATTACTACTACTAAAGGTTGGCGTAACATGTTGCATCACTAAAAAAGAAAGAACGATATTTGTTTTATAAAGGTTTGTAGTTCGAACAAAAAGATTAATAAATAATGGATGTATATCTTTGATCAATAGTTATCAATAAACATAAAGGAGGGAAACCTTATGGCAAAAAGTAATGGAAAAGCAATGTTAGGAAGATGGGCTTTCTTAATCGGAGTTGTTTTGGCTGTAATCTTCGGGTTCTTCAGCGCTGGTACATGGTTAGCATGGCTACTAGTTGTTTTAGGACTTGTTGTAGGATTAGTCAACATCAGCGATAAAGAAGTAGGCGCATTTTTAACTGCTGGAACTGTTCTTGTTTTGATGGGTTACTTTGGTGGACAAACACTTTCTAGTGTTATGTACTTAAGTAACATTTTTACAAACATCTTAACCTTGTTCGTACCAGCTACCATTGTTGTTGCAGTAAAGTCTGTGCTTGCATTAGCACGTGATTAAGCGAATAACAATAGAAAATTTTTCTTTTTTTTTTACAATACATATTTAAAGGCAATTTCTTTCAATACACTTGTGAAACCAGATTCTGTAAAACATTCTATTAAGGGAAAGGATGTTGCAAAAGAATTCTTGCAACTTGCAAAACCTTACAAGTATACTTTTATTTTGATCTCCTTTTTTGTACTTATTATTTCTTTGCTAAAGCTTCTTGAGAAATACCTCTTTAAGATTTTCATTGATAATAGTACCAGTTTTTCATCTCATATCCTTACTGTAGAAACATTTTCATACATTCTTCTGATTGTAGGAATCGTTTTTTTAGTCAGTACTTGTGTGAGAACCGTGCTATTTTGGCTACAGATGCATTTTCTTAATATTTTGGAAATGCAGATTATTCTAGACTTAAAAAGGAAATATTTCAATCATATTCTCGATCTCTCTCATAGTTTTCATACCACGAGTAAAACGGGGTCTCTGATTTCTCGTTTAGGCAGGGGTTCAAGATCTATTGAAGGTATTGTAGATTTTTTGATCTTTAATGGTGCACCGCTTATTTTAAATCTGATTATTGTTGCTGCCTCTGTCTATTACTTTGATAAGGCTTCTGCGCTTATGCTTCTGGCAGTTTCTGGAACTTTTATTGCATATAGTATATTCCTTATCTCTAGAACAAAAAAACAGAGAGACAGATCCAATGATGCGGATGATGTAGAAAAAGGAATTGTTGGAGACTTCTTTACAAATATTGATTCCGTGAAGTATTATGGAAAAGAAGAGCATGTCAAATCTATCTTTTTTCGCTATGCGCAAGATACAAAAAAGAAAATGGTCCGGGCTATGGATTTTTATAAGTGGCTTGAACCAGGGCAGGCCTTTATTGTAGGAGTGGGTTTACTTCTGGTCATGTATTTTCCGTTGATAAAATTCCTTCAGGGAGAGATTTCTGTTGGTACTCTTGCATTTATCTATGCAGTCTATGGAAGCGCTTCTGAGCCTCTTTTCTCTTTTGTATGGGGCTTGAGAAAAGTGACTGAGTCTTTTACTGATCTTCGTGCATTATTTGCGTATGGGAAAATCAAAAATGAGATTAAAGATACTCCCTATGCAAAAAAAATGGAAATTGAAAAGGGAGGAGTAGAGTTTAGAAATGTTTCTTTTGGGTATCATAAGAATAGACAAATCATTGGTAATTTTCAATTGAAGATTCATCCTCATGAAAAAGTTGCTTTTGTGGGATATTCTGGATCAGGAAAAACAACCCTTTTGAAATTAGTGTACAGACTTTATGATCCAAAACAAGGAGAAATTTTGATTGATGGGAAAAACATTAAAGATTTTCAACAAGAGTCTTTACGTTCAGAACTAAGTATTGTTCCACAAGAATGTATTTTGTTTTATGATACGATCTATAATAACATTGCATTTTCAAACCAAAAGGCTTCAAGAAAAGATGTTCTGAAAGCAATAAAATTTGCCAAACTCGATATTTTTATCAATAGTCTACCTCAAAAAGAACAGACCTATGTAGGAGAAAGAGGTGTAAAACTTTCTGGGGGAGAAAAGCAAAGAGTTTCTATTGCTCGGGCACTCCTAGCAAATAAAAAGGTTCTTATATTGGATGAAGCGACTTCTGCATTGGACTCTAAAACAGAACACCAGATTCAAGAAGAACTCAATATACTCATGGCTGGAAGAACAACTCTTATTGTTGCCCATAGACTTTCTACGATTATGAAGGCTGATAGAATTGTGGTCATGAATAAAGGAAAAATTGTCCAGATGGGAACACATAAAGATCTGATCAAGCAAGAAGGCACGTATAAAGAACTTTGGGGTTTACAAAAGGGAGGATATATTTAATCTCTCAGAGTATGTTTCCACTTTTTCTTATCACGGTTTCTTCTACATGTAGGTTCAAACGCAAGATAACTTGCTTTATCATAAATCTGTTTTGGTATATCCAACCCTTCAACAACTTCTCTTAGAAGGTCAGGTTGCATCCGTGCGTTACGTGCGAGCCATTCTGTTCGTGCAGCATTAGATAAATAGCGTCTCTTATCTTTGAGATCAGAACTATCATTAAGCAAAGGATGATACCATACATGCATCAGCTCATGAAAGACTGTAACATCTCTTTGATATCCCCAAAGATTTGTATCTAGGGAAATAACGGAAGAGCCAGTTGGGAATATTTCTACTTCTCCTACACAATTCTCAAGAACCTTATACTCTACTCTTATTCCCCTTAGTTGTAATTCTTCAAAGGCAAGAAAAGTAAAGGGACGTTCTCTAAAACGTTTATAGAGCCTTCCCACATATCTTTGATCTTGCTGTACAAATAATTGTAACTCAGACCATGTTGCAGATGTTGAACACCGAGGGTAATACATTCATTCAGAAAAATAATCCCTATTTAAAAGGTTTATTCCCTTAAACAAGGAAGCAGCAGTTGTTCATAACCATACTCATGATGCACTCTTGGTCTTCTTTGCTCTGGAAATGCTTTTCTTGTTACAGAATCATAGACTTTTGTGGGAACGTGAAAGGTCTGAAGAATCATTCGTAACACTGAAGCTTTTCTTCTCCATCCACGACCAATCCACTCAATCGTGCACTCCCAATCCTCCTCAGCACATTCTCTATACTTCTCTGTGGGATACAACATATGAGCAAGCTCGTGGCAGAGAGTAATATCCCTATTTTTGTAAGAAAGAGTTTCTTTGTAATAGATTTTTTTTTTATTAAGATCTAGGGCTCCTCCAAGTGTCCATGATCCTCTCTTTGGCCAGACTTTCCAACCCTCTAGTACAATCCTATCTAAATCTGATTGGTCTGGATCTCGTATAGCACTCCAAATTCTTCTTTCTGGAAAATGTTCTCGTAAAGATGTAACATATCTGTGAAGATCAAACCAGGATGCATCAGAACAAACCATTATGAAAAGAAAGAACAGGAAGAATATAAGAATTATTGTCTAAATCTATCTTCTATAGTTCTTACACCTGTAGAGAGCGTATCTCCCATTAAAGAAAGATCTTGACGCAGAACAGAGAGAGAAGGGTAATCTGTGAGTGCTTGTTTTCCCAAGGCATAGACTAAAGAAGCATCAAAAGCAGTTTCAAAAAGAGAAGAGAAACTTAAATCTAGTCCGGAAAGTGCTGCACCAACTGCAATAAGTGCCCCTGTTCCATTGAGAAGTCTTCTATAGGGAGAAGCTTGCCATCCAGGGCTTAGTTCTCTAACAAGATCACTTCCCCCACAAATAATTCCTAGTCCTGGGTTTGCAAGATATGCTGGATTTATTGCATTGGCCGCATAAATTCCAACTCTTGTGATAAGGTCTTTACTCATACTTTTTTTAGAAAATAGCTGGTATTTAAGGGTATCTAAATCCCAATAAAATCTTCTTTGAATGTATCAAACCAGCCTTTTTGCACAGAAAGCTTTTCTTTATTTTCTAAAGCCAGTTTCTCTAGAAGTTCTTTTTGCTTTGCAGATAATTTTTCTGGGGTTTTAACTTGGATACGTACAAGTTGATCACCTGTACCTTGGCCGTTGACGTTTTCCACACCTTCATTTTTTAATCGTAACATTGTACCAGATTGTGTACCCGGAGGAACTTTCATTTTTACTTCTCCACGAATAGTAGGAACCTGGACGCTATCTCCTAATGCTGCTTGAGAAAAAGAAATAGGAAACTCAACCATAATATCATCTTCTTTTCGTGCAAAAATATCATGTGGAGTAACATACACCTCTACGAAGAGATCTCCTGAACGTTGCCCTGCTGCACCTGCTTCTCCTTCGCCTTGCATGCGTAGAGTATTCCCATCATTAATGCCTGCAGGAATTTTTGCTGTCACTGTTGTTGTATTCTTTATACGGCCTTGACCCTTACACTGTGTACAAACAGTTTTGACAGTTTTTCCCATGCCCATACAAGTAGTACAAGTGGAAGCTTGTGCAAAAGTTCCAAATGGTGTTCGCATATTTCTTTGTATTCTTCCAGAGCCCTTACATAAGGTACATTTCTGCTCACCCGTACCCCCAAGGCCATCACAAGATTCACAACGAGCTAATTTCGTGACTGAAATCTTTTTTTCTACTCCGAAGCATGCTTCTAAGAAAGTGAGTTCCATTTCATATTTGAGATCACGCCCCTTTCTTGAAGCTCCACCACCGAAAAAAGATCCAAAGATATCTCCAAAATCTGCACCTTCTCCAAAACCTTCAAATCCTTGTGAGCGTCCTTGTTCTGCAGATCCATAACGATCAAAATTGCTTCTTTTTGTACTATCATTTAAGGTAGAATATGCTTCATTGAGTTCTTTGAATTTTTGTTCTGCTTCTTTATTTCCCGGATTAAGATCAGGATGATATTTTTTTGCGAGTGTTTTGTAGGCCTTTTTTATTTCTTCTTCAGAAGCATTCTTTTGTACGCCCAGTCTTTCGTAGTAATCTTTTACCATCTTAGAATCCTAGATCATCCACACAAGGTTTGCATCCTCGTCCGCAGCAACGACTACTACTTCTGTTCTGTTTTATGACGGGAGTACTTCCTAAAGCAGAAGATGGGGAGTATGTACCTAGAGAAGGAGTACTTGGGCTATAAGACTCTTGTCCATAATGTCCTGGTGCTCTTTTTTTTGCTGTGTAGTACATGGTAAAAATAAATAAAAAAAGGAGTTTAAATTTCTTTCTCCTTATTTTTTCTTTTTCCCAGATTTAGTTTCTTCTTCTGGATTTTCCTTTTCAAACTCTGCATCTACAACGTTATCGTCTTCTTTTACTTTTCCTTGTGCAGCTGCAGCATCCTGATACATTTTCACTCCAATTTCTTGAACAACTTTATTGACTACATCAAGTTGTTTCTTCATTGCTTCTGTATCATTACTATTGAGTGCTTCTTTTAATGCATCAATTTCATTTTGGATTTTTTCTTTTGTGTTAGAGTCTACCTTGTCACCGTACTCTGCAAGCATTTTTTCAGAAGAGTAAATTAAAGTGTCTGCATGGTTTTTGACTTCCACTGCTTCAGCTTTTTTCTTGTCTTCTTCTGCATAAGATTCTGCTTCTTTAATAGATTTTTCAATTTCTGATTTATCCATTCCAGAGCCACCAGTAACGGTTATTTTTTGTTCTTTGCCAGAACCCAGATCTTTTGCTCCAACGTGAGCTATACCGTTTGCATCAATATCAAAGGTAACTTCAATTTGTGGAAGACCTCGTGGTGCAGGCGGAATTCCTTGCAAGTCAAATCGACCAAGAGATTTATTATCTACTGCCATTGCACGCTCTCCTTGAAGAACATTAATAGTGACTGCAGGTTGGTTGTCTATTGCGGTTGAAAAGATTTGAGACTTCTTTGTGGGGATGGTTGTGTTTCTCTCAATAAGTTTTGAAAGGACTCCACCAAGTGTTTCGATACCAAGACTTAAGGGTGTGACATCTAAAAGTAAAACATCTTTAACATCTCCGCCTAAGATTCCTCCTTGAATACACGCACCTAGAGCAACTGCTTCATCTGGATTGACAGATTTATCTCCGTCTTTTCCAAGCAATTCACGTACTTTATCTTGTACTGCAGGTGTTCGTGTAGAACCTCCTACTAGGAGTACTTTATCAATATTCTTTGGTTCAAGGTTTGCATCTTTGAGTGCTTGCTTGACTGGGCGTACGGTTCTTTCAACTAAATGTTTCGTAAGATCATTGAACTTTGCTCGTGTTAAGTTTACTTCTAAGTGCTTAGGTCCAGATGCACCAGAGCTCACGTATGGTAAAGAGATATTTGCAGTCATAGAACTAGACAATTCTATTTTTGCTTTCTCTGCTGCGTCTTTTAATCGCTGTAAAGCAGTTTTATCTTCTTTGAGATTGATACCTTCTTTCTTTTTGAAATCATCTACAAGGAAATCAATAATGACATCATCAAAGTCATCTCCACCCAGTCTATTATCTCCAGATGTTGATTTTACTTCAAAAACACCATCTCCAAGTTCTAGGATAGATACATCAAAAGTACCTCCTCCTAGGTCGAAGACTAAAATAGTATGTGCATTGGTTTTATCCATACCATATGCTAATGCTGCTGCTGTTGGCTCGTTGATAATTCTTTCTACTTCTAAGCCGGCAATTTTTCCTGCGTCTTTGGTTGCTTGACGTTGTGCATCGTTAAAATATGCTGGAACAGTGATGACTGCTTTGGTGATTTTTGTACCGAGATAGGCTTCTGCATCATTTTTTATTTTTCGTAAAATCATTGCAGAAACTTCTTCTGGACTGTGGTCTTTCCCATCAATAGTAACTTTTTCATTTGTTCCCATGATACGTTTAATAGAACGTACGGTGTGTAAGGGATTTGCTACTGCTTGTCTTTTTGCAATTTCTCCTACGACGATATCAGACCCTTTGATGGTGACAATACTGGGTATAGTACGTCCTCCTTCTGCGGAAGGGATGATGGTTGCTTTTCCTCCTTCAAGGATTGCGACTGCTGAGTTTGTTGTTCCTAAATCAATTCCGATTATTTTTACCATTTTTTTGTTCTCCGTTTTTTTGTTTTTTTATTTTGATGAAACTGTTCAAACAGTTTCTATGATGCGACACTTACTTCTTCGTCTTGTTCGTATTCTTGTTCTGTATTATGCTGTTTTTTCATTTTTTTTCCCCAAGATTACTTGGCTTGGTCTAAGCACTTTGCCATTTCTTCGGTAGCCTTTTCTTGTGACTTCTATAATTGTGTTTTCAGGTCCTTCTGCTGTTGCAATTGCTTCATGCATTTCAGGATTGTAATTCATATCTATGATTTCTTGGACGCCTTCTTGTTCGAAAACTTTACTTAATTGATTGTAAATCATTTCTACACCTTTGTCCATTTCTGGAATTCTTTCAAAGTTGTCTTTGACTTCGAGGAATTTTCGTAAGAGATTGTCTTTTGTGAGATCTATTGTATTTAGTTTCTCTTTGTCTACTCTGCTTCTGTAATTGATGAAGTCTGCTTGGAGTCTTTGGAGTTGGTCTAAGTATTCCTGTTCCTTAGACTTTTGCTCTTCTTTGGGTTCTGTGCTTTCTTCCATGGTATGTATTTATAAGTACGTTGACTTAAGGTCAACTGCTGTTAGGTTTAGAACTCCTTACCCCTATATAAAGGTTGTGGTGGATTGGGCCCTGTTGCTTCTCTTACCCAGTATTTAAGGAAGATTAGAACTAGGAGCCGATATTTTTGTTCTAATTTGTAAAGCTGTGAGGCGGCACAAAATATTTAGAAGCCCATTAGCACACTCTCTAAACTTTTCGAGCTCATCAGCAAAGCAAAAGAGGAGATCAATAACGCAAATGAATTATTCCCTATCTATGGTCCTTACATAGAGATTATATCTAATTGGGGCTTGATTTATGATATCTATGAAAATTCTTTGGATAGTATAGAAGATGGAAGCTTTATGGTGAGTGATAGTGAATATGAAAGAATAAACGATTATTATGCTGAAAACTATGACTTAATCCCTACAGAATCAGAATCGAATGAAATTATTGACGCCGCTTTTCAAGATACCATTGCACTTGAAGATGAAGCAAATGACCTTCTGGTTAAAGCAACAAGAAGTTATAACGAAGCTATAGATATTTATAATGAAATTTAAATCTACCCTAACAACTCTTTCTTCAAGGTCTTGTGCGCAATGTTAATCTTCTGAAACATTTCTAGGTCTCCACCCATATCTGGATGATGTGTTTTAGAAAGGTCCTTGTACTTCTTTGTAATAAGTTCAAAATCAAAGCTATCATGAGACACCCCTAATACTGTACGCGCTTCTTTGCGCTGCACTTCTACATCTTTATCCTCATTAAAGCTATGCACAAATTCCTCAACAGACTTCTCTCCAGATAAGACAAGGTTCACTTCCAGTTCAATAATAGCAGAGACAATATACAGGTTTTGTATATAGTTGTGAGAGGTATAGGAATAGAAGAGATTCTGGCCATCCATATACCAGGACACTTTGGCAGCGGCACGCTTAATCACTACACGCTCTTCTTTCACGGTGATAAAATCTTCATGCACATCTAGTTTTTTCAAATTTGTGATGATCATATTCTTGAATTGCAATGCCTTTCGAGTAGAAGCTTGCTTCATATCAAATGCAGGAAGTTCATAATTTTTGATTTTTATCGTGACCATACTATTTTGGCTCAGTAGGGGTTTATAAGCCTTGGGGTGAGGAAATTATCTACGGTATTTCTTCGCTACGACAGGATTGTATATAGGCTTGTACTCTTTGATATGGCTCTGAGTCTAGATTGAGAAGAAGCTGTGCACGGGGATAGCTTTCTACAAAAATCCTTCCTACTGCTTCCGGATTATCCACGATTCTTTCTTCTACAAGTTTCCTATCTCTATGTACCAAAATAATGTATTGGTTTATTGCACCCTTTTTTCTTCCAGGAGGTTCACTCGCTCCAGGTTTGTTAGGAAGGTGTTGTACAAGAAACTCCGATGTTTCTAGAGGAGGATTGCCTTCATTTCCTCTTTGGATGATAGGAATACGACGCATAGAAAAAAGCAGAAAATGTCTTCTTTTAAAGATTGTCTTATCGGAATCTCTAGGTTAAAAAAGGTTGAAAGCCTTTCAAACAACAGGTATATAGATCACGTAGCGTATCATGACCCAAAAATGGAGAAAGCTTCCTGCAATGACAAAGAGATGGAAGATATCATGAAAACTTAGCCAGCGTTTTCCAGGGAAGAAAATATCTAAAATAAAAAAGAGAACACCTATAGTATAGCAAATCCCTCCAAGCAACAAAAACAGAAAACCTGTATGAGAAAGATTTTCTAAAAGAGGATTTATTGCGATCACTATGAGCCAGCCCATAATCAAATAAAGTGGAATAGAAATCCAGGACTTTCTTTTCTTGATAAGAAGCTCTGCAAGTATGCCCAAAACTGCAAGACCCCAACTCATACCAAAGAGTGTCCACCCCCATGCTCCATGCAATACGACAAGAGTGAGAGGAGTATAGGTTCCTGCAATGAGGACGTAAATAAAAGAACGATCCATTTTCTGAAGAAAAGATTTTGCGTGGTGTGTTTTACAATAGGCGTGGTACACTGTGCTTGCGCAATATAAGAGAATCATACTTGCACCAAAGATAGAGACACCAACAATGTGCCATGCAGATCCGTAGAGCGCTGCAAAGACAATCATGAGGACAAGAGCAGCAATAGAAAGGAGGAGACCTATAAAATGGGTTAAGCTACTCAAGGGCTCATTTTGTTTCATCAATACTGTTGAGAAGAAGAAAGGATTTAAACTTTGTTCTTTTTCTTCAGCATATGAATACAGAAACAGTAGAGAAAGTTATTGAAATTCTAGAGAAAGAAGCTAAACATTGGCAAGTTCCTATCATCACTCTCATTGCACAAACAAAGAAAGATCCCTATAGAGTTTTGATTGGGACAGTATTAAGTTTACGTACAAAAGATCAAGTCACTGCAAAGGCATGTGAGAAACTCTTTGCTGTTGCAGATACTCCTGAGAAAATGGTGAAACTTTCTGAAAAAGAAATTGAGAAACTCATTTATCCTACAGGGTTTTATATTACCAAAGCAAAAAATATTATTCTTATTTCGCAAAAACTCCTTGATGAATACAAAGGAAAAGTGCCTGATGAGATTGATACTCTTCTGACCTTTCCAAACGTAGGAAGAAAGACTGCAAACTTAGTTCTTACTGAAGGCTACAATAAACCTGCCATGTGTGTCGACGTCCATGTAAACCGCATTAGTTATCGATTAGGATATGTAAAAACCAAAACCCCTGAAAAAACAGAAATGATATTGCGAAAGAAACTTCCATTAAAATACTGGGGAGAGTATAATTACCTTCTTGTTGCCTTTGGACAACATCTTTGTGTTCCGGTCTCCCCTTGGTGTTCTCGATGTCCTGTTTCACAATATTGTGAAAGAAGGGGCGTGAAAAAATCTAGATAGTCTAGAATACATGTCTTTATATTTCTCTTTGAGCTACATTAATTATGCAGCAAAAACAATGTATACTTGTTCTTGGTTCTGGTGTTACACCCCAGGGTGATCTTACTTTCATGGGCAAATCTCGTGTAGAAAAGGGAGTGGAGCTCTACAAAAAAGGATATGCGCAACGTATGCTCTTTTGTGGAGGATATTCTTACACGTTAAAAAATACTCCTGCAAAAACAGAAGCACAGGCAATGAAAGCCTACGCTCTTTCTTTAGGTGTTGCAAAAGATCATATCTTTCTGGAAGAACAGTCCAAAGATACCTTGGGCAATGCGTACTTCGCAAAGCAATTTCTTGAACACCAAAACTGGATGTCTTTCTATGTTGTCACATCCAATTATCATCTTCCTAAAACAGCATATGCATTTCAGAAAGTGTTTGGAAGAGAATTTTCTATAGAAATCATCCCTTGTCTTACCTTCCTTTCTGCAGATGAAGTTCTAGAGCGTGTTGATTCAGAAAAAGAAAAAATACAGATGTACAAACAAGTACTGGGAGATATTCTTGATGGGGATGATCGTGCAGTGCAAAAGAAAATGATGCAATTTCCATGGTATACACAACTCTTAAAAATAGCTGTGATATTCTAAAAAAACATGGAAGTTATTTCACGTGATGAAGTAAAAAAACTCATTGATACCAAAGGAAGTTATACCCTTATTGATGTACGGGAGAAAGAAGAACTGAGTTATGGTATGATTCCCACTGCGCACAACGTGCCCTTGCATGAAATGGAACTTGCACTTGAACTTGTCCCAGAAGATTTCCAAAAGAAATATGGCTTTAAAAAACCCCAGAAAGAAGATACAGTTATTTTTTATTGCCGTACAGGTGGACGCTCTGCAATGGCTACTGCATTTGCAAAAGAGCAGGGGTACGTGCATGCAAAAAACTATGCGGGAAGTATTTATGACTGGGCCACTATTGATCCAAGTGTGAGAAGATATTGATCCGTAAGCTTTAAAAAGAAATAATGCTTCTCTAAGACGACAATGATGAATTATTTCTGGGGTCTTGGATTTGGATGGATGCTTGTAATCCTGCTCTTTTTCTTAGCTGTGTTTATCTTTTGGCTTTGGATGTTTATTGAAGCTTTGAAGAAACGAGATACGCTCTGGATTGTGCTCCTTCTCATTGGATTATGTACGATGTTTGCCTGGTTCTTTGCCTTGCTCTATTATTTATTAGAATATACCAAAAAAGAAAAACAAAAAGTGAGAAGAAAATAACACCATGAGAAAAGTCACTATACCTTCACATTCAGTTTTAGCACTTCTGGATAGAGAGCTTCGTATGAAAGGAATACAACCGGTGTATATCTGGAATGTCTACTTTGATACAGTGAAGAGAAAAACAGAAGCGGGTATCTTACTCCACTCTTTTACTGGGGAAAGCTTTCCTTTTCCTACTGAACTACATCCATTTGTTGGGATTTTAGGATTTATCAATGGGAAAGAACCTGGTGAAGGAACAATTCCTTTGCATATTGCTGTACCTAAAGAAGCAGAAACGTTAAGTATTGCATATATTGTTGAGGGGATATATAAAGGAGACTTTTCTGAAGCTCAGGTACAAAAAGGAAAAGTCCTGAAAGAAGAAAAAGAATTACTCGGTTTGAAGCTTGTGCATCAATATGTCGTTACAGAAAAAGATCTTGAAGAGAAGTCCTATGAAATTTCAGTTATAGAAACTCGAGTTATATCTGAAGAATCTTAAAGGAGATTTCTCTTTCTTCGTTCTTCTTCTCCTCTAAGATCGGCAATTTTTTTCTCTTCCCAAAATGTATCCATGGGATTTTCAATAGTGCCATATGTTGTTTGGCCTACAGATGTCTGATAACTAAAAGGTTCTTGATCGTTTTTTGGTTCCACAGCTTCTATTTGAATTTGTTGTTCTAAACGAGGCTTTACTTGCCCCTTTTCTTGTTCTTCTCTTCG
Organism: Candidatus Woesearchaeota archaeon; assembly: GCA_009691355.1. Taxonomy (GTDB): domain Archaea; phylum Nanobdellota; class Nanobdellia; order SCGC-AAA011-G17; family GW2011-AR17; genus JAGVZZ01. Next base: position 21,922 of record SICW01000003.1, read on the forward strand.
CACACGTTCTTCTATAGTGATCTGTTCATCCCCTTCAGCATTCTCACTAGAAGTCTCTTGTACTTCCGTATATTTTTCTCTAGGGGAGAAGTGGACCATGCTAGATTTAGAGGCTTTCTAAGCTTAAAAAACTATTCCCATGAGCATTTTTGTTCATAACAAGCACAAGAAAGACTATAGAGCTCAGAGTTGTAACACCCTTGGTATTCACAGGTGCTTATGCTTGGTTCTGTAGAAGAAGATTGACAAATTTGCCCAGAGCAACCTCCTGTTGTACAGTCACTATCCGTAGTACAACTATCGTATGTAGATGAGCCACAAAAATCAGATGTTGTTTCTTCAGGTATTGTTTGTGTACAAGCTGTAAGAAGAAGGAAGCAGAATAAGAGTAGAAGCTTGTTCATAGATTTCTTTAGGAAGAAAGCATTAATAAATATATCCTGACAAATAAACAGTATGAAACGAGTGCCCATGAGAAGTAAAGATCTCCAAGAGTTGCTCAAAAGTTATTCTTTTGAAGTTGAGAAAAAAGATCTTGTAGAAATGGCAGATGACAAGATTGTTCTGATCAATAAGAAACCTTGTTTTTTCTATTATGAGAAGAAACTTGTACCAACATTGCATGTGCTTCAGACTCACACTCTCCTTAAAAAAATAGTTGTGGATATGGGAGCAGTAAAATTTCTTATTGGGGGAGCGGATGTCATGCGACCAGGTGTGAAAGAAATTGATCCAAGCATACAAAAGGAAGAGTTTGTCGTTGTTGTGGATATGAATAATAAAAAACCTCTTTGTGTAGGTGTTGCACTTTTCTCAGCGGAAGATATGGAAAAACAAAGCACAGGGAAAGTCATCAAAAATATTCACTATGTTGGCGATAGTATTTGGAAATTTATATAGCCCCTCTTATTTCCCGTTCTCCAGCATATTCTTTTCTTTCCACTAAAGAATTTCTAACATAAGGATCTTCATTTTTTGAAAGTGCTGAGCGCCAGAAATCATATGGGGAGTAGGGTTTTCTTTGTGCGAGAATATCTTCAGAAAGTTCTGGAACATCAAAGAGAAGATGGCCTTGGTCTAAGAGTCGTGTTAATTGAGGTAATCTTGTTCTCTCTACACGTAATGCACTGACATTAAATAAAAGAGGTTCACGGAAAAGATCATTCCCTGCATGTACTTCATGCATTGCTTCACCCATATTATCAAAGTGATCTGCATACTTTACCACTTGCGATTCAAGATCGCCTTGTAACCCATACCTTAGCTGGACTATCTTTGCGGGCATACCATTCACTTCAAACTCGTATCTCCCATTCAAACTTCTTAATGCTCTTCCTCTTCTTATTTCTCTATCATCAGGAGCTTCATGCGGAGCCCTTTCTTCTCCATAGTACATCTCTAGATCATCATGGGTCATTGCAAATGCCCTCAGCATAGGAACATCTATTCCTGGTTCTCTTTCTTGAATAAAAGGAAGCGCCATATTTACTAGTGCAAGAACTCTCTGTTCGTGAAGATAGACATTGGACCTATAGAACATAGGCCTTATCCGTCTATACCTCTGTATTGCCTGGAGAATTTCTCTTGAAGCTTCGTATTTATTTCTATGACCCATTTCTTTAATTTTTAAAACTCTTTTCAAAAATAAAGTTAGTTTAAATACTTTTTTATTTTACCAGTTTTAGACATAGAGATTCACATTCTCAGAGTCTTCGGTTTCAAATTCTCTTTGTGTTACGAGGTTTTCATTACCCTCATAAGAAAGAATAGTTCTTATCCAGAAATCATAGGGAGCATAGCCCGTTACTTGAGAGATGGATTTTTCAGTATGGAGTTTTTCTTGGTCTAGCATTGTTTCAAAGTTCACTCTTGGTGGTAAGAAAATAGGATGCTCTCTAGAGAGTAGGCCTTGTAATCGAGGATATTTCCCCTCAAAATCTGCTATTCTCTTAATGTATCCTTTATCTTTTTTCTTTCCTTCAATTGGAACGAGAAATTTTCTATTACCTGCTCGAATTTCATGGATAGCCTCACAGAGTCCATCAAATTTATCACAATAAGAAACAACTTGTGCTTCTAAACTCTCTTTTTTTTGTGCAGCTAAAAGTAATTCTGCATAATCCAAGCCATTTATTGTTGCTCCATATCTTTGTACTAATATGGGTATTGCTTTTCTTTCTTTTTCTGCTAATTCTTCCTTCTCTGCGGGAGTCATATTTTCTTTAATATAGAGCTGTATATCATCTGTGATAATTTCTGCATCATCATGTACTAAGGCTAAAGTTTTTGCAAAATGAATGTCAAAAGATGATCCAAATACTTCTCTAATATGATCTTCTATTGCTAAAAGATGTCTAAAAACTCTGTGTTCGTGTATCCAATCATTTGTTCGATAATACATAATTGGGGTATAGGGGCTGATCCATCGTTTCAAATTTCTCAAGGCATTTTCTCTGTCATCATTCATAAAGATATTTCTTTTCTTTGTTCTAAAAAGATCATCTCTCCTAGAATATCCATATAGAAGGATATAAAAAGGATAAATTAGCTTGTTTTTGTATGTGCAGTATTATTGGATGTTTTAACAACGAGCATGCATTTTCCAGAGTTCAGAAAGGTCTTATCATCATGAAAGAACGCGGAAAAGATGGCTATGGATATTACGATGGAAGTATACATCTGGCATCTAGTCCAGAACAACTTCTTCCAAGCACAGAAAAGCATATCCTTGGGCATGGTCTGCATGCGATTGTCAATGTTGTTCCTCAGCCCTTAGAGGAAAAAAAAGCCATTCTTGTTGCAAACTGTGAAATCTATAACTGGAAAGAGCTTGCACAGGAATACAAGATCCATGCAAAGAATGACTCAGATTTACTTTTGAAATTGCTTCATAAGTTAGGAATTGAAAAAACACTTCCTCTTCTTCGAGGAGTCTATGCCTTTGCATATTGGGAAGAAGATACATTGTACCTTGCACGAGATATTATTGGTGTGAAACCTTTATGGTATCATCTTGATGGAAAGAAATTATCTTTTTCTTCAGAAAAAAAAGCACTAGATGAAACAAGCCAAGAACTAAATCCTAGACAAATTCTAAAATATTCCCTCAAAACAGGAAAAACGTCTTTTCTGAGAAGAAATTTCTCCCAAACAAAGAAAATCCTGAAAAGAGATGTTCTCTTAACGCTACAAAATGCACTGCAAGAAGCAGTACGTCTTGAAGCACCAGATACAAAATTTGGGTTGTTATTCTCTGGAGGACTAGACTCCTTACTACTTGCAAAGATGTTGAAAGATTTAGGACCTACATTTACCTGTTACACAGCAGCAACAAGTGAACAAAGTCCTGATCTTATGAGTGCAAAAGAGTGTGCGAAACAACTCGGCTTTAATTTGCGATACACTATTCTTTCTCCGGAACAAACTGTAGAACGTTTGAAAAAAATCGTGCCTCTCATTGAAGATAGTAATGTTATCAAAATCGGAGTTGCACTTCCTCTTTTTGTTGCAGCGCAGCTTGCAAAAGAAGATGGAAATAGAGTTATCTTTGCAGGAAGTGGGGCTGATGAATTGTTTGGAGGTTACCATAGATACAAAGCTACAGACATAAAGAAACTCAATGAAGATTGTTACTCAGATATTCTCAAGATCTATGAAAAGAACTGTTATCGTGATGATGTGATTACAATGAATAATAATTTGGAGCTTCGAGTCCCATTTTTAGATAAAGAAGTCGTTTCACTTGCCTTGCAGATTCCTCCAGAGTGGAAAATTAAAGATGGGCAAGAGAAATATATTCTTCGTCAGCTTGCACAGAACATAGGCATTCCAAAAGAGCTTGCAGAACGAAAGAAAAAGGCAGCACAATATGGGAGCGGCTTTGATGCTGTTCTTGAAAAGCTTGCAAAGAAAGAAAAGAAAAGTAAATCCAAGTACCTTGAGCAGTTCTATAGGCCAAAAAATGTACGATTAGCTGCATTAGTGAGTGGAGGAAAAGATAGTCTCTACGCTACATATATCATGGCGCAACAAAACTACGAGATTTCCTGTCTTGTGCGCATGCAAAGTAGTAACCCTGACTCCTATATGTTTCACACACCAAATATTCACCTTGTTGAACTGCAAGCCCAAGCCATGGGAGTTCCTCTTTTGACACAAAAGACCACTGGTGAAAAAGAAACAGAGCTAAAAGACCTTGAGATTATTTTAAAAAAAGCACAAGAGAAGTATCATATTGAGGGGGTTGTATCCGGTGCACTCTATTCCCAGTATCAACGAGAGAGAATTGAAAAAGTTGCTGAAAAATTAGGGTTGAAAGTATTTGCTCCACTTTGGCATAAAGATCAAGAGCAAGAGTTACGAGAACTTCTTGCATTACAATTTAGTTTTATCCTTAGTTCTATTGCTGCTGAGGGTTTGGACAAGAGCTGGCTAGGGAAAGTACTCACAGATAAAGACGTGGATAAGCTTGTTGCTCTCAACAAAAAAGTAGGACTCAATGTGGCTTTTGAAGGTGGTGAGGCTGAATCTTTAGTCTTAAACTGCCCACTCTTCCATAAGAGAATTATTATAGATCAAGCAGAAATGATCCTGGAAAACTCTTGCACTGGAAGATATGCTATTCAGAAGGCACATTTAGAATAAGACTTGTTTCAATTCGGAACACTTAAATACTTCTCGTACCTAGCAAAAATAAAATGAAAGTCGCTCCTTATCTCCTTCCACTTCTCTTCTCCTCAACAAGTTGTTTACCCACATACTCCTCAGAAAAAGACTCTCTTGGGTCTATTAAAACACTAGAAGTTTCTTTTCCTCCTTATTCCTGGGGCTTGAGTTGGGAACAAATGAAAGATCTTCGCCACTTAAGTTCACAGCTCCCTTCTGGAACAACAGTTTCTCTTGAAAGCTGTGCAACAAAAGATGGGAATGGTGAACACTTTAGAAAACAAAGAACAACAGCAGTAGAATATTTTCTTGTTCAGGGAAATCCTTTAGATGTCCTTGTCTCTCTTTGTGATAAGCCTGATCAAGAGAAAGCAAAAACGGTGTATGTTTCTGTGAACTAATACAGTAATATTAATATATAACTAAACGAGTTTTATTTTATGGATACACTTGATGGTCTTATACGTAGGATACAAAGACAAGATTCTTTAGGGTTATGTACTGGCCCTGTTCCAAGAGATAGCCGATACAGTCAGGCATATTATCCTCAATCACAACCTTATGCTTCAGATACAGCGCAAGAAGGAGTAAGTGTTACATTTCATGTTTCTCAAGATCCCCATACAGGTGAATCTCTTTATCATATTGTTGAATCACCCTAGAACGTATGCAAGTATTTCTTTAAATTTACCCTGTCTTTTTCAACTTGAACTCCCTCTTGTTCTAAAAGCATTTTCTTTTCTTCAAGAGCCTTCCCTTCTCTTTCACCCTTGAATCCATGAAGATTGCCTGTAGAAGACACAACACGGTGACAAGGTACGTGAGGAGCGTAAGGATTTTTTCTGAGTGCTTGGCCCACTGCTTGATAGGCCTTGATGTTTAGTGCCTTTGCTATTTCTTTATAGGTTGTTACCTTTCCTTTGGGAATGTGTTTACATAGGGTATACACTTGTTCTGCGAGCATACGTTCAAGATATTCTTTCTATACATCTCTTTTTCGTTGCTAAAAGATTATAAATCTCTGTGGGGGATAAGGAATTATGGAAGCAAGGGGAAAAATTTACGAACCATTTATTGGAAGGCCAGTTAATAGAGAAGATATTGCTCTTCTCGAAAGGCTTCTTCAAGATGGGAATTTTAATCTTTGGACTACTACAGAATACCCTACACGAAGAATGATTTCCTTTGGTGGAAGGGATAGTTTAGATAATGATCGATGTCTCCAAGGCTATTCAGAAATAGAACGAGGGCCAGGAAATTCTCAAAGATATCAATTATATGCCCGAGGAAGTACTCTCATTACCTTTTTGGATAACCTAGATCTAAAAGAGTTATAGATCCAGTTTTATCCCTATAGGGCAATGATCAGAACCTTGGACGTGATCTTGAATAAAGGCTTCTTTGACGTATTTTACTAAGTCTTTTGTGACGTAGAAATAATCAATTCTCCAACCAACGTTGTTCTTTCTTGCACCGCCCCGTTGAGACCACCAGGAATATTGGACTTTTTCCGGATGAAGATGACGAAAGGTATCTGTAAATCCTTCTTTGATAAAACGATCTAAGAAATCTCTTTCAATTCTCATAAATCCAGATTCATCTTGGTTTTCCTTTGGACGAGCAAGATCGATTTCATTATGTGCAGTGTTTACATCTCCACAGATAATAAGATGCTTTTTGTGCTTTTTACAAAATGTTAAGAACTCTTCGTAGAACTCTAATTTATATTGTAAACGCTCCTCTCTTGCCTTTCCATTGGGAAAGTAAATATTCATGAGAATAAACTCTTTAAATTCCAAGACTAAAATTCTCCCTTCACTATCAAACTTTTTATGTCCACCAAATCCTGTTTGTACAGATAAAGGCTTTTCTTTCGTGTAGCAGAGAACTCCGCTATAGCCTTTTTTTTCACCTGAAGAGAAATAGGCGTGATACCCCTGAATATTTGTAAGGTTCTCGCTTAACTGCTCCTTATGTGCTTTTGTTTCTTGCACACACATAATATCAGGAGACTCTTTTTTAACATAGTCTACAAAATTTTTCTTCTCTGCTGCACGAATACCATTGACATTCCAAGAAATGAGCTTCATATATTCATTTTAGAAGTATTGGTATATAATATTTTCGTAGATTCTGAAAATAGTTCAGTTTTATTGAAAATTTTGCGGAAATGTTTGTTAAAGTTTTATGAAGATAATTTTGGTCCTACTCTCTGGAGGGACAAGATTTATACCCGTTGAGAGTAGGTAATTATAGGGTGTTAATAGAAATAGACTTTAAACAGAACCTTATGGCTATTCGTGACCTAGATCACAGAAAAAGAGCCTATAAAAGGTAGTGGAGAAAGCTTTATATGTCCTTCTTCTTTTTTTCTTCCTATGACCCCCAAAGAAGCATATCTTCGAGCAGGAAAAATACATTATGATGTCTGTGAACGTTCAAAAAAACTAATCACAGCAGGAGCATCCCTCTTAGCGATTGCGGAAGCGATTGAGAAAGACATCACATCCTACCCTGAGGCCTCTTTAGCTTTTCCTGTAAACTTACAACTAAACAATGAAGTACACTACTCCCCTCTTCCTGGAGATACACGAACGATTTCTAAAGAGGATATTATCAAGGTGGATGTAGGTGTACATATTGATGGGTATATTGCGGATGGTGCCTATACTATTGCATTAAATAAAGACTATCAAGATATGGTAGACTTTACAGAAAAAGTTCTACGTGATACTCTTACAGGATTAAAACCAGGCATGAAAGTGTCTGAGATTGGGAGAAGACTAGATATGCATATGAGGGGATCTAAGTATAAACTGATTCAAAATCTTATGGGCCATCAGGTCCAGCAGTGGGACTTACATTCTACCAAGTCTGTTTTTGTCTATGAAAGCGACTCGGAATATATTTTAGAGCCTGGTGAAGCCTTTGCCATTGAAATATTTATTACTGATGGAATAGGATTCATTAAACCTTCTAAAAATGCAGTGATCTATGCAATGAAACGAAAACAAGTTCCTGTGCGAGATATGAAAGTACGAAATTTATGTAAAACTATTTTAAATAAAAGAAAACATCTGCCATTTACAGAAAGATATGTTGTTGGCCATTTGAAAGCTTCTCGAATAGACTTTTTAAATTTAAAACGATCAGAAAATATCATGGAGTACCCTATTCTTGTAGAAATTCCAGGTTCCAAGATTGCACAGTTTGAAGATATTATTTATATTGATACGGATAAAGTTATTATTACTACCAAACCGTAAACTTTACATAGCACAAGAGCATTTCTTTTTCTATGATTACCCATTTTGAACGTATTACTATAGTACGCATACGAAGTCCAGAAAAAGCCCTAAAC
>SICW01000050.1 GCA_009691355.1 Candidatus Woesearchaeota archaeon
GTAAACATAACCAGCATTGGAAATCTTGCAGCACGAGATATTCCTGTATTAATAGCTGCGAACAAAGTAGATCTAAAAAAAGCAAACATTAAAAGTATCGAAGCTGCATTCCCTCAATATCCAGTGATTGGGATCTCTGCAGAACAAGGCACAAACTTAGAAGAGCTCTATGAAGCAATGATCAAAATTGTAAAATAAAAATGCTAACCCTCCAATATATACCCTTTGCAGAAATGGAAAACCTTTCCTCAGAAAGGCGTATAGCAAAACTTCTCAGCATTGTAAAAAAGAACAAGATTGTTCTCATGCAAGGGCGTCTCCGTCCTACAGAAGAAACAAGCCTTATTGAGAAAACGATGGAAGAATTAGATAAAGAATTCAAAGGTATTGAGCTCTGTACGATTTATCCTACCATAGAAAAAAATAAAAAAATGGGAAAACAAATCAAAGAAGCTATGGTAAAGATGCTTATGGGTGATAGAGAAGGCCTCACCATTATTGGACCTGCAACGGTAATCAAAGAAATTAAAAGAAATCCAGATAAGATTGAACTACTCACACATAGTTATTCTAAAAGACTATTAGGGAGGAAATAATGACCCACCAATGCGTTCGTTGCTCAAAACTATACCCTGCTGGATGTAAAGAACTTCTTACAGGTTGTGCTTGTGGTGGAAAATTCTTTTTCTTTGTAAAAGATGAACTGCTAGAAAAAGCAAAAGAAATTACACAACTGCTCAGCACAGAAGACAAGAAAGAACTTGAAGAAGATGTCTTAGAACTAGTTGGAAATGTAGACCACGAACAACCTATTATTCTTGATTTTGAAAGTATCCGTGTAACGAGCCCTGGAAAATATGAAATTGACCTTATTGATCTTTTCAAAGGCGACCCCCTAGTTATTAAACTTGAGGAAGGGAAATACATTATTGATATTCCAAGTACTTTTCAATCTGAAAGAAAAAACAAAAAATAGTTCTAAATATTTTTTGTAAGAAGAGCTCCATTCAAATCAAAAATTGTTTCTAAAAGGTATCCCTGATACAAAAGTATAGGAAAGTAAAGGCCATCCTCTTTAGAAGTGCCATTTTCAATCTTTTTTCGTAAGGCATAAAATTCCTTCCCAAAGTCCTCAACACTAGGAATATTAAAATTATAAAATAAAGTTCTATAAGAAACAAACAAAGCATTCAAATCTGAAAAATGAGCCGTAATAGAAGGAGTAGAAACTATTTTTTTATCCAAAGCCAGTTGTGCTATTTTTTTATAAAGATCACCTATTCTTTCTAATTGTTCAACAAGGTAATAAATAATATGCGGTTTATCTATCAGGATTTGTTCACCACTATTAATCACCCTTCTACAAAAATCTGCAATCCTATTAATTTGATCATCTTTGTCAACAATAGCTTTCAAAAGAACAGGATCTTTTCTTAACAATGCTTCAACAAGTTCTTGATTCATAGACTCTAAAGAATAAAACAGCCGTTTAAGATAATTCTCAAACCCCTGAGAGACTTCTTCTGTAATACTCTCAATTACCACGTAATTCTCATTTTGTTGGGTAATGACAAAGCCAACGCAAGTTCTTGCAAGAATTTGTTCAATTTTATGCAATTGTTCCTTTGTATCATAAAGAATCTTCACTCTCGTATAACCCGCTTTATAGATAGCACCAACACCACGAATCATCATACTATCTAATGCCCGAAAATCAACTTCTAATTCCTTTGAAGAAGAAGGATGTTTATCCGTACGAACCACAATAGAATTATCTAACTCCTGAAGATGCAACTCATCTCCTTTTTGAATTTGATATTTTTTAATCCATTGAGAAGGCAAAGAAATGACATGGGTCTTCCCTCCCATAAGAATAACATTTCTTTTCATATACCCTGAGAAATGAAAGAACTATAAAAAACTAACTAAAAAAATAAAAAAATTAAGGACTGAAACTTCTATAGAGATTCAAGAAGAAATATCCAGAGTATCCACCACCACCTGAATCTCCACAGAAGAACCACCTGAGCTTCCACCAGAAGAGCCACCAGAGTAACTTCCTGAATAAGAAGGGGCACTATACGAACCAGAAGAAGACCCACCACTATAGGTTCCACTAGAATCATATCCCCCATAGTCTCCTCCAACATAATTTCCACTAGAATCATAATCTCCCTCATACACCATAACTTCCATCTCTCCTAATTTCTCTTCTGCAAGGCTTTCAGGAGATTGAAAACGATCAAATAATCTATCCACAAAATAGAATGGGGAATCTGGTGTTGTCCCAGCATAAGTTCCTGAATCGTAACCAGTTGCTTCTAAATATTGATATTGCGCTTCTAAAGCAGAATTATCTACAGGCTCATCTTCAACAGCATGTCCAGTAATAAGAAAATTCCAGCTATTAGATAAAGCCCCTGCCTGCACAAAAGTAACAGACAATAACATAAACACAACCAAAAACAAACTACTCTTTTTTAAAATTATTTTTAAAATCTATGATACACCTCTTTTTGATAAATATTAAATCTTAGATTAAAGTCTATAACTATTAGATATATATACCTTTTGTAAAAACACACAAAACCTTAAATAAAGCAAATCTCCTGATCCAAGAAATGGATTTTCTCTTCCCCCACCAAGAATATAGAAAAATTCAAGGGGCATTCATGAACCAAGTGTATACAACTTTACAAAATAAAGGACAGCTTCTTGTACACGCACCAACAGGCATTGGCAAAACTGCATCTGCACTTTCCCCTGCACTAACCTATGTAATGAAAGAAAATAAAAGTAAAACCGTTTTCTTTCTCACATCCAGAAATACACAGCATCTTATTGCTGTAGAAACTTTAAAGAAAATAAAAACAAAATTTAATCTTAACTTTGTAGCAGTAGACATTATTGGAAAAAGAAACATGTGCAACCAACCTGGTGTACAAACCCTGCGTTCAGGTGAGTTTATTGAATTCTGTAAAGACCTCAGAGAAAAAGACCAATGCCAATATTATAGTAATATTAAACTCAAAGGAAAAGTCTCTCCAGAGGCAACAAATGTTTTGAAAAAACTCAAAGAGGAATCTCCCATGCACGTAGAAGAAATGAACAGTATCAACTTCAATGCTGACCTTTGTAGTTATGAAATTGCAGGTCTTCTTGGAAAAGAAGCGCAAGTCGTTATCGGAGATTATAATTACATTCTCAATCCCCACATACGAGATTCTCTGCTCAAAAGAATGAACAAAAGCCTTGGAGATTGTATTGTCATTTTTGATGAAGGCCACAATATCCCTAGTCGTGCAAGGGATTTACTCACAGCAACATTAACCAGTTTTATCATTGAAGCTGCAGCAAAGGAAACAACATCTTTAGGATATCAAGAAATTGGAAAAGACATTCTAGAAATAAAGGCAGCCGTAGAAAGACTAGCAAAAAAGATTGCATTTGACAAACAAGAAGTCATTCTCAAAAAAGAAGATTTCATGAAAGAGATCGAAAAAATTGGGAACTATGAAGAGATCATGGGCAACTGTGTCTTTATAGCAGACCAAGTTCTAGAAACAAAAAAGAGGAGTTTTACTCAATCTGTATCCCAATTTATGGAGTCATGGATAGGGCCAGAAGAAGGTTTCGTTCGCATACTTGGACGAGGAACCTCCAAAATGGGCAAAGACGTCATTAATTTATCGTATCGTTGTCTTGATCCAGCTATAGGTCTCAAGGGATTAATGCAAGAAGCACACGCTGTGGTAGTCATGTCAGGGACCTTAACCCCTATAGAAATGTACGCAGACTTGTTAGGGGTAGACCAAAAAATAGCAATTACTATTGAATACCAAAATCCTTTTCCCACAGAGAATAGGTTAAACATTATTGTTCCAGATACTTCCACAAAATATCAATCTCGTACAACTATGATGTGGGAAGCAATTGCAAGAAAATGTGCCGATATCACCACAAATATTCCTGGAAACTCCATTATTTTTTTTCCAAGCTATGCCATTTTAGAAAATGTCTATGATTTTCTTCGTGAGAAATCCACAAAGACTATTTTTATTGAAGATGCGGAGTTAAGCAAAGAACAAAGAGGAGATCTCTTAGAACGTTTCAAAGACTACAAAGCCACAGGAGCAATTCTTTTAGGTGTTGCAGGGGGGAGTTTTGCAGAGGGTGTTGATCTCCCTGGAGATCTCTTAAAAGGAGTCATTGTTGTGGGACTTCCATTAGCACGTCCAGATCTAGAAACTCAAGAGCTCATAAATTACTATGATCGTCGTTTTAGTAAAGGCTGGGATTATGGCTATACCATCCCTGCAATAATTAAAACACTGCAAAGTGCAGGCCGATGTATACGAAGTGAAACTGACCGTGGTGTTGTTATTTTTATGGATGAAAGGTATGTCTGGCAAAATTACAAAAAGTGTTTCTCACCAGATATGCACATGAAGATAGAAAAAGATCCTTTACCCTTGATCAAAGATTTTTTTAAAAACTAATCCTGCACTTTTTGAACAAGTCCATAAGCATCCGTTCTATAGGGGTTATGTACACTAGCTCGGGACCAATTTGGGCTAGTACTTATAGGTCCACCAGTTCTAAGATCAACAAGAAAGTGAGAATCTTCACCAACTAGAAAATCATCAAATGTCCATGTATTTCCATACATATCTCGTATAAATCCAGGACTGCTTGACTATCCGAAACAGCTCTTATTTCTAAACTATCATCATAACATGACTGTCTAGAAGGATGATCAGAACAAAGAGGGCCATAAGGATCTTGACCATAGACTCTTCTTCGTCTCTCAACGTTTCTTATTTGAGCAGATGTAAGCATAACCTAAAAGAATAGTCTCAGATATTTAAATATTTCCTATATAGCAAGCTTTATTAAAACTCTAGCCATAGGAAAAGTATGCAAACAGAGGTAAAAAAAGACATCCTCATAGTATTAAAAAAAGTCCAGCCACTTCTTCAAAAACAGGATATTGGAAAATTAAAGTCATTAAGTAACTTAACGATACATAATGCAGGTATTTTTCAAGAACCAGACTCTATTTCCCTATCGGTTATAATTTTTTCATTATCTAAAATATTCAACAGACCGAGATTAACAGAAAATCCAGCAACAGGTAAATTTAAAGATGAAATCAGTGCAGAATTATTGATTGCAAAGAATTCGCTAGAAGGAAACAACGAAAAAGAATACCACAACGCAATTCGAAGAATCATTCAAAAGATTTCTGGCTTTGAAAAAAAGTTTGGCATGTACATCACACAAGTCCTTCAACATGCAAAGATAAAACGTGGAGGGCGCATCTATGAGCACGGTTTCTCTACTGGAAGAGCAGCACAAATACTGGGAATCTCCTCTTGGGAATTAATGAGTTATTTAGGAGAAACAAAAATAAATAATATCAGCAAGGGAACAAGTGTTTCTACAAAGGATCGTCTACAATTAGCAAGGAGATTATTTTCAGTATGAGATCAATTATCTTTGATTCTAGCACAATTATTAACCTGGCTATGAATAACCTTCTTTGGATTCTTCAACCATTAAAGGAAAAATACGGGGGGGAATTTTACATCACAGAAAGTATTAAACGAGAAGTCATTGACACACCATTCC
>SICW01000051.1 GCA_009691355.1 Candidatus Woesearchaeota archaeon
CAAAGCAATTGCTGCGATACAGAAAGAATTAGAAAACAGAATTCCTCAGCTTGGAGATATTGAAGCACATAGACTCAAGCAAAGAGTAAGCTATGACATAGAAATGATGGAACAGTTTGGATACTGTAAAGGAATTGAAAATTATTCTCGGCATTTAGATGGAAGAGCAAGTGGAGAAAAGCCCTACTGCTTACTTGATTGGTTCTCTGATGATTTTCTTCTGATCATAGATGAAAGTCACCAAACAATACCACAGGTGCAAGCAATGTATGAAGGAGATAAATCCCGAAAAGTAAATCTTGTTGATTATGGCTTTCGTCTTCCTTCAGCGCTTGATAACCGCCCATTAAATTTTGAAGAGTTTGAAGACTACTATGGAAAAGCAAAAGTCATCTTTGTTTCAGCAACTCCGACCACTTATGAAATAGAAAAATCGAAAGAAACAATAGATATGGTTATTCGACCTACAGGCCTTGTTGACCCAGAAGTGGAAGTTAGAAAAATTAGTGGGCAAATGAAGGATATAGAAAAAGAAATTGACATAGTTGTCAAAAGAAAAGAACGTGTTCTTGTAACAGCGCTTACCAAGAAATTAGCTGAAGAAATTGCAGATTATCTCTCTGCTCAGGGAATAAAAGCAAGATATCTTCATTCAGAAATAAAAACCTTAGAACGTAGCGAGATTCTTCGAGAGCTTAGAGTCGGAAAATTTGATGTTCTTGTAGGGATTAATTTGCTCAGAGAAGGAATAGATCTTCCAGAAGTAAGCTTAGTTGTCATTCTAGATGCAGATAAAGAAGGCTTTTTACGAAACCAAAGAAGTCTCATCCAAATCATAGGAAGAGCTGCACGTAATGTTCATGCAAAAGTGATTTTGTATGCTGATGTGATGACGCAGTCCATGAAACTAGCAATAGAAGAAACAAAAAGAAGGAGAGTTATTCAAGTCAAATATAATGATGTTAACCACATTACTCCAAAAACAGTTTCTCGTCCAATAGAAGAACAGAAGTTTATTATTAAAGATACGAAACATATTCCTAAAGCAGAAAAGAAAAAAATGATTCCTCAGCTTGACAAAGAGATGCGCCAAGCTGCAGATGCACTAGACTTTGAATATGCAATTGCTTTACGTGATCGCATTGAAGAACTGAAGAAAGATTTAGCTGGAGAAGAAAAATGATCTACGAACCACGAGAAGACTCAGATCTCTTAAAGAAATGGGTACAGAAGAAAGTTTCTGGAAAAGTTCTTGATATGGGCACTGGTTCAGGTATTCAAGCAGTGACTGCATTAGAAAATACTCCTGATGTGCTAGCTGTAGACATCAATCCTGAATGCGTAGACTTCGTAAAAAATAAAGGCATCAATGCAATACAAAGTAATCTCTTTTCAAACATACAAGGAAGATTTGATTGGATTATTTTTAACCCCCCATATTTACCAGAAGACTTTGAAGAACCAGAAGATTCAAAACTGTCTACAACAGGGGGAGCAGATGGCAACGAAATTATTATCGCATTCTTACAACAAGCAAAAGAATATCTTAATCCTCATGGTAAAATTCTCATTCTCATTAGCTCTCTCACAGGTGAAGCAGAAGAACTCTTTCAAGGATACACATATACTTTGTTAGAAGAAGAAAAGCTATTCTTTGAAGAGTTGTTTGTGTATGAACTCTTTCCGTAAGAAATTTAAACTGTTCTATCCTTCTTATAGCTATGACTTCATGTAAACGTTGCCAAGAACAGTTTGATAATTTCTTTGCTGGCTACAACTGGTGCCCTAGTTGTGGATATATATGGAGATAAAATCGACTTTTCTACACTTAGACCTTCCATAAGATTTTTAAAATAACGAAAAATTCTTCCCTATATGGAAACTATCCAAGAATTTATCACCAGATGTATGCCCCAATATCAAGAAGATTTAGTAAGCTTAGTCACTATTCAAAGTATCAGTGCTCAAGCTGCTCACAGAGATGATCTCCAAAAAGTTGCAACACGAACTGTCGAACTATTACGAGAAGCAGGTGCATCTGCACAAGTACTTCAAAATGACACATTTCCTGTAGCAGTGGGGGTAATCACAGTCTCTGATGATGCTCCTTGGGTTACCATATATAATCATTTAGACGTACAACCTGCAGCAGAACCTCAATGGAACTCTAATCCATTTGAGCCTGTACTTAGTGAAGAAGGAATCCAAGCACGTGGTGCAACTGATGATAAAGGGCCTATGCTTTCTATTGTATACGCAGTGAGATATCTCAAAGAAACAGGACAGCTTCCAGTGAATGTACAATTTGTTTTGGAAAGTGAAGAAGAAAGTGGAAGTAAGCATTTTGGAAACTTTTTAGACAAATATACACCAATCTTACACAAACCAGATTCTATTTTAGTGAGTGATACGATTTTTGATGGTGATGATCCAGCAGTAACCTTTCAACTCAGAGGCTTAACGATGGGAATAATCGAACTCAAAGTAGGAGAAGCCGGAGTGCACTCAGGAATACTTGGAGGCCTTGCAAGAAACCCCCTGGCAACACTGACAAGAGCAATTGCAACTTGTATTGATGATGGTGGAAAAGTTCTTGTTCCTGGTTTTTATGATGGTGTGCAAGCTCCTACAGAACAAGAAAAAAGAATTATTGATGAAGTTGCAGCGAGAAAAAATTTTGGAAGAATTCGAAGTGATACTGGATTTGAAGAGTTTTATACAGAAGATCCTAGAGAAGCAGAAATGCGTACAAACTATTTACCTACACTTGAGATTCATGGATATGAACCAGAAGCATCTGGAACAAAAATCTCTGGATATGCAAAAGCACATTTTAGTATGCGTCTTGTTGCAGGCCAAGATCCAAGTGATTTAGGAAGAAAATTACAAGATCACCTTAGAAGAACACATCCAAAGATTACAGTGCATATTGCTGAAGGTTCAACAGCAGTCAAAACAGATTTGGATAATCCTTTCATGGAGCGTGCAAGACAGGCATATGTTCCTGCATTTGGAAGACCTGCAGTTTTCGTTGCAACTGGTGGAACTATTGGAGCATTTCCCCCTATGCAAAGAACTTGGCCAGGAGTTCCTATTGTTATGCTAGCACAAAGCCTTATGTCTGATGGCTATCATGCACCTAATGAAAACTTTAAGTGGCAACAAGCAAGAAGAGGAATAGAAACGATAGCAACATACTTACGGAGTATTGGGGACCTAAAAACAGCCTAGGGAAACATTTATAAATCCCCAAAAAATCACAAATCTACTCGTTAACACTACATCAGTAGGAGAGCATTATGGAAAAACAAGAAGTACTCAAAGCAATTGAACAACTAAAGAAAGATTCTCCAAAAAGAAATTTCTCTCAAAGTTATGATTTTCTGGTTAAGTTGCAAAACTTTGACCCTAAAAAGAACGAAAATAAAGTAGACGTATTTATCGCCCTTCCACATACTTTAGGAAGAAAGCTCACTGTTTGTGGATTAGTTGGTGGTGGTCTATACAATGATGCAAAAGCAAACTGTGATCATACTATTAGTCAAGAAGAATTCAAAGATATTGCAGGCAATACAAAAGAGCTTAAAAAACTGGCAAGAAAATACGATTTTTTTGTCGCACAAGCAGATATTATGGGGTCCATTGCAACAACTTTTGGTCGTTATTTAGGTCCAAAAGGAAGAATGCCAAATCCAAAGGCAGGGGCTATTGTTCCACCAAAAGGTTCTACGAAACCGATTGTAGAAAAATTACAAAAAACCGTTCGTCTTTCTATCAAAAATAATGAAATGGCTGTACGTTGCCCTATTGGAAAAGATTCCATGACTGACGAGGAAGTTGCAGAGAATATTTTAGCAGCATACAACGGTCTGGTACAAGGACTTCCACAACATGAGCAAAATATTAAAGCTATCCTTCTCAAACTTACCATGAGTAAACCAGTTATATTAGGGGGTAAAAAATGAGTAAACCCAAGCCACATGTGAGTGATGAAAAGAAAGAAGTTGTGAAGCAATTATCTAAACTCATTGCTGAGTATCCTATTATTGGTTTAGTAGATATGGAAAACCTTCCTTCTCCACAATTGCAAAAAATGAAACAAAGCCTTCGTGGAAAAGTTGTTATCTCTATGGCTAAGAAGAGACTTATCCACTTGGCATTAACAGGTTCTTCAAAGGGAATGACTGACTTTGCAGCACGAAGTCGAGGAATGCCAGCATTAATTTTTACAAAAGAGAATCCATTTAAATTATACAAATTACTTTCAGCAAATAAAAGTCCAGCACCTGCAAAAGCAGGACAAATAGCACCAATAGACGTGATTGTTCCTGCAGGAAAAACCAACTTTGCTCCAGGTCCAATTATTGGAGAGCTGGGTCAGTTAGGTATTAAAGCGGGTATTGAAGATGGAAAAGTTGCGATTAAAGCAGATAAACTCCTTGTAAAAGAAGGAGAAGTATTCACACAAAAAGCAGCAGATACTCTTACACGCCTTGGTATTTTACCTATGGAAGTTGGGTTGAATGTTGTAGCTGTTTTTGAAAATGGAACAATATTTGATAGAAAAGTCTTAGATATTGATGAGAAAGTCTATCTTACAAACCTTGTACAGATGCATACTGAAGCAATGAACTTGGCTGTCAAGATTGGTTACGCATCAAAAGACACTATTACTGTACTACTCAGCAAAGCTCATAGAGATGCTACTGCACTTGCAGATAGTAAGGATATTCTCACCAGTGATAATATCAAAAAACTCTTAGCAAAGGCTGATGCACAGGCACATGCTTTAAAAAATAAAGCGCATATCGACTAGAAGGAGGACAAAAAATGGAATACATATACGCGGGATTATTGCTCTTTCGAGCAGGAAAGGCTATTGATGAAGCACATGTTAAAAAAGTACTTGAAGCTGCAGGCGTTAAAGTTGACGAAGGCAGAGTAAAGGCTCTTGTTGCTGCACTTGATGGTGTAAACATCGAACAAGCAATCAAAGAAGCTGCTGTTGTACCAATGGCTGCTGCACCAGCTGCACACCATGCACCAGAAGCAAAGAAAGAAGAGAAGAAGGAAGATAAAAAGTCTACAGAAGACGCAGCTGCAGGTTTGGGTTCACTCTTCGGATAAACAGCTTATTTTTTTTATTTGTTTTATCTTATTTATTATCACAAGAATTAGGCGCAAAAAACTAACAGAGAATTACCATGGGAGAGGAAAATACAACACCGGAACCAATAAGGGATATTTCTAGCCAAAAAGCAAAGCTTGATGAGTTAAATACCGAAAAGGAAAAATGGTTTGTAAAGAAAGAAGAGCTCAAGCAAAAGATTGCTGATCTCATTAAAGAAGTTCGTGAAGTTAAAGCAAAAAACGATTCTTATTCTACCACT
>SICW01000052.1 GCA_009691355.1 Candidatus Woesearchaeota archaeon
AAGTGTATAGGTTTATGCACCTGTTTAATTTTAAAGATAGTACATTTATTTCTGAAGAATACGATCAAGAACTTAAAGCAAAAATAATTCATTGCGTACCAGTAAAAGATGCAATTGATGTGCATGTACTTATGGCTGATGGCTCAACAGTTAAAGGAAAAGGAGAACATGCATTGAAGGATCTCAAAGAAGGAGAAGTTATTCAATTTGAAAGGCAATTTTTCTGCCGCTTAGATGACAAAGAAAAAATGCTCTTTGTGTATGCGCACGATTAGTTTTTTCACTACCCTCCGTGAGTGAAGTATATTTATAAAAGAACTTTATTCTACCTCTATAAATGGAAGTGCTCAAACTCGAAGCTGTCTCTAAGATTTATACACTTGGAGAAGAAAAGGTCATTGCAATAGATGGAATCAACATTTCCATAAACAAAGGTGACTTCGTAGCCCTTGTTGGTCCTAGTGGTTCTGGAAAAAGTACCGCAATGAATCTCGTTGGCTGTTTAGATACTGCAACAACGGGTGAGATTTATCTTAATGAAGTAAATATCCAAAATCTTTCAGAAAGTGACCTTGCACAAATTAGGGGAAAGAAAATAGGTTTTATTTTTCAGACGTTTAATCTTATTCCTAGTCTGGATGCACTAGAAAATGTTGCTCTCCCCATGACCTTTCAGAATATTCCCAGGGATATACGTATGAAAAAAGCAAAAGCCTTACTTGAACAGGTGGGCCTGAAAGATCGTATGTACCACAGACCAAATCAACTTTCTGGAGGACAAAGACAAAGAGTGGCAATTGCCCGTGCCTTAGTAAATGATCCAGAAATTATTCTTGCAGATGAACCTACAGGAAATCTTGATACAAAAACGGGTGATGAAATTATGGGGATATTAACTGAATTAAATAAAAAAGGGAAGACAATCATTCTTGTCACACATAATCCTGATTTAACAAAACTTGCGAATAAAATTTTCATACTCAAAGATGGGAGAATTATAGGAGGATAACATGAAAAAAATATACACACTTAGAATGAAGCTCAGTCTCTTACTTCTCTTTGTACTTCTCGCAGTAGGTACAGTAGGTGCTGAGATAACTATAGATTCATTTCGTTCTACACCGGAGACTGTACAACCTGGTGAGGATTTAGAACTACGTTTAGATTTAGACAATATTGGTGATGATGACATAGACGATATTGTAGTAAGTATTGACTTAAGCAATGTTCCGTTTGCACCAATAGAATCCTCTACAGAGAAGGTTATTGATACAATTAGAAATGGTGATGAAGAAAGTGTTTCTTTCCAACTTGTTGCCTTGTCTAGTGCAGAAGCGCAAACTTATAAAATCCCTGTAACTATCACTTATGAGAATACCACAAAGACATCTTTAATTAGTCTAGAGGTAGTCACTGATGCAAGTTTAGATCTTCTTTTAGAAAGTTCAGACCTTGTTGTAGAAGGCGAACAAGGTGATGTGACCATTAAAATCATAAATGAAGGGCTCAACCAGATTAAATTTTTACAAATAACTCTCCTAGAAAGTTCAGACTATGAGATTCTTTCTCCCCCTTCTTTGTACATTGGAGAAATAGATACAGGAGATTTTGAGACGGAGGAGTTTACCATTATCCCTACAAGTCAGGATCCAGAACTCAGTTTCAAACTAGAATACAGAGACGCAAACAATAAGGAATTCACTGAAGAAAAACAGATCACAGTTAAAGTCTATTCTACAGAGCAGGCAGCTGAACTGGGTTTGGTAAAGCAAGGAAATTCCATGACTTGGATTCTTATTCTTGTGGTACTCGCTTTAGGTATTTGGGTCTATATCAAAAGGAAAAAACAAAAGAAAAATGTTCGCTGATTATTTTTTATTGTCTCTGAAAAGTATTCGCCATAGAAAGCTTCGTTCATGGCTAACAGTCATTGGAATCGTTATTGGTGTAGCTGCAATCATTTCATTAATCACGCTTTCAAGAAGTTTAGAAGGCACTATTGAAGAACAGTTTGAATCTTTTGGTGCAAATAGAATTCTTATTTCTGCAAAGGGATTTCAAGGTCCTGGAACTTTATCTCAAGGATTAACAAGCGATGATGTAGAAACTATAGAAAAAATATCTGGTTTTGAATATGTTATTCCGGGGATTTTTCGTAGCTCAGAAGTGAATTTTAAAGGACAAACGAGTTTTACTCTTGTTGGTGGAATACCCTCTGAATATTATGAAGAATTTTATACAGATACAGGAGTAGACATTGAGGATGGAAGAAACGTAAAAGAGGGAGAAAAATATGTTGCTCTTATTGGCTCGAGAGTAGCTAGCGAGATGTTTGACAAAGAAGTGCATGTGGGTGATAAAATTGAGATGGGCCACCAAGAGTATCGTGTTGTTGGAATTTTAGAAGAACTGGGAAACGCACAAGATGATAACCAAATTTCCATTCCTTTAGATGCTGCAAGGGAGCTTTTTGATGAAGAAGATGCAGTAGATCTTATCATTGCCCAAGTAAAAGTCACAGATGAGATTCCCCAACTTCAAGAAAAAATAGAGAAAGAATTAGAGCAAGAAAGGGACGATACTAATTTCCAAGTAGTCACTGCTGCTCAAATTTTAGAACAGATTGGTCAAGTCCTAGGAATTATGCAAATTGTCCTTGTAGGGATTGCAGCAATTTCTCTCCTTGTTGGAGCTATAGGAATTATGAACTCCATGTATACAAGTGTCTTAGAAAGAACAAAAGAAATTGGAATCATGAAGGCAATAGGTGCTAGAAATAAAGACATATTAATCCTCTTTATTATTGAATCAGGAATGATTGGCCTTGTTGGTGGGACTCTTGGTGTCCTTATTGGAGCAGGGCTTGCATACGCAGTGGGCCCTTTATCCCAGAATGCAGGATTTACCATTCATATTACTTTAGAGCCCCTTGTGCTTCTCTTTGGACTAGTCTTTGCCTTTGTCGTAGGTATTATTGCGGGTATTCTTCCTGCATGGCAAGCTTCACGATTAAAACCCATTGATGCACTGCGATATGAGTAATTACAGAATCTCTACGAGTTCACCTATTTTTTTATTACATTTATACAATTTTGCAGGCCGATGCGCCATACCTTCAAGAATATCCCCCGTGTCTTCTACAATGTCCAAGGCAAAGATCTTTTTTCTAAAATTTCTTTTATCAAACTTCTTGTGAAGAATAGTTTCATAAATTTTTTGCAGTTCTGTAAGAGTAAACTTATCTTGAAGAAATTGAAAGGCAACTGTGGTGTATTCTAACTTCCATTGTAATCTCTTTAGGGCATATTCTAATATTTTACTATGGTCAAAAGCAAGTTTTGGTGGTTGATATGCAGAGAACCAATTTGCTTCTGAGACATCTGTCTTTGGGTCTAGTCTTTGGCCTTCTGATTTAATCAGTGCAAAATACGCAATAGTAATAACCCTACCTCGTGAATCTCTTTTAGGATCACCAAAGGTATAAAGCTGTTCAAGATACACATCTTTTACTCCCGTTTCTTCTAAGAGCTCCCTTTTTGCTGCAACTTCAAGATCTTCATCAATGTGGACGAAGCCTCCTGGAAGAGCCCAGCCTCCTTTATAGGGTTGAATGTCTCTTTTTATGAGCAAAACTTTTAACTCATGATCGTGCATACTAAAAATAACAATATCTACAGTTACCATAGGCCTAGGAAATTTTGTGACATCATCCATGATAGTGTGAATGGTACAAGAATATTTAAATATATTCTTAGTTTATGGCCTCCATTGATTTAGGATCGTTTCTCGAAGG
Source organism: Candidatus Woesearchaeota archaeon (assembly GCA_009691355.1). GTDB lineage: Archaea > Nanobdellota > Nanobdellia > SCGC-AAA011-G17 > GW2011-AR17 > JAGVZZ01. The sequence goes on from SICW01000052.1 coordinate 3,794, forward strand.
TCAAAACCAAAAGCCCTTTCACTCACTGCTATTATCGGTGGTCCTTGAAGTCTTTTGTATACTGATTTCTGAAAAAGTTTGTAGGTATCAAGAACGAGTTTCTTAAAAGTCACTTCTGTATATTTATCATAGATTGTTTTGCCAGAAGCATCAGGAGTAAAAGCCTCTTTGTTAAGAGTTTTACTTCTAAATTCTGTTATGAGTTCTTGAGGACTTTTTCTATGGTCCACAAATTCTCCCACAAGAGGAGCAACGACATCATAATCAAAAGGGTCATATTGGCCTTCACTTAATTCAGCAGAAGGTTTAATGGTAAAAGTTTCTTTGGGAATAATTTCTCTACCGTATTTTTCATTCACATACGCTGCGACTTTGTACACATCTCTTTTAGAAAGATCTCCAATAACAGATATACCTCCGCACATATCCCCATAGAGTGTTGAATATCCTAATGCAATCTCGGTTTCATTTCCGTTAGAGATAAGTAGTGCTCCTGTATCATTTGTTTTGCTCCTGATTGTACCTTGTACACCTTATGCTGTAAAGAATACACTAACTACTATTTAAAGGTTTCGTAGCTTCCAAAGCAATATTTATAAATCTCCAGATTTTAGAAGTAGCTATGCATCTAAAATTTTCAAAGATAGAAATTCGAGATCTCTCTAAAGCCTGGGTAGCAATCTCTATTGCCTTTGCTATTGCTCTTGCTGGAGGCTTCTTTGCTATACGTTTTGATATATCTTTTATCCAAAATATTATTTTTGCAGCAGTGACCGTAGGTGTTGGCTTTCTCCTCCATGAACTAGGACATAAAGTTGTTGCACAAAGATACGGCTGTTTTGCAGAATTCCGCGCAGATAATACCATGCTTCTTCTTTCCATAGTCACTGCTTTTTTTGGATTTATTTTTGCAGCACCTGGTGCAGTGATGATTGCTGGGCGAGTAAGTACAGAAAGAAACGGAAAAATTTCTCTTGCTGGACCACTAGTAAATATTGTTCTTGCACTGATCTTCATGACTTTTGGGATTCTCATTAATGAGGGCTTTTTTGGCGGGCTTTTTGCATTTGGTTTTTTCATAAACACTTGGTTAGCAATTTTCAACTTAATTCCCATTTGGATTCTTGATGGAAAGAAAGTTCTGGCATGGAATAAATGGATCTATGGAATAACGATGGCTTTTGCAATCGGTCTTTTGGTTCTTGGCCAATACCTTCCATTACAGAGTCTGGGCTTCTAGGATAGTTTTATAAGATCCCACTTATTTTTTAAAGCTATGAACCAACGATTTGCAATTTTATTTATGGGATCAGATAGGTGTTTATCAGAAGTTCAAAGAGACTATATCGTACGAAGAGCAGGTTCACTCTATTTCCAGGCTGAAAAAGAAGGGAATGTATCTTTAGATGCAGAATCTGATTCTTTAGAAGGAAGAATCACTGCTGGTCAATGGGTAAGTCTGGGTGCCTTAGGTGGTGTTTCCTACAAAGCAGAAGTTGATACAGACAAAGGAAAAGTCAAAATAGGGTTTCTTATTCGAGAAATTCC
>SICW01000053.1 GCA_009691355.1 Candidatus Woesearchaeota archaeon
TTTCAGGTTGTGGAGCCTTTTTACTATATCTCTCAAAACCATCAAGATTGGGGAAGTTTTTTGGGATGGATGAAAAAGCAAGGCCTAAAGGGTAGTTTTTTGTTTTACATCTCTAATAAACAGACGGATAAATACTTTTAAATAGAAGCAATATGCCTCAAAATAGATGGCAAATGAAGATATTCCTGGCTTAGATATGGCAGAGGCAATAGACTGGTATGAATCCTCAGGTATAGAATTCAGAGAACACAAAGAAGGTCCAGTTTTACCCTATCCTCTTGAAGGAAGAGTTCATCTAGAACTAACAGAGCCAGATCTCTACTCTCTTCTAGAGTTATTCCCCAAAGCTGCAAGACAAAGGTCTATTCTTCAAACGATAAGAGGAAAACCAACAACATGGTTTCGTAGAGACTCAACGGCTGAAGAGTTTCAAGTAACGCAAGATATAGAGCAATCCATTTCTCCGACCGCACTCGTCCCTTCCTTTATTGATTATGGACGATGGAAGAATACAGGAACTCCTTCTGCAGATATTTGGCTCTATAAGCTTCCACAAGAAATCTCACGAATGGTAAGAAGAATCATTCTCGCACAAGGATTTGTACATGAATATGGACATAGTATTATAGCTCCAGCACTATATACAGAGAATTATAAACTCCTTCTCCCATCTGGAAGAGAAGTAGAGGGTTTAGAATATATTTTAGAGTTTGCAAAGCTTGCAGAAGAACACGCACCTATTTCTCATTATGCAGCAACATTTAGGGGGGAAGGAAATCTTTTTGAGAGTGCAAATCCTACATACAATGTAAAAACAGCAATCGCAGAAGAAATGACAGAAACTATTGCTGCATATCTTTTAGGATTTAGTTTTTGTGAAGAAGAAAAAAGAAGAACTACTCCTTTCATAGACAGACCAGAAATTCAAAAGGGTATAGAAGAGTTCCTAGCTGCAGAACACAAACTTTAAATAAAATCTTCTCTTCAAAGAAAGTATGTACGGCTTTAATCCTAAGGAAATCAAACTCTTCAAAACTTTAAACACGCCCAGAAAAGTACAAAACTTTATCGATAAAATCCCTATTAACTTTGAACCAACAGGTGATACCTTTATTTCTCCAAGAGAAGTACTTCTACAGAATCGAGCACATTGCATAGAAGCAGCATGCCTCGCAGCTGCAATTCTCAGATTTCACGGTTACCCTCCACTCATTGTTGACCTCACATCAAAAGAAGGTGATGAAGACCATGTCATTGCAGTATTCAAGCAACATGGGCATTGGGGAGCAATATCCAAGACAAATCATGCAGTCCTCAGATACCGAGAACCAATATACAAAAACATACGAGAACTCGTCATGTCCTATTTCCATGAGTACATACAAAATGCAACAAAAAAGAAAACCTTACGCTCCTATACAAATCCTATCAATCTCAATCAATTTGATACAAAAGGATGGACAACAGATGAAAAAGATCTTTGGTACATTGTCGATAAAATATTTGCAACAAAACACCTCAAGATCCTCAACAGAAAACAAATCGCAACTTTACGAAAAGCAGATGATATTGAAGTAGAAGCTGGGGAAGTGATAGAATGGAAAAAGAAACTTTCTCCTCATCCTTGGATTAAAAAGAAAACTTAACTATCTCGGAATTAAAACGAGGAGCATCTATAAGGTAATGTTCTAGACCTCGTGTTTTTCTTCTCCATTTCTCTTCTTCAGCAAGAATAAGAAATGCATCTGTACAAGGAAAAATACCTGGATGCCTTGTTAATTTTCCAGTATGATATTGAAATGCCCGAACAAGGGGTCCTAATTGCCAACCAAAAATAATATTCTCAAACTGAGGTACAAAAAGATCAAACACATCTTCACCATTATATGCAAAGATAACACCTAAAGCATACGGAACAGAACCAATTTCTTGTGTAAGATGTGGAAGAACTGTATTCCAAAATTCCTTTGCTTGTTTTCGAGGATCATCCTTTCCATAAACTTCTAGAGCAGATTCATGCAAATAGAAACGTCCTTTCTGCCGTTCACTAAGCATCTTATTCTGTGAGTGAAATAAAGCCATAACAAAAAAAACGAAAGAACCTCTATTTAAGCATTACGGCTTGTATCGGTCTGGAGTTCTAGGAAAGGCAATCGCATCTTTAATGTTCTCAAGACCACAAATCCACGCAATAACTCGTTCAGTGCCCATACCAAAACCACCATGCGGTACTGAACCATACCTTCGTGTATCCAAATAAAAGTCATAGTCCCTAGGATTTTCCCCTTGTTTTCTCAAATTATCTTCAATCTTAGAGATATCTTCTTCTCTTTGAGAAGCTCCAACAATTTCTCCATAATGTTCTGGAGCAATAATATCAAAACCTAGAACCACTTTAGGATTTTCAGGGTCTTCTTTCATATAGAAAGCTTTGACAATTTTGGGATATCTAGTAATAATAACAGGAGTATCATACCATTCTGATAAAATATCTTCTTCAACAGTTCGTAAGTCTTTCCCCCATTCTACTTTCATTTTTGCTTTCTTCTCTAATTCTTTGACAATCTCTGTATATGTCGTTCGTGGAAAGGGCTTATGAAGACTCGGTTCCAGTTTTTTAGGATCCCTTTCTAAGATTTTTAACTCTTCTTGATTAGTATCTAAAACTGCTTTGATACATGCCTTAATCACTCCTTCTGCATGATCCTGTATATCTTCAAACTTTGACCATGCCATTTCCATCTCTGCATGCCAGTATTCCGTCAAATGCCGTGAAGTTTTTGATTTTTCTGCACGAAAAGAAGGAGCAAGAGTATAGATTTTTTCTAGTGAAAAGATTGCAGGCTCAGCTTGTAACTGCCACGTCTGTGCTAAAAAAACAGAGTCCCCAAAATAAGGAACTTTAAACACTTCAGAGCCACCCTCAGCCTGTGTTGGCTGAAAAATCGGACTTTGATACTCATAAAAACCTCTACTTCTAAAATACTGATGCACTGCACCAAAAATCGTACTCCTAATTTTCAGAATAGCAGTCATTTTTCGAGAACGCAGCCACAAATGCCTATTATCTGCAAGAAACTCTATACTTGTATCTTTTTGAATAGGAAAATTATCACATTTTCCCACAATATGCAAATCAGTAATACTCATTTCATAGCCTGTAGGAGCTCGTTCATCCTTCTTAATTTCTCCTGTAAGCTCAAGTGCAGTTTCTATACCAATACTTTCTGCATCCTTCCAAATAACTTCAGAAACCTTATCTTTCTCAATAACACATTGGATAATATTTGTAGAGTCTCTAAGGGTAATAAATCGTAGTTTATTTGATCCTCTTTCTCGGTAACACCACCCATGCAAAGAAACCTTTCCTTTTCCTTGCTTTATTGCTTCTTGAATAGAGATAAAAACCATACTACTCAAATTTTCCTCAGATTTAAATATCTAACGGTGAGATGTTTCGTGTACTTTTTAGCTTGATATGATCTATACCCCAGCGTTGCAAATCTTGAAAAACAACAGACAGAGCAAGCCCTGAACTGTCTTCAAGAGCAAGAACTAGCTCAGGTAAATCGTCTCATCCATGCACAGAAAGTGTATCTGCAACTAAGACAACAGTCGGCTCTCCAACAGTCGTTCACAGTCATAATATGAGAATTATAAACCTCCATAAAAAGCTTTTTAAACATGGCCAAAGCCTAAAAATCTATGTTTAGCTTAGTAAAAGAAGATGGAAATGCCCGTGTAGGAATTCTTAAAACTGCTCATGGAGAAGTAGAAACGCCTTTTTTCATGCCCGTAGCTACTCGTGGCGTGGGTCGTTTCGTTTCTGCAGAAGATTACATTCAAGCAAAAGTAAAAGTTATTATCGCAAACGCCTTCTTCCTTTCACTCACACCCGGTTTAGAAATGTTTGAAAAACGTGGAGGAATTCACAAATTTATGCATTATCCAGGAATTATTTTCACAGACTGTGGTGGCTTTCAAATGCTTCGGGAAAACCTTCTCTTAGAAACAACAAACAATGGCATTCTCTTAAAAAATCCTGAAGGAAAAGATGTCTTTATGCGCCCAGAAAAACTTTTAGAAATAAGTAAAAAAATTAACTCTGATGTTATCATGGCTTTAGACTGTGTCCTTCCCTACGGAAGATCAAGAGAGCAATACCTAGAGGCACTCCAAAAATCTCATCGATGGACAAAGAAATGTAAGGATCTCCATAGTGGAGAACAACTTCTTTTTGGGATCACACAAGGAGGAACCTTTGAAGATTTACGAGAGTCTAGTGCAAAGGCAATCAATGCAATGGACTTTGATGGGAACGCTATTGGTGGTGTAGGCATTGGAGAACCTTCTGAGTTATTATACAAAATGGTAGATATATCCATACCTCACTTAAACAAGAACAAACCTCGTTATGTCATGGGCTTAGGAAAACCAGAACAGATTATTGAATGTGTAGAACGAGGAATAGATATTTTTGATAGTATTTACCCACAGAAAAATGCACGTCATGGGATGTTATTTACGTTCTCAGGTATTATAGATCTCGGAAAAGAGATATACAAATTTGACGAACTTCCTATTGAGCAGTCTTGTCTTTGTTTCACCTGTCAAACATTCTCTCGTTCTTATCTTCGGTACCTCTTAAAAAAAGATGATGCAGTAGGAAAACGCTTTCTCACTATTCACAATCTATTCTTCATGCAAGAGTTTATGAGAAAAATACGTGAAAGTATTAGGGAAGGAAAGTTTCAAGAGTTTAAAAAAGAGTTTCTAAGAAAGCATAAGAAAATGAATTAATCAAATAAAGATAATGTTGCAGTTTCGTAAATTCGAGGTGAGTATCCCCTCTTTTTTAATGCTCTCATATGTTGACCAACGCAAACCTCAAGATACGCCCCACAAACAAAAAGATTTCCTACATTTTCAAGTGAATAAGGAATAAGATTAGGTTCCCTCCGTACACTTACCCAACGGCTGTTTCTCTTCAATCTTTGAATCTCTTCAAACACATCTAAAGCATTTTCACGAAAAGAACCAGCAATATCTATCTGAATACATCTTTCATGAACAATAACATAAAGATCATTCATACATCAATCCTCATTTATAGAACAAAAATCAACCGCTGGTAAAGGAAGTAACAAATCTCTTTGTGCAAAAAGTATACCATGTTCATGAAATTGAGGCTTAACACCAAATCTTTGTAATGCTA
>SICW01000004.1 GCA_009691355.1 Candidatus Woesearchaeota archaeon
GGGCATTCAATACTATATGCACTTTGAGTTACCTTCAGTTTAAATTCTTCTCTGTATCCTGTATCTCTATATTCAAAGCAATCATCTAGACTTGGAACAATCGCTCCTGTACCTACATTTCCTAAGTAAATTTTAAATCGCATTTCTCCAGTATCTTCACCAGAATCAATATCTACTGGATTTTGGTCAATCTGGGTTACTTGAACACTAGATGGAGGATTAGATCCAGCAGGCAGGTTTTCTCCAACCTCTGTAGAGTCTGCGGTATAGTATAGATATGCTTTCACAACAACTGGTTCTTCATAACAGTAGAGTCCAGTAAGTTCCTTACTAATCTTTGTAGTAATATCCCCATTGTATACAATAGGACCAACATCTGTTTCTGTAGTCTCTTCTAAACAGGTTTCAGGATCAATAGCATAGAGTATTTCAGCGCTCTCTTCATGTGCACCGCTAAAAGTCGTATCAATAGCTGCGTCCCCAGTAAGTCGAATTTTCACATTTCCAGAATCAATATCTTTTGTATATTTATTAATAAGAACAACTTCAGTATCTATATCATCGCCAGGTTGGTATGGACTCTCTTCAGAGCTTACAGGAGCAAAATCTGCAAACGCAGCAGTTACCATCTGGGTATCATCACCATTACACGTAGCATAAGCACCAACAACACTGCCTGTATTTGTAGAAGTGGTACATGCAGAAAGGAAAATTAATCCTAGTAAGAAAAAAATCACAACCCCTTTTGTTTGAACCATATTTCACCTAGAAAGTCCTTTTGAATTTATTAATGTTTTGTTTTTACGAACCAACAATATCAAATGCAACGGATTGTATTTCTTGATAGCCATAATCAATACGTACCCATCCATCATATTCTTTTTGTCCACCAATAAATTTGTCTGTAGTAAGGGTATCCAGTTTACAAGTTATCGTTGCAGTGTCTTCTCCTTGTTCAAAAGTTATACTTCCACAGTCCTGTGCTTCACCAAAGAGAATAACATACACCTTCCCTGTGATCGTTATATCAGTAGGGAGTACACAGCTAGGCTCAGACGTATAATCCAAATCAACGAGTTGTCCTGTTGTTTGCGTAGGTGCATTCGCAGTGATTTTTAGTCGAACATTAATTGCATTGCTTCCTTCTGTAGAGAGTATTTCTTCAACGGAGGCTATTTCTACAGGTCCAGAAGAACTGCTCGTAAGCTTATCTCCTTCAACTGCACATTCTGTTTCTTGGTAAGGGTCTCCAGTAAGACATAAAGTCATTGGCCCATATGCAGTATATCTATATCTTGTATAAAAAGTCAAATGTTGATTTCCAGATGCATCGCCTGGAACAAGTGTGGAGTCAAAGGCAACTGTAGTTTGTTCAAAGTGAGTATCATCTGGCTCATCTAAAGTGATATAAAAGTTTTGACAATTACAACCACCAAGTCCTGAAAAGATTTCTCCATCTAAGCCTGTAATACACACAATTCCATCTTCGACACTTGATTCTCCTAAGTCATCCAGTGTTGCAGAGATAACCATTCTATCTCCTACATACACACTCCCTCCATCCGAAGGGGCATTAATCGTTGTAACAACACCCGTACTTCCTCCAGCACAGTCAGGGGGACAGCTTGTTGCAATTTCTTCATCTGTAACTTGCTGTGTGCATGCACTCAAAAGCAAAACTATTCCTAAAAGGAGAAGGAAATTTTTCATGCGACTAAAGCTCCTCCTTGTTGTATAATACTTACTGTTTCTTGTTCTTCTTCTACAGTATACCCATATTTAATGTCAACACTATACTCTTTCACCACATAAGGTGCATCTGCAAAGATCTCTGGGTCTACTGAGATCCAACATTGGAAGGTTCTATAATTTGATTTTCCAAAGAAGGCATAGTTTGCAACATAATTTGTAAACAGCGAATCCCTCACAGTATCATCCATAACATAACTATTACTTCTTTCATCTTTTCCAGCGGAACTAAAAGGACAGCTCACACTTGGTGGTCCATTGAGTTCATCATTCAAAGTAACAGCATCTGGTAAGTAAAGAGTAAAGGAGTCAAAACTCTTAATATCCCCATTCCATTCATTATTCAAAGTAATTGCAACAGTATTATAAGAAAGAGTATCACCACTTCGTACAATAACCGGTTGTTGCTCTTCTCCTTCACCGCCGACACCAATACCCACACTAATGGGTTCACCATTATACACCACTCGTAATTCACTTTGGCTAATACCTAAGTCATATGCATCAAAGAAATCTGTATCTCCTATTTGATCTGCAACTTCTCCAGGAATAAAATACACTGGAAGACTTGCATCATTTGTTTCTGTATCAAAACTAAAGCTTCCAAAAATGCTGTACGCATCTTGGGTCAGAGCTTGTGTTTGTTCCCCAGAAATCCTACACAATGTTGTAGCTCCTTTTTGTATAATGCCCGAGTTTGAAGAAATAATTTCTCCTTCTTTTCGTACATTGGATTCTACATCTTTTGTACTCGTGTTAAAATAACAGTAAAAATCTCCCTGATAGGTCGTAGAACTAGGAACATTATAAAATTCAATATCATACAAGATGTCAAAAGGTTGTCCTGCAGGAACGGCATCTCCTGTTAAAGAACGAAAATCAACAAGATCAATTCCTTTTTTATCACTGGAACTATTAACATTCGTAGCGAAATAGTCCCCAGAACCAGTAGAGTACACTCCCGCAAAGAAATCGCTTACAGGGTCAACAGTATATTTACTGATACTAGAAAGAACATCTTGTACTGCTCTTTGTCCAGCTGCAGAGCTTAAATATCCCCATGCAAACACTCCAGCAACAAGAAGCCCAAAGAGAAATAAAGAAATCATCAGCATATTTCTTCCACTGCTTTGTGCACCACCATTAGCTACAGGATGGGAAAAACGAGGGTCTCGGGAATAAGTAGTCCCTCCACCAGAAAGAACCTGCCCTCTTTTTCCAAAAGAAATTCCTCTTAGAATTTCATCTCTACTAGAACGTCTAAGCCACCGCATAAACTATAGATAAGTTTATCAATATTTAAACCTTTTTAGAAACTATGGCTTTAGATATCTGTGCAGAAAGCTTTATTCGTTTCTTTTTCTTAACATTAAGATTTATATTTATAGATCATTTAGGTTGGTCAGTAACACTCTTATTGATTGCATTAATATTACAAAGGTTTCCACTGATATTAGGATTTATGTCTGATGCTTTCGATTTCGTTTTAGACTTTCTCAAAGATGCACTTGTTGAAACCGTAATAGGCTCCCTTATTTTTGGAGGATTAGGAGTTATTTTTATGAGTATATTTTGGACGGCAATGGCTTTAGGATCCAGAGCAAATATTTTCCTTCGTCTAATAACTGCTCCTTTCTTTTTTATTGCCGGGGCCTTTGTAGGGGCTTTTCCCATTCCTCTTCCTGGTCTAAGTATTCTATTAAATATGGGGTTAAAAGATGAAACCTTTGCAAATTTTGTCTGTTTTGCTCCTATAGTTTTATTCGTTTTAGCTGCCATTGGTTTACAAATGATCTTAGGCCAGGGTCTATGTGAAGTTCTTAATGAGATGCTTCTTCTTTTAAGTTAAGGGTTTATTTTAAGAAAGGGCTTAGATCACTAGCCTTGCTCCTTTATGTAAAAGAATAAGCTTCTTTTGTACCTTTTTAAATTGTTTCAAGAATCTCTTCATCCATATATACTTTTGACAAGCAAAATCCTTTAAAGGAAATTCCTTCTTTGAAAAGTATGCAGAAGGTCCTTATAATGAGTCTTTTTATCCTTATCCTTCTTCCTTTCAGTAGTGCAGATACTCCTGATACCTATGCACAAGAATTCAACTTTACATATACAACAGAAATATATGGTGTTTCACTACATTTTACAAATATAACTGATACCTTTGCACAAGGGGATGTGATTCTTATAGAGTCCCGTTTACAGGGAAAAGATCCCTTAGAAGCAATTCCTTACTATCAAGAAGCATTGAAAACGTCCGATCTTGAAGAACAAGCAATTCTTTGGGAATCTATTGCATCTATTTCTGGAAATCCGTCCTACTACTGGAGTTCATACTATATTTGGGCCTTTACAAATAACTCTTTTCGTGCAGATATAGACAGACACTTACTGAATAGAGAGTACATTCCTTATCAATACAAATCTGTTGAATTAAAACAACCCTATTTTGCAACTCCTAAAGGTGCAACAAATATCACTATAGGAGAAAGTCATTTTACACTAACAGAAAAAGATATTCTTGTCTCTCAAGTAGACCGTGTAACAAGAGATTGGCTATCTTCACAATTACAAGATCCAGAGTCGGAACATCTTCTCACTATCTTTTCAGAAAACTACGATGTAGAAAACATTGGCTGGCATGAAGGTGGCCGTATTTCACAATATAAGGATGTAGTAAATTTTACACATATTCCCGTAACAGGAACCCTTGTAAGAAAGATAAATGGGACGTGGTATGCACCAAATGAACTGGGCATCTTTATGTTTGATGTTCCTATAGACAAAGTAGAATACCCTACAACACGATACTTGAGACAAGACCTCGCTTTGATTGTTGATACACATGGGGTAAACATGCTCGTAGAACAAGCGATACGAAACAACGCCACCGTAGTCATAGGTTGTTGTGACCATATTGGAAAAATAAAGGCTGCATTATATCTCAATGAGAAAGGAATAAAAGTGATTTGTAACACAGACAAATACCTCCCTCTTGCTCTAGGACAAACAAATCAAACTCTGGGTTCTGCACCATTCAAAGAAGAAGGAAAGACGCTTATTTTTGGAAATCAAACCATTACTTTTGATATAAACGAAAAAATTATTGTATTAAATGTAACGGAAGACTATGGCATTAGTTATTATGCAACGCCAACAATCTATTTCACACACTTACAACAACAAACATTATTACCTTTCAATATAAGGTATGTGACTATAACAGGCTATGGACAAATGCAAACTCTTGTTGACGTAGCACACGAACAAGATGCACATCTGATTGCTGCCCGTGTATATGATGAAAATGATTATATTGCTTTGAGCTCATGGTTAAAAGAGTCAACACAGAATCGTATTATGCTCTTCCACTCTGAACCCTATCCGTATGGATATTTATTATTGAGAAATTATCCCGAACAAGTAAGCTTTGACGATCTCATGCCTGATTTTTCATAGAAATATTTATATTCTTCCTCTTCTTCTTCAAAGTAAACAAACGGGGTGTGATACAATGAAAAAGGGAATGATATTAATATTAGGAATTTTGATTTTAAGTCTAGGGATGGTGAGTGCTGCAACAACATCATCTTGTACAGATAGTGATGGGGATGATACTCATACTGATGGGAGTGGGAGTTATACAAATGACTCCTTTTCAACAGCAACATCATTTACAGAAGCGTGTGTTACTACAAGCTCACGTTCTATGGGCTATTCCTATTTTACCGAATATACTTGTAAAGACAATGGGGATGGAACATATGATCTTAACACTACAGCTTATTATTGTAATGATTGTACAAATAGAACCTGCGGAACAGTTTTAGCTTATGCATATACCGATACTGATGGAGGAAATTATTCTTTAGTCGAAGGTTGGACAAATTATAGTTTTCAGATTAGAGATTCTAGCGGTAGTATTCTGGTTTCTCTTGGAACGAGTTATGGGAGTCATGATACTTGTGCAAGCACTTATCTCAGAGAGTATTATGTCAGTTCTACAACAAGTAGTTCTTATCCATCCGGGGCTCATACCTCTACAAATAAAAAATGTTCATTAACATGGGGTTCTGCATATTCTTGTATTAGTTTAACAGGTCCGGACCGGTGTGGGATCTCATGTACAAGTGCAAGTTCTTGCAGTGGATATGCTTGTATCGGGAGCGCATATTGTATGACTTCTTGTACTTCAGATAGTGGTTGTAATGGAGGAGAAGGATATACTTGTGATACAAGCTCAAGTACATGTGTTTTAACAGATGCTCCTTTGAGTGAAAGTTCTACACCTGAAGAAAGTTCTCCAGTTGAACTCTGTAATAATGGCATAGATGATGATAGTGATAGCCTAGTAGATTATGGGGGCATCGATACAGATAGTGATGGGGATATTGAATATTCCTCAGGATGTGTTAAGAGATCTGTCTTTGTTCAATATGGCTCTAGTAGTATAACTTGCGCAGCAAGATCCAGCTATAAATGCCAAAGTCTAGCAGATAGTAGCTTTGCAACATGCCCCTCAGGGACTTATATTGCACAAGACACAAGTGATTGTGCCTCAGCAACAAGATCTTCTGCTCCAGAACAAGAAGAGCAAGGATTCTTTGCAAAACTTTGGGCTTGGATAACTGGCAACTAGATTTTCTTTTTTCTATTTCTTTTTAAATTTTCAATAAAAAATCTCTAGGCTATGGATAGAAAAATAGCTACGGTTCTTATCATTTCTTTAATCACTCGTCTTATCTATCTTTTTCTAGACAAAAATATCTGGTGGGACGCGGCTGTCTACCTCGCAATGGGAGAGCATATAGCCTCTTTAGGCTCTCTTGGTTTCTGGGAACCCATTCGCCCTTTACTTTGGCCTTTTATGTTGAGTTACGCGTACATCTTGAACATTAATCCCCTTATCTGGGGGCATATCTGGTCAACAATTTTCTCTTTGGGCTGTATCTATCTAACCTACACAATAGCAAAGAAACTCTTTAACGAGCGAACAGCCTTACTCTCCTCTATTCTCCTCAGTTTTACATGGACGTTTTTCTTTTTTAATGCACGTCTCTACACCGAGATTCCTGCAGTCTTCTTTGCACTCTGTGCCTATTGGTATTTTCTAAAAGAACAGAATTTTGAAACAGGTATTTTCACCGCTCTTGCATTTCTCACAAAGTTTCCTGAAGGAGTAATTCTCATAATCTTTATGTTATTTTCCTTAAAATCTTTGAGAAAAACATTCTGGTTACTATTTGGGTTTACTCTTGTCGTAATCCCTTATTTTGCATTCAACTATTTTGCATATGGTTCACCAGTAGACACCCTCATTTTTGCACAAGAATTTCTGAAATATGCAGGCATATGGATCTTCCAGCAACCTTGGTGGTGGTACCCAGTAGCAATTCTAAAAGAAAACGTTCTTTTTGTATTTGCTTTTGCAGGCATTCTTTTTGCGCTCTATAAAAAGAAGTATACGCTTGTTGCCCTTGTAATCATTCCCTTACTCTATTTTTCAACCATGCCTCATAAGGAGCTGCGCTTTGCAATTCTATTCTTTCCTTTCCTAGCAATCCTTGCAGCATATGGCTATCAAAAGATTTTCAAAGAAACAACTTCCTTCATCATTATCTGTCTTCTTTTATTCATAGCTGGTGAGTACGTAGAAGTGCAAGATACGAATCCCTATTTTAATTATTTTGAAGGAAAGGATATTGATGGAGAAATCCTTGTAACCCATCCTCTTTCGGGGTATTATGCGCAAGAAAATGTCACCTTAATGTATTATCCTTGGTTTAATAGTAGCCAAGCAGAGTATTGGGTAGAATATATAGAAGAAAAAAAGCCAGCATACATTTCTCTTGATACCTGTGAAGGTGGATTTTTATGCCCTCCAGAGGATATCTCTTGTAAAGAAAAACAGGATCAACTTGTAAACACCATAAATACTACATACAGCATAGAATGGCAGAAGTTAACTCCCCACTGCAACTATATTATTTACACTCGTACAAACCTTACTTCCATCAAAGAGAATCTCACAGGGGTCATCTGACACCGTATAATTATCTACAAAGAAGAGATATGCATTCAGCTGTTGAAGATAGCTTTTTGTAACAGGTTCTTGTGCAAGACAACCATTTCCCAAGAGGATGTACTCCTTTGTTTGTACAACAACCGGGAACGAAAGAATAAAGCTTTCATTGAGCATATAATCAGGTTCTCGTGCAGAGTAAAAGAACAGAACATAGTACCCTTCTTCAATATCATGCCAAAGCATTTTTTCTTGTGGTTGAGGTTCACTTAAAGTTCCATAGTAAGTAAGTGGCACCCACACATTACTTTTCAACGCGCAATCTCCAATCAAAGTATGAACCTGTTCTGCAACACCTTTAAAATGTTCTTTCTGGTGGTCAATCATTCCATACAAGAGAAAAAGCAAGCTAACGGTAACAATAACCCCGAGAAAGATTCTTCTTCTATCTGGAGAAAAAGAATGAAAACTATACACAGAGAAAAATACAATGGGGATAGTCAGTGTAATATAATAACGTAAAACATCTACTTTTTGTGTAGAGATAGAGTACAAGGCAAAAATTAAAAAGATAAAAAAGAGCAAGTTCTTCCGTGAAAAATCTTTTTTCCATAAGAACAGAATAAGACCTAAGATTGCAAAAGGCAAGAGAATATTTCCTGCAAAGAGAAGATAGCTCCAATTGAAACTGGTTATTAAATAGTCCCTATACAGAATATTCATAGCATAGCTATCTGCAATCGAATAGAAAATATTCCCATAATGGATGTGATTATACACAAACCAAGGAATAAAAGCAAGGGTAAAGCTCATTGCGCCCCATATCCAGTTTCTCCATTGTTTATGAAACAACAAGAGAGGAAAAAGTACAACAAGAGGATAACGTGTTAAACATGCAAGCCCCAGAAAGAAGCCTGCATACCATTTGTCTTCAAGAAGAAAAGCAAGAAATAACTGCAAGAGTGCAAGTGCAAGAAGCTCTGTACCTTCAACAAGCCCAAAAAGAAGAACAAAAGCATTGAGACTAAACAAAGAAAAGAGAAAACGATCACTTTCTATGCTCCGTGCAAGGCGTAATGAAGAATAAAAGAAGAGGCATGCAGTAAAAATAATATAGGCATACTCAGCAACCTTCCAATCAAAAAGACTAAACATTCCTAGAATCACGCTCATCAGTGGAGCTCTATATATTTCAAAAAAATTCCCTTGCCCAAAAAGAAATTGTGCATTAAGAACGTAGGAAGAAAAATCCCAACCAACAAAAAGGAAATGCCCAAGAAGAAAAATACTCAACGCAAAAAACCAAAGAAGGATATATTTAACTGGATCCTTGATCCAAGATTTCTTGAATTTCTGAGTAGCTGACATATCCTTCACGTGTAATGTTTCCATTAATTATAACAGTTGGGGTTACAGTAATATTATAGTACAATTTCAATGTTTCTATAGCTTGGTCTCCTGCAAAGTTCTTATTTATGGAGAAAATATCTACTGTCCCATTACTTTTGTCTACAACTTGGTCTAAAACATACCCCTGCTTCTCAGAGTCTGGGTCATCCGGACCATAGAAATAAAGGATAACATCATTATCAATATCACAGGTCTCTTTAAGTTCATTGTAAAGAATGTAGCCTTTAATCTCAATCAAAAAATATCTTCGTGCAAGGTATTGGAATTCATCTTCTTCAAAAATATTCTTCTTTTGGTAACTACTTAAGTAAAAACCTAGTTCTGCAAGTTGCACAGAAATGGAATTAAGCCTATCATCTGCAAAGCTACAGTCTTCTCCCCCATAACTATCCCAGAAAGCCTGTTCCACCAAGTAACTTTCTGTATCTAGTTCATTGGATCGTAGATCATTGAGCACATCAGTAGTACGGTAACTATCCATATACCATCCTAGAAGAAGCCCTGCAAAAAAAACAACTAGAGTAATAGCAAGGCTTGTAATAAAAATATGTTTAGGCAGTGTCATGTCTTATTTCCATTTATTTTTTGTTCGAAATGTTTCCTTGTAAAAAGCAACCATCCAATGAAAGGATCGTAAGATAGGATAGATAGTAAGATAACTCACTAATGCAAAAGGATATTTCCATTTCTCTTTTAAACTTTTGTGTGCCAAATGATAGAAAAGTAACCCTAAAAGGAGGCCTATAAACACAGGAAAAAACAGGAGAATATTCATTTGTAGAATGATATGTTTAAGGCTAGGAAGCTGCGTAAAATCAATACTAAAGTATTCCATGCCTATTGCATTAAATTTATTTACTTCTGAAAAAACTCTCCTAAAGAGTTCATATCCTCCAAGGAGGAACATAATAATGACAGTAGCCATAGACAAAATATTTACAGGGTACTGAAAAGTTCCAATAAGATCATATTTTTTCTTAAACAACATATGTCTATACTTGTAGTTATTATAAATAAACCCTCTAAACCATCTCACTCTTTGATTCCAGTGGCTACGAAAAGTATCTGGGGCCTTTGTATAAGTAATACTATTTCTCGCAAGTTTAATTTTATATCCATGATAACGAAGACGCATAGCCATCTCTAAATCTTCAGTAATGTTCTGTGCATCAAATCCTCCGTATTGGTCAAAAAGTTTTTTTCTGTAAAGACTCAAAGCTCCGGGGGTAACATGAAGGGTATCAATCTTAGACATAAGCCCACGTGTAAAACTTGCAAAGATGTATTCTAAATGCTGAATTCTTTCAAAGAGATTTCTTGGTTGATGAACTTTTATCGTACTAATAACCGCACCAACACTATCATCAACAAAGAAAGGCACCATCTCCTGAAGACAGGTACGCATAACAACAGTATCTGCATCAACACATCCCACAAATTCTCCATGTGCATGTCTTAAGCCCTCATTAAAAGAGTCAGCTTTTAATTCTCCGGGGAGGTGTTTTTTAAAAATGAGGTAAATCCTTGAGTGAGGGTGTTGTGCAATAAGCTGCCTTGCAATTTCAGAAGTAGTATCTTTAGATTCATGATCAACAATAATAATTTCCAGTTTATCCTTAGGATAATCTAAAGCAGTAAGAGAATGAACTGTTTTAAACAAACCCTTTTCTTCATTACGTGCAGGAACAATAAGGCTAACAAAAGGAAAGGTAGGAATCGTTTTAGTTTCTTCTTTTTCTTTAAGAGAAACAACATGAAGCCAAAAGATCCCCAAATAGAGAGTAGTGAACGAAAAAAATAAAATGAGCCATTCAATCATTTTGTACACTCCAGATTTCCACTCCATCTTTGCGATAGATGAGGCTATATTCCTCTGTATATTGCAGTATGAAAAGTAATCCTTCTGTATCATAATCCCAAATATTCGATCGCATATTTTCATCTATCCAAATATAGTAAATATCATATTTTTCAAAAATGGCAGTCGTATTAGCAAGGTCTCGAGAATAATAGAGGGTTGTACTATCTTCATAACGCTCTTCTGCATCACTTATAAAAAAATAATTCTCATCAAGGATGTTTTCCTGTCCTGCAGCATTGATCCAAACACCTCTAGTGTAATCACTAAAAACAACTCCCTGTTCTTGCTCTGAGAGGAATTGTATTCCTTCAAGTGTTGCCTCATCGGGAGAAGAGTTCACAAGTCCAGTCATCTGTGACAAACTAGAAAAGAGCAATCCTGATAACAAGACAAGAAGAATAAAGTTCTTATATTGCCTGTTTTCCCAACGCATAGTAACCAGAGATATAATCCCTCTTGTTGCAAAGAAAATAAGGAAAAGGGAGAGGAAGAGAAGGCTTTCTGGGAAAAAGAAACTACTTACCAAAAGAAGGGGGATACTAAAGAAAGGAAATAAATGGGAGTATTTTTCGCTCCAAACTGTAGCAATTCCCATACCTGCAAGCAGAGTAATAAATATTCCTAGACCATATTCACTTCCAAGATCAAAAAAGAGCTTCTGGAACAGAGAAAAACTTTGTACAGCTTCCATAGAGAAAAAGTGAGGATAGCCCGTGTGGTACATAATATACCCATAGTAAGCAAATGCACTAAGCGCAGTAATAAAGAAAAGAAGAGTGAAAAATTTTCGTCTGTCTTTTTTTGCAAAGAAGCTATACAAAAAGAGGAGAACAAGAAGGAGTATACTTATACTAATATTAAAAATGGGGAGAATAGCAAGAATAGGAATACAAAGCCATTTCTTTTGTTTTTGTGTGAAGAAATAGAATGCACTAAGACTCAAAAAAAAGGCGATAAATAAATGATTAGTAAAACTAAAGGTATAGAGAAATGCTGGTGATAAAACCAAGAGTAAAGAGCTAATATTTAAGAAAGATTCCTCTTGAGAGTACCGAGAAATAATTTTTCTAAAGAGTAGAAAGCTCAATAATCCCAGTAAAAAAGGTAAAACCTGAATCAGAGTTGCAGGTGCAGCACTAAGAACAAGAGCAGTTCCCCAAGAATATGCTGCAAATCTTCCTCCTGTGCTAAGGGGGTCATACCAAGAAGGATCTTGTGCAAGCCTATAATCTAAGACCGATTCACTTCCAACCAACGGCCCTTTAAAGAGAGGGACAACTAAGAGAAGCACACAACAAAGTGCAAATAATAAATACTTAACATACCACTTGGTAAATAGTTGCAAATGCATTAGTATAAACTTCTTTGAAGCAGTTCTCATCACTTGTATAGAGAAGAGAGTCTACATCATAAAACTCCTTTGTTTTTTCTGAAAAATAAATATAATCAATACCATAAAGATCAATTGCCTTTTTTGCTTTTATAATTGATTCAGTAGTATAAATAGTTTTAATATCTGTAATTCTATCTTCTGCATGAAAAAATTGTGTATCCCATACATTCGTACGATCTGCTAGGGCTATAATAAGATTCCCTTCATACACATTTCCTAAGACCACGGAAGAATGGGGTGTATTAAACTTTAGCCATTGCATAGCATCAATCTCATCTTGTACAATCCCTGTATGAATAACATCTAGTGCAGCAAGAGTAGAAGGGATAACCAAAGTAACCACAGAGAGAATAATAAAAAGAGAAAGAATAAGTTTCTCAAATCTTGCAACCTTTGTTATACGCAAATATTGTATAAATCTATCCACGGCAATACTTGCAGTAATACAGAAGATAATTGCCATGAAAAGAATCCCTTCTAGAAAGGGTATTAATCGAAGAAAAAGCAAACTAAAATCTGCAAGCAGAGCGGCTTGGAGTAATAAGATAGTTCTATTTTTTTCCTTATAGACAATCAACCCAACAATCCCTAGGACTAAGGGAACAACTCCAATAATTCCTATAGTGGTAAAAAGATCAAAGTTTTGGAAAACTTGACCGTATAATTCTAAAGGTAAGTTCTGCCATATTGTTGCAAGGCCTAGTTCTTGGTATAAGGATTTATAGAGGATGAGGTTCACAAGGATAAAAAAAGTAAGGAACAATCCCATCCCTTCTTTTTCTTCTATACGCAGGTGAAAAGAGTGGGTAAGCATAAGCAGACCAAAAATAAGAAGAGTAAACAACATCAATAAGTTGAGAGGATCTAAAAGAATGAGAATGACAGAAAGATACAGGAACCATTTTTGTTTTTTTCGAATATCTAGGAAAAAATAAATGGTAAGGAGAAAAAGTGGAATAAACAGGCTTAAAACAGAGACCTGGTTTAAAGTGCTTTGAATATAGGTAGGAATAAACGCTGCAAGTAAAGCTCCAAAAAGAGCTGCAGAATCATTCTCTGTAATTTCTTTAACAAGATAATAGATAATAATGACAATCAAGCTTGCAACAAAGCAGGGAAGAATTTTATAAACGACCATATCAGAAAAAAGGATGTCAAAGAATGCTAAAAAATAGTGAAACACATGAGTATTAAGAATAGGATTTCCTCCATAACTCTGGGGATCATAAATTAAGGGAATATAGTTGTGAAGGATATATTTTGCATTCCGAAAATTAAAATAAGCCTCATCACTACTAAAAAAAGAAGTACGAAACAAAAAGAATAAACGAAATCCAAAAGCTAGTAGGAAAATTAAGAACAAAATAATTTTATCTTTTTTGGGTTCCATAGCTTAACACTTAGATCCAAAGTCATCTGCATTAATTCGCAGGAGGACTTCTTTTGGGGTTCTTTCCACTTCAAGTGTAGTTTCCGTAACAACACGAACTTTCTCTTGAGTAGGTATGTTTTTTTTCTTCTTCTCTTTTAAAACAATTATAGGGATCAATTCAGACGTTTTTTCTTCAATCACTGGATGAGTAGTTTTTTCTTCAGTTTTCGTTTCAGGGATAAGTTTTTCTTGTTTTTCAAATGTTTCTTGCATTTGTCGTTTAAATTGTTCTTCAACAACATCAAAGTAATCAAAGAATTTTGAACCAAGTTTCAAGCTTCGTGTTCGCCCTTTTTTTTCAGAAACAATAAATTCCATTGCTTTCAGTGCATGTATATGGTCATATGCCGTATTTCCACGCATTTTAATAATTTCTGACTGTAAGATGGGCTGTTTATAGGCAATAAGTGCAAGTGTTGCTTGTGTAGGAACATCAAGATCTGCAGCTGAAAGGAGCTTGGTCGAAAGATGATTATACTCTCTTTTAATGTTTAGTCTATATCTTCCTTCTTCTTCCGTAACTTCAAGGCTTCCAGGTCTACCAACAAAGTCTTTTTGCAAACCCAAAATGGCTTCCTTCACAGTTCCAACACTTCCTATATTACAGAACTGTGCCATTTCATCTACAGTCATAGACTTTCCTGTAATAAAGAGCACTGCCTCTAGCTTGTTCTTAATATCCTGCATAGTGCATTTAAGGAAACCCACATTTAAAAAGTTTCTGATGATAAAGAACAATAAGTTACTACCCGGCAGTAAATATGTATATGGAAGTCTTAAAAGTAAATATAAACAAACTCTAAACTATGAAAGAACCAGTTTTATTCGTAAGGTGGCTTCTCTACTCAGAATAAAAGGTGAAGAGCATTAATTCATAGCAAATCGTAAGATTGCAGCGATTTTTCCTAGATCTCGAAGTTGTTCTCCTTCACTTGTATCAGTACTAATCACGGCGAACTCAGCCCCAGAAGCATCAGCTTTTTGTTCATACATATCTGCCTTGTCATCATCCAACGTTTCAGATATGAGAAGTTTTTCTACAGCCCCCAGTTCAAGTGCTCTGTTCACTTCAGCCTCACCATAAGCGACCTTATTTGGTTCCGTAGCAAGCAATTTAAAGAACTTATTCATAATATCCTTTTCTTCAGTAATCGCTTCTTTTGCAAGGACATCTTTACTTTTTTCTACAAGTTCTCGTAGTCCAAACTCTCCAGTATAACTCAAGTCTTGGACACTAATGACTTTTCTTTTTAATTGTTCGTTAAGAAAACCTTCAGTGAGAAAACTATTTTTTGTCATTCCAGGACCACCAACAAGAATCCCTTTCAGTTCTTTCAATTCAAGAAATGCTTTGTTTGATGCTTCACTAATTCGATTAAAAAACTCCTTTGTCGCTTCTTCTCTAATACGAGCAAAACGTTGTGCAGAATTATGAACAACAAGCCCTTCTGCAACGAAGTTTTCATTTACAACTTTGATATCAATAAGTTGAACATCTTTTTCTTCAATGATAATCTTTCGAATAACGCTTCCTTCTCCATCTTCATTGAGTAGAAGCATCCCTTCAGTAAGTTCTTCCGCCGCTTTTTGTGTTCCATCACAAAGAAAGAAAATATGATCCCCAGAAGCAATGATTTCTTCAACAGCACTAATTTTATAGATCTTATTTTTAGAAACAGTCCACACCTCTAGTACTTCGGAAGAAATAAAAGTCTTTGTAGAAAAATTAAAACTAGAAACATGATCACCAGCATGTACATCATGCAAAGGCACCCATTGTCCATCATCCAGGAGTACAGCTGTATCTGGGTGGAGACATTGTCCTCCCGCTCGTGTTTTCCCAGGGACTGAAGAAGTCATGTCTGTAAGCTCTTGAATTTGTGTTCCTCGTAATAATCCTATATTTGCTTCTCTTTTATCAAGAACAATCAATCCAAAAGTTTCCTTGATATCTGACATATCTGCAAGAATATCTAAAACAAAAGTTTGGTCACATCTATAGAGCCGCATACGCAGTGGTAAAGGTGGATCAATACTAAACACCTGTATGTCAGCCTTTCCTTCCTTATCAGAAACATTACCTGAAAAGATTGCAAGCCCATTCTCAGGTGTTTTCTTATACAATCGCAAATGCCTAATCATTCTTTCTAAAGAATCAATAACATGTTGCTGCGTTGTTTTATCTTTGATATTAGAAGCCGTACCCTGTTCTTGCTGCAGGTGTTGAATGATCTTAATCATTTCATAGCCCGCAGGAACATATACAGAAACTAATTCAGTATGCCTTCCTCGAATCTTTTCAAGGCTTCGAATAAAGCGTTTCAGTTTCTGTTTTTCTTTTGTATTAATAGCCATAGAGTATGATTTTCTAAATAAATGAAGCTATTTAAGTGTTTCCTAGAGCTGTATTTCTAGTGTTTTGCCAAAAATAATTTTCTCTGCTTTTGTTACAGCTTTGATATCATCAAGGAATCCTACAACATCTTTTTCTTCAAGAGGGAGGGTAAGGATTTTTACTGGCTCTTTTAAGGACAGACTTTTCATAGATTTTGCTTTTCGTACTTCAGAAATAATTTCTACAAGTTGGTCACCAATTTCTTCTGCTTTTGCATCCAGAAGAGAAGCGGAAAAAACTGGCCAAGAACTAAGATGTATAGAGTCTTTCTTTTCTTTTTTAGCATAATGCGCATGATAAATTTCCTCAGTAACATAAGGCATAATAGGCGCAAATAGTTTTAAAATAGTCCCGAAGGTTTCAGAAATGGCATACTGTCCTGATTGTCGTTCTACTTTTCCTCTTTCTTCAGGCTTGTAAAGTCTATCTTTGACAACTTCTAAATAGAGATCGCAAAACGTAATCCAAAAGAATTTTTCTGTATCTGCCTTTACTCGTGAATATTCATATATGTCAAAATTTTCGCTACAGTCTTTAATGAGCTTTTGCAGTTTAGAAAGTATCCAACGATCGAAGGCTTCTAATTTTTTAGGTTTTGATGTGTAATCTTCAAGATGAGGAAAAGTAAACTTCGCAGCATTCCATAGTTTGGTAACTGTTTTTTGTCCCGTAAGAAGATCTTTTTCTAAGTATCGTAAGTCATCTCCAAGTTTGGAACCAGCAGCCCAGAAACGAAGTGCATCAGCAGGATATTTTGCAAGAACTACTGAGGGTTCAATCGTGTTTCCTTTAGACTTATGCATTGCCTCTCCTTTTGGGTCAAGCACGTGACCAGAAATCACAATATCTTTCCAAGGAATTTGATTTGTATGGTACATACTTTTGACAATAGTATAAAATGTCCAATTTCTAATTATATCATGAGCCTGTGGTCGAAGACTACAAGGAACCATATCCATAGAAGTATCATATCCTTTATCATTAGCCCAATTAAGAATAATTTCTGGAGTCACACTTGATGTAGCCCAAGTATCCATAACATCATTTTCACCTTGAAAAGAACTACTTCCACAAGAACATTTTTTCTTAGGTTTATCTATAAGCGGATCAACAGGGAGATCTTTTTCATCTGCAATGAAAAGTGTTTTACATGTTGTACAGGACCATACAGGAAAGGGAACACCAAAGTGTCTTTGTCGAGAAATACACCAATCCCAACCTAATCCTTCTACCCAATGCTCATACCTAGTTCGCATAAACTCAGGATACCAATGAATCTTTCTTCCAGCATCAATGAATTTGTGTTTATTATCAAGGATTTTTACAAACCATTGTGTAGAACTAAGAAACTCAATTTCTGTTCCACATCTTTCATGGACATTAACAGTATGTTTAATGTTTTTCTTTGAAATAAGAAGTTTTTCTTTCTCAAGATCTTGAAGAATGTCTTTTCGCGCATCTTTAATTCCAAGTCCTTCGTATTTTCCGGCAAGACTATTCAACTTTCCATCAGGAGTAAAAATAACTCTTGGAGTAAGTTTTCTTTTGTTAATAGCTTCAACATCATATTTATCACCATAACTACAAACCATTAAAATTCCTGTTCCTTTTTCTTGGCTTGCAGAAGGATCAGCAAAAATAAGGACTTTGTGTTTAAACAAAGGCACAGTGATATTCTTTCCTATAAGTTTTGTATATCTTTTATCTTCAGGGTGTACATACACACACACGCATGCAGCAAGTAATTCTGGTCTCGTCGTTGCAATAACAATCTTCTCTCCATTTTCTAAAATAAATGCCACTTCATTAAATGTAGAGTCTAATTCTTTATCCTCAAGTTCTGCCTGTGCAATAGCCGTCTGGCAATGAACACACCACATACTAGGGGCTGTTTGTTGATAGACCAAATGTTTGTTATAGAGATCAATAAAGGATTTCTGTGAAGTCTTAATACAGTGCTTATCAATAGTAGAGTATGCTTCGGAGAAATCACAACTCATTCCAATAATTTTCCAATCATTAACAAAATCAGGTTTAATTTCTACAATGGTCTTTTCGCAGAGTGAAACAATGTCTGGTCTACTCATTTTTGTAGACTTAACATTTTTCAACTTTTCAACAAGTTTCTCGGTTGGTAGCCCATTATCATCAGTTCCAAAAGGATAAAACACATTTTCTCCTTTCATTCTATGATATCGTGCAACAAAGTCTTGTTGGCTATAAGAAAAAGCATGCCCAATATGCATCTTTCCAGAAACGGTTGGTGGTGGAGTATCTATTGCATAGACTTTTCCTTTATTTTTAACATGAAATTTGTATGTTCCTTTTTTTTCCCAGTACAATCTCCACTTTTTTTCAACTTCAGAAGCACTATAGTCTCCCATTGTTTCTACCATGGCCTTACGTAATTTCCGGCGATTTAAAAGCTTTTTTGTATTCTCCTGAAAGGAAAAACGTAACATTAATAACTCTCTAGACTAAGGAAAAGCTAATGGCTGCAGAGTTTATTGATTTCATTAAAAAAACAATCTTTCTTCAAGACAAAGAGTATCTTCTTATAAGAGATTTTGAATATCGTTGGAAACTTTTCTTAAGGCATGAAAAACTTGGGCTCCTTCTTGTAGATAAAACAGAGGCATTTATCACCTATCCCAAAGAATCTTTAGTTCTAGAAATACGTTCTTTAGCCATAGATGTAGAGAAGCACCTCACTCTTTCTTTAAGGTATGTCTCAGAAGCAGATGTAGATAGTGTAAATATTGATCGTGTTGTTTCAGATGAGACTGCTGATTGGGATGCAGCAATAAAAATGCTAGAAAAAGATGTCTTAGAAATAAGGCGGAATGCAGATCTTCTTCCAGAAGGCCAAACAAAACGTGCCCTAGTAATAGCATTAGATGACTTAGATAAAGAAAGGGACATAAGTTCTAAAGAAACAAAGCTAAACCTTTTTGTCAGGAAAATAATTGTAGAACTAAGAGAGATCATCCAAGAAGAAAGACAAATTTTAGAGAAAGAAATAGCTATCCTTCAACAAGTGTATAGGTTTGATGCAACAGTGATTATTGAAAGAAAAGAAAATTCAGAAAACCTAGTTGAACATATTAAAGAAGGCAATACTCATTTTAGAGAAGGGATACGAGCGCTCCGAGAATTATTTTTAAAAGAACGTGGAAGAGTCATTAATCCTTATACTGCACTTATGGATCAAAAATCTATAGTGCTTAAAACACTAGAGAGACATGCAACAAAGGAAGTTGTTACAGCAAAAATGATCCATTATGATTTAGGACAACTTACAGCTCCACAAGCAGAGCGGTATTTGGGTCTACTAGAAGGAAAACTAGCAAATCTGGAAGATAATTCCGCAAAGTTTTATCTTCGTTTTAAGAGCTTCTTTACAAGAAAAAGAGATAGAAGAAAATATGCCAAAGAAGATACACTTGCAGCAACAGTAGACGAAATGAAAGCAAGGTTGCATTTTGATCCTTTAATGGGTGTGGGAAACAAAGAGTATTTGCCTATTGCTCTTTCAGAAAAAATAGAGTCTGTTTCAAGACTAGGAGGAATAGTTGCTTTGCTTTATTTAGACTTGGATAAATTTAAACTAGTGAATGATACATATGGCCATCCTATGGGGGATGAAATTTTAAAAGCCGCAGGAAAAGTTGCAAGGCAAAGTGTTGCTCCTGGGGATATTATTTGTCGTATTGGTGGTGAAGAACTTTCAGTAATCTTCTCTCAAGTAATTTCTTTTTCGCAAGCACAAGACCGTGCTGAAATCATTCGAGCAAATATAGCCAAAGAATGCCCTGAGATCATCCTTTCGCTTCAAAAAGCTACAGGTTCTCTAAAACTCTTACAGAAGGACCTCAAAAGTGGAGAGAGAACAATCACGATAAGTGGTGGCCTTGCTTGTATGGAAGTCCCTCAGCTCTTATTGGTAGAAAAATCCATAGACGCAATAGCTTCAATGCTGATTGGGCTTGCAGACCAGAAACTCTATACTGCAAAGGAAGCAGGAAGAAATAGAATTCATATGGGGAGTCTTAAATATTCTCCGGATAAGAAAATCTAGACCAAAATCTTTAAGAACTTCTCTCCTTTATTTCCATGCATGGCTACAGTAACTCCTTGGGAAGTGAAGGGAAATATTGATTATGATAAGTTAATTCAAGAGTTTGGTGTATCCAAAATAGATGAAAGAGTTCTCAAACGTATAGAAAAACACACTGGGGAACTGCATCCCTTTCTCAAAAGAAAAATATTCTTTGCACATCGAGATATAAATTTTATCTTAGATGAGTATGAAAAGGGGAATAAATTTTATTTATACACTGGACGAGCACCTTCTGGAAAAGTGCACATAGGCCATATGGTCCCATGGATGTTTACCAAGTGGTTGCAAGACAAATTTGATGTAGAATTATATTTTCAATTTCCGGATGAAGAGAAATATCTTTTCAAGAAAGATCTAAGTTGGGAAGACTCGCAAGCCTATTTGCAAGACAATATGCTTGATGTTATAGCAATGGGCTTCGACCCTAAGAAAACAAAATTTCTTATTGATACACGAGATGCTGGTTTGATGTACAAAGAGGGTGTAAAGGTTGCAAAGCATATTACTTTCTCTACAGCAAAAGCTGCATTTGGGTTTAAAGATGAACAAAATCTTGGAGCAATATTTTACACAGCAATGCAAGCAGTTCCCGCATTTCTTCCTTCTGTCATGAAAAACAAAAAGATACCTTGTCTCATCCCGCACGCTATTGACCAAGATCCACATTTTAGAGTAACACGAGATGTTCTTCCAAAGCTAGGGCACTACAAACCTGCATCTATTCAATGCCGTTTTCTCCCTGGACTTGCGGGAATGACAACTGACGGAAAAATGTCTTCTTCAGCAGAACACACTGCAATTTACACAACAGATGATCCTAAAACCGTAAAAAACAAAGTAAACAAATATGCTTTCTCTGGTGGACAAGCAACTATAGAAGAACATAGAAAAAAAGGTGGAAATCCAGATGTTGACGTTGCCTATCAGTGGTTGATGTTCTTTGAAGAGGATGATGAACGTTTAAAGCAAATCTATCAGGACTACAAATCCGGAAAAATGCTTTCTGGAGAGATCAAAGCAATTCTTATTGAAAAGATAAATAAACTCCTTGCTGAGCATCAAAAGAGAAGAGAGAAAGCAAAGAGCCAGATTGATAAGTTTTTACTTTAGTCATTTTTTCAGACTATCCAACTTTTTCTCAATACGGTCAAGTCTCTTGACAATATCTTGCCAAGCATCTAAAACAATTTCATGTGGTGGCTTTGGTCGAAATTCTGCAGGAATTGCCTTTTCTCCCTGGACAAAAGCAATAATCTTTTTATCAGTAAGGCAATAGTACTTTTTTCCTCCTTCCCAGGAAGATCTAACTACCCCTATTTCAAGAAGAAGCTGTAAATGAAAATCTACTGTTTGAGGTTTCTTTTTGACTTCTAGAGCAATCTCTGAAAGATATCGTATTGAAAGAACCCGGGGTCTTTATGAAAAGGCAGAGTCTCCTTAGACGAGCTCTCTCACTTTTCCAAACGCATAGACTTTATCAGAAACAATAAACACATCAAAGCTATTCAAGTTTTGTTGTAAATAGGGAGAGAGTCTTTCACTGCGTGTAATGTCTGTCCCCTCGGTAGCTAAGTTACAGGATGGCATAGCAATCAAAGTACTTCTATTATATTTCCCTTTGAGAAAACATTTGAAGCGTTCAGTACGTACCCCTTCCTTTAAGCCAATCGCACAATGCTCATGGCCAATAATAATCACATCTGGATTTTCTTCTTTCAAAACAACATCCCCGTGTACAATAAGAATCTCTCCAATGTGTAAAAAGGGAACAATTTTAGTTTTAGTAAAGACATAGGGAAGAACAGGATCATGGTTTCCTTGAATGATTATAATTTTCTTTCCAGCAAGCAATTCAAACAGTTCTTTACTTCCTTTCCATTCTGTGGAGCTCATTCCTGCAAACTCATGTTTAATATCTCCATTAAGGACAACTGTTTCAACATTTTCAAGCATTTTTCCAAGCCTGGAAAGAAATTCTTTAAAAAATACTCGCGGAACAAGAATACCTTGCCTATTCAATGCTTCTTCATAGCCAATGTGAATATCGCTAATAATCAACGTTTTTTCTTTCACAAGGTACAAGCCCAGATCTCGAATTTCAATGTTTTGGTGGATAAGCATAATATATAGAAAACAAATGGCTATTTAATCTATTGTTTTCTAAAACCCAGAGAGGTAGCTTTTAAAAAAGAGAAATAGACTAGTAGAAATCGACAAAGACTTCTTGTATCTGAAGAATACCTTCTAAAATTAAAGTTTTCTTCTTCTCTATCTGATTTTCTAATGCCCTCTAAGAACTGGTGTAAATCTCTCGCATAAGAATTTTGTGGTAGTGCACGAAAACTTGCTTCTGCACATCTTTGGCTTTCAGTAACATCTTGAGTAACCAAAGTAATCCCCCTAGGTGGATAAATTTCAAAGCGTTCAGCACAGCCATCTTTACAGACATCTAGTTGTGCAGAGTCACCTCCATACCCAATATCTACACGCAAACCCTCTTGTCTATGGAGTGTATTCATAATAGCTTGAAGTCCCATAGAAAAAAAGTTTACATGACCCTTAAAGTAACTATCTATTTTTAAGTGCTATCTTTGCTTTCACCATCTGGTGCATCCTCTGTAGAAACTGTTGTTTATCTTCGAGTCGTAAAATATCAGAATATCCTTGCATAACTAAATTAAGAGCAAAGGGTGAAGGGATGAAAGTCTGTGTTTCCTCAATCTTTATTCTTTTCTCTTCAATGTTTTGTATAGATAAATTTAAATATTTTATCCCTATTGGAAGTCTATGCACTATTCTTTCAAGAAATATTGGCCTGGTGGTCCAAAAGAACATGCTTTTCCTATAGTCCAAAAACTTAATAGCAAGGGAATTAAGGGAAGTCTGTCTTTACTCCCCATTAAAGCAGAGAGTCCTAAGAAAGTAAAGGGAGTGGTAGAAGAATATAAAACTCTTTATGATTCTATTGAGAAAAATAACCTCCAAAGCGATACGACTATAAAGCTTCATCAACTGGGGTGTTATATTGATAAACAACTTGCAAGAGAAAGTACAGAACAAGTCGTAGAATATGCTAAGAAGAAAGGAAACTTTCTTTGGATCGATATGGAGTTACCTCAAACCATCGATCAAACTCTGGATATATTTAAAGAGATGAATAAGAAATATGGAAATGTAGGAGTTTGTATGCAAGCCTATTTAGAGAGAACAGAGGATGATATGAATGAACTTCTAAGACAGGGTGCTCCTATTCGGCTGGTAAAAGGTTTTTATAGGGACCATGATATTCAACCTTGGGAAAGAGTCACCGAAAATTATGA
Source organism: Candidatus Woesearchaeota archaeon (assembly GCA_009691355.1). GTDB lineage: Archaea > Nanobdellota > Nanobdellia > SCGC-AAA011-G17 > GW2011-AR17 > JAGVZZ01. The sequence continues at coordinate 23,700 of SICW01000004.1, forward strand.
AGCCTTGATGATAAAGGTTCTTAGAAGGAGTAGAAAACCTGCAATTGCAACACATGATCTTTCTATGATCCATAAAGCGAAAGAAATCATAAAGAAGAAGAAATTGAAGAATGCAGAGATTCAACATTTTTTTGGAGTAAGAAATAAACTTGCTGAAAGAAGTGTCCAAGAGGGATATAATGTGCGTATTTACGTTCCTTATGGAAATCCTTGGGGATTCTTTTTTGAGGGTTTAAATACCTTTGATTTTTGGAGACAAGTACGAAGAGCAACTGGGTTTAAGCCTTAGTGTTCGCCTAAGGAGTATATATCCCAAAAGGAACACATATTTCTCTTTCTTTATAGGCTTATAATTGGGGAAAGTTTCCAAAGTTTGTTACCTCTAGTGACACACCCTCTTGTCTATGCAGTGTATTCATAATAGCTTGAAGTCCCATAGAAAAAAAGTGTACATGACCTTTAAACTAACTATCTATTTTTAAGTGCTATCTTTGCTTTCACCATTTGATGCATTCTTTGCAAGAATTGTTGTCTATCTTCCATTCGTAAAATATCAGAATATCCTTGCATAACTAAATTAAGAGCAAAGGGTGAAGGGATGAAAGTCTGTGTTTCCTCAATCTTTATTATTTTCTCTTCAATATTTTGTAATACTTCCAAAGCAGAATCATAATCCATGAGGTCTTCAAGCACTTCTCTTCGTGTCTCTCTTAAAATAAAGAAATTTTCAGAAATGCGTCGTACGGCATTGAGCAGAATCATCGAGCTCACTTGTTGCCTTCCTACTCTTCTCTTTATTCCTCCGTACGTTCGTAAAATCATTAACGATCGTCCAGCACAGTGTCTAAATCTCCGCTTGAGAATTTCAGATTTATCTACTGCAAGCTCAAGCACTTTTCGCAGTTCTTTACTCTTTAAGAGAGAGAATGCTTTAGCAACATGAACATCTCGATCGTAAGAGATATAGAAGCCATTATCACTAATCCCTAGTTCAACATCTTTATGTTGGGCTTTAGAAATCGCAAAAGCAACAGCACGAGAGAGTACATCATTCACTCTTCTTCCATAAAGTGCATGGAACACGACATAATTCTTCATATTTTCATCTCTATAGTGTTCAATAATTAATTTCTTTGAGCTAGGCATACCAATATAATCATACTGGTCCTTGCAATAATTATACAATGCTTCAGCAGCAACGTTATCGATATACAAATATTCGTGGAGAAAGGCAAGGACTTCTTTTTTATCTTGTTTTTTCTTGAATTTTTCTCCTATAATATCTCTGAAATTACCAATCCCCAGTGCAAGATCATACGACAAGGGAAGACGATCAGAAAACCAAGAAGGCACTGTTGGTTTCTTTCCGGGCATAGGGATCACTTGTGCAACCATGCCTCTTGCAAAACTAAATTGATACGTATTCCCTCCAAGAACAAAGATATCCCCCTTGTGTAGTTTCTCAAGGAAGGCTTCATCAATCATACCTATTTTATTCCCTCTTTGGTCTTTGACAATAACTCCTTGTTGATCTGGAATTGTTCCAATATTTGTCATATAAATAACCCGAGACATTTTCCC
>SICW01000054.1 GCA_009691355.1 Candidatus Woesearchaeota archaeon
CATTGGCTTCAAACGTACATTCACAGAATCTTTTGTCACAACAAGGAAAGCATCATCTACTCTTTTTTTTGCTCGTTTAACAAGTCTTTTTACATGAGGAGGAAGGATTTCCATACTTATTAATTCTGTCGTACAAGCATTTCCTTGTACCCCTGTAATTTTAAAACGTGCTTCAAGATTTTGTTTTTTTGTTGCACGAAGAACTGTCCCTAAATTTATTTTAATCCCTCTTCCAGTAAGAAGGCTAGGATCTGTCGCACAAGTTTCACCAAAAACAACATTGTTAAACATAGTTGGAGCTTGTACAGCATACCATCGTTTCTTTTCCACGGATACTCGTGTTTTTTTTGTGATAACTTTTTTTGCCATTTTTTTACTCTAGATACAATTTAGCTTGTGTTTTATCATAAGACCAATTCTCAGGAAGAACTTTCTTTGCTCTATAATACCCAGCAAGTCTTTTAATTTTTGATTCTGTTAACTGAGATCCACGAAGTGCAACCATATCATGCCTATTATCTTCCATATGTTTCATCTCAGCAATATGTTTTTTAATAAGGAACATAAGTTCTTCAGGTATTTTCTTAACTAATTTCTTTTCTTTAATAACTTGACCAATAGTTTTTCCTAAAAGTGCTTTGACTGAGGGAATACCATAAGAGTCTCGTAAAACTAGTCCAATATAACTACAACTTTTTTCTTGTTTTACAAATTTCACAATAAGTTGTTCTACTTCTGCAGCTTTGTAACTAACCCAACTAGGGACAGTTTTATCTACAGGTTTATGACTTCCTGCCTTTCCTCTAGCTTTTGAATAATGTGTTGCCATGTTTTAGTATAATGGAGAAAACGTCTTTCTCCGGTATAAGCTTGCTTTCACAATCCTATCCATTGTTTAAGTATAGAAAAAATCCAAGGTTTATAAACATTACGGTATGTCATAGATTTCTTCTATTTGAAATAGGCATCAATAATCAATTGACAAAGACCACCACAAAGAAGAAAAGGCACAGAAGTTAAGAAACATCCTAAAGCTTGCTTAGGGATTTGCCAAGGATTCGTTAACTCATCAAAGAGGGGTCCATAAACTAACTGTTGTTCAAGCATTTCTCTATGCCTTTGCATTTCCAAAAGGGATCCAGAATGTTCCCGGATTCGGCTCCTCTTAGTTTCTTCATTAATCTCTTGTATTGTATCATCTATAGCTTTTCTTATCTCTAATCTTTTTTCTTCCATAGTGTTTCTCCTACAAGCCTCCATATCCAAAAGTATATTAAAGAGTGTTGTAGTTATACACAACAACAACAAATGGATATAACCCAACTGTCAGAAGCAGGTTTAAGAAAAAACCAAGCAAAAACATACCTCGAAGTACTCAAACACCCAGGCCAATCTGGAGGAAAAATTGCAAAAAACCTAATGATAGACCGGTCTTTTACATATAACACTCTTAATTCTTTAGTAAACAAAGGCTTAATCAGTTATATCACAAAGGGGAAGATTAGAATTTTTTATGCCACAGACCCAGAAAACCTATTGAAAGACATAGAAGAGAAAAGAAAAAGAATAGAAGGCATAGTAGAAGAACTAAAAACAATAAAGGAGCCTTCAAAAGGAGAAAGGTCTGTGGTCATTTATGAAGGAAGACAAGGTTTAAAGGCATATATCAGAGATCTATTAAATGCAAAAAGTTTTGAAACATTAGGTGGTGGAGGAAATTTAAGTATCTTAAAGGCTATTAAGCATGAATATCCCCATTATCTCAAAGAGTTTACAAAAAGAAAAATAAAAGGAAAACTTATCACCTCTCAGAAGAATAAAGAAATTATGAAAGAGATATATAAAGAAGCCCAGGTAGATATAAAAACATTTGAAGGACTAGAAAATAATGTTAACTTTACAATGTTCAAAGATAAAGTAGCAATCTATTCAGCAGAGGAGCAACCCTTTGTTATCATTATAGACAACAAGAATATTAGTAAAAGTCTAAGAACATATTTTGAAAAGTTATGGAAAGCAGCAAAAAATTAATTTCTTCCTTGCTTCTTCAGTTCCCAATAACTAAAAGGTCTATCTTTATACAAATGTTTACATTTTACAGAGGTATCTAAGTAGAACTCAAAGCCCTTATCCCACACATCAACTCCAAGCCAGCGATCATCCCATGCATCCATTTCTAAAGAATATCTAAATTCAATCTTTTCCAAAACTTTTCTTTTAAAGAGAATACATCCCATACCAGCAAAAGCAATTGTAAGAAGATGATCAGCCCACATTTCAGAATCAAGCAAGTATCCTGTATTATTCCAATCTTTATGTTCTTTGGAAAACGCCCAAGCAAAAGGCATAACCTTCACCTCACCATTTCCAATATCATGATGCCCAAAATACATCCCAGAAACCACATCCTTATCATGAGCCATCAGTTTTTCAATAACATCTGGGGGAGGAATCACATCTTGATCTAAGATCAATAAGTAATCATAATCCTCATCAAGAACTTTCTGTCGTATTCTATTATGATCCCTAGTAACCATATCTCTAATTCTATGAAGGTGTTCACTCTTTTCTACAGAAAACCCCGAAGTGAGTACACGTTGATAAAAACGCATCCCCGGAGAATTATCTACAAAGAAAATATCTTTTCTAGGATAAGTTAATGATCGTAATGCTCGTGCAAACTCTGGAAAGCAGTACTCGTACCACTCACATATGGGTGCTGCAACAAGGACTTTTTTCATAGCCCAAAAAAGAAACTAGCCATTTAAAAGAGTGTTGTATTAGCGACTGCGTATCTTTTGGCTCACACCAAGGCCATCAACACCAAAAAGAACAAACTCAGTATGGAGTTGAGAATGTTCACCTATTTTTTTTTTATAATCGGCACAACCTACAAAGAGAATATTATCCGCAACAATATAACCCCCCACTTTCAAAAGAGAAATACAATTTTCTAAAACTGCCAAATATTGTTTTTTTGCAAAATCAATAAAAATAAGATCAAAAGTTTGATGATTCTTAGAATCCCTAACCAGTTTTTCTATTTCTACAACAGCATCACCAATAACAACCTTTGCTTGAACTTTATTCTGAGAAAAAGTTTTTACAGCCTCTTGAGCAATACGACCATCCATCTCTATGGTCAACAACACTGCACCCTGACTTCCAAGAATGCTCCCACTATAGCCATTTGCAGTCCCCAATTCTAAAATTCTTTGAGGTAGTAACTCAATAACTTTATCGTAAAGCCACTTTCCTTTTTTAGGGCCTAGAATCGGAATACCACGTTCAATACTCTTCTCTTCCAATACTTTCAAATCTTCAAATTTCATGCTTCTACCAAAAAAACCAGATCATGTGTTCTTATTCTTTCCTGTACTGGAAAAGTTATTCTCATTCCTGAATATGCTTCTTCTAAAGCATTTCCATCATAATCACGGAGCTCAATAATTGTTTGTTTTACCTTCTGTGTTGTAGTACCTGAAAATACCACGATAGAATTTTTTTTGAGTTTTCCTTCAACACGCACAAGTACCACAGAGGGCTTAGAATAATAATTTTCAACAACACCTACAATAGGAAGTGTTTCTTTTTTCTCTTGTACCAGTCTCTGTCTTGGTGCATGCATACATGCTTCACTACAAGTATTATGCATTTTCCCCCGACAAGAAACACAGCAAACAAACAAATCATCACAATCTAGATTAAAACAATTGGTATACTCAGCACAAGGTTGTCCACAAAGTACACAAGAACTAACAGGCTTCTCAGTGTAAGAGGAAAGTCTATCATCAAACACAAAACAAGCACCTTCATAGTAGGTTTCCGGATAGTGATTAACGTAATTAATAATTCCGCCATCTAATTGATACACATGTGCAAAGCCTTGTGTTTTCATATATGCAGAAGCTTTTTCACAACGAATACCTCCCGTACAATACATCACAACCTCTTTATCTTTGAGATTCTCAAGCTTCTCAATTGCTTTAGGAAATTCCTTAAATGTTTTAATAGGAAGAACAACAGCACCCTTAAATTTTCCAACAACAGCTTCATGTTCATTGCGTGCATCTATAATCACAAAATCTTTTTGAGTATCATACCATGATTTCAATTGTTCAGGAGAAATATGTTGAGCACTTTCAGAAACAGACACATCCTTTCCAAGAACAACAATCTCTTTTCGTACACGCACAACAAGCTTATGGTACACTTGTTCAGCAACAGTTTGCTCTCTATATGTTAACTGATGAAAATAACTTTCTAAAAAGAATTGAAACTCTGCAATCTTTTGATCTTCACCACATACCGCACCATTAATCCCTTCATCACCAACCAAAACCCTTCCTAAGATCTGAAGTCCCTTACATTTTTCAGCAATAACTTCTTGAAGAGCTTCTGAATTTTCTAAAGCAACATAACGATAAAAGGAAATGACTCTATAAACCATAAAATAAAAGTCTAAAGGGTATTTAAAAAGCTTATTCTTTTATCAAACAATAACAAATAATACTGGGAATAATAAATAACCCTGATAAAGCCAATACCTCTTGCGCACCAAACATCTCCGCTAAAAAACCAAAAGACAAAAACACGACAAAATAGACTATAGAAAGAAGCATATTATATATAGACATGGCTGTTGCTCGAACCTCCGTTTTTGAATTATGTTGAAAAATGGTATCAGAAGCAGGAGCAATGACCGCACCACATAAAAAAGAAAGAGTAAGCAATAAAGCAAATAAGATATAGCTTGAAACAAAGAACAGCGAACAGATCAAAAGCATTTCAAAGAGAGAAAATAAGACCATAATTATTTTAGGATACTTTTTACTCCATTTTAATAATAGATTTGGAAGAATAAAAATAATAAATCCGCTTATAGAAGCAATATATCCTAAATAAGAAAGGGGAGTCCCAAGCCCAACATAAGAAGGTTGAGACAATAACTCTTTAGCACCAACAGCAAAAGTAAAAAACACAGAAGCTAAAACCAGCAGGAATAGATTCCTATTTGATTTGATAAGCGTAAACCCCAACCGAGTAGTTTCTAAAAAGTTCTTAAAACTCATAGAATGTTTTTCTTTAATGATCGGAGGATCAGGAACTTGTAAGAGGATATAAAGAAAGAATATACCAAAGAAGGTATCTAAAATGAGCAGCCA
>SICW01000055.1 GCA_009691355.1 Candidatus Woesearchaeota archaeon
GCTGCTGCTGCGGGAGCTTCTCCCTTTGGTTTGGTCGTTTCTCTTGTTGCATTGATTGTTGCAGCCTTTGTTGCTATCATTTCTTATGGTGGTGAAGTACGTGACGTTACAATTTCTTCCCACTGTGAAGCATGGCAACCATCTATAGGAAGTGACTACTGTGAATTGTGTGATCTTGCCGTATCTGAAGGGGGACTTGCTATTGATGATGGACTAGGAAATATTCTTACTGGATATGAATGTACAGAATACAAATGTACATCTCTAGGAATGAATTGTGAATATATTTCTGAAAATCAAGGGACGTATAGACCTAAGTGTATTGCTGTAGATGTGGGTGATACGAATAGGCCGATTATTGAAAAGTATATGCTTGATGTCTCTGATGATATGAATGTTTTAGGTGTAGAGGATAGTTATAGTGATTTAGGATGGTATACTTCAGAAGATGGTACGCAGGTTGATTTCCAAACAAATGATGGAACTGATAATGGCTATCTTAAAATAGAAGATACAATGATCTGGCCTTATCAATATGTTACCTTTGGTATTGAAACTGATGAACCTTCACAATGTAAAATAAGTCAGAGTGTTCCTGAAAGTTATGATAGTATGGATTTAGATTTTCCAGATTCCTATTTTGATTATCAACATAATCAGAGCTGGATTTTAGTTCCTGATACCCTCTATACTTTTTACATTGTGTGCCAGGATCATAATGGGAATGGTGCATCACCGCCGACTTTCTTTGAAGTACAACTAGAAACTGATTCTGGGGATGATGTCACTCCTCCACAGATTGAAACGACAAGTGTGAACAATGGTGCGTATGTTGCTGCTGGAGTAAATGAAACTGCATTAAGTATTTACCTTGATGGTGCGGTTGAAGGATGTCGCTGGTCTACCATCGATCAGGAGTATAGCTTAATGGAATGGCCATTTATTTGTCCGGGTGTGCCTGATAGTGCAAGTGCATACTTTGATAATGACTGTAGTACCGTGTTGAATGTAACAGAAACAACCAACTATTATTATTTCTCTTGTATTGATGCTTCTGGAAATGCAATGACTGAAAATTATCCTTTTACTTTGATTAGTACTGGGCCTTTGTTTATTGATTCTACGTCACCAACAGGAGAGTTGTATTATGATTACACCAGTTTAGCTGTGCAAACTTCTGGTGGAGCAGAAGAAGGAAAGGCAATTTGTAGTTATGATGGAATAGACTTTTATCAAACAAATAGCTCTCTTCATCAACAACCTTTGGAAGATCTTAGTACGGGTGAATATAATTATTCTATCTCTTGTATGGATATTGCGGGAAATACCAATACGACTACGATTGGCTTTACCATTGCAGTAGATACTGCTTCTCCTACACTTTTGGAATTGTATAAATCAGAAACAACGGTGTATTATACTTTAGATGAAACCGCAACCTGTGAATATTATTATGAAGACTTTACCTATGGTGGAGGGACTAGTGTTTCAGGATCCTTTACGCTTACGGATGTAGACCATTATTATTTGAAGTGCCAGGATACTTTTGGAAATGAAGGTGATTGGGAAATACATGTGTAGAACATTTCTTTAGATTCTGTTGGACAAGCGGCACGTCTCTGTACCAGAGTTATAACTCTTTTTTCATTTGCTTAGAATGGTACATGTTGTTTTTGTTGTGAAGTCTTAGAAAAGTTTATAAATTTAGAGACTAGAGAAGACATTATGGATAAAAGGGGGCAGGCAACATTATTTATTATTCTTGGAATTGTTCTTGTTATACTTGTTATCCTTTATTTTGTGTTAGTACAGCAGAATATTATTCCTCCACTGCTTGCTTCCAATGATGCTTCTGCACAGATGAGTGAAGTTAGTACGCATGTGCAAGATTGTTTACAAACTGTAGGAAATCAATATGCTACGCAGATTGCAGCACAGGGGGGATATTTAGCTCCTTCTACAGATACCTATCGTTTGTATAATGATACTTCAGTGAGTTACCTTTGTTGGAATCAAGTGGGGCTTTCTACGTGTACAAATAGATTACTTACGGTACAACATATGGAAGAAGATCTTACGCAAGCAATTGAAGACTCTCTTCAAACCTGTATTAATGTGTATGATGTCAGTGATGATGTTGAGGCAGCTGATCAATGGGATTTGACTGTAGATATACAGAGAGATTCTATCGATCTTTCTCTTTACTATCCTGTTACTGTTGATGATGGAGATAATGTTGTTACGCAGGATACTTTTTCTGAGTCTTTGAATGTTCCTTTGGGAGAATTGTATGATGTGTCTCAAGATATTGTGAATGATCATGCAGTCCTTGGAGAGTTTGAGCAATTAACCTATATGCTTTCTAAGCTGAGCAGGTATACCATCTATAAATATAGACCATACCCAGATGTGTTGTATCAAGTACGTTTGAGAGAAGGGACTTATGTGTTCCAGTTTGCAATACAGGGTGAAGAGAACGTTTAGATTACTTTAACATTATTACTTCTTTTAAGCCACGAAAATCTTCATCACCAGTTCCTTCTTTGCCTTTTATTTCTCTTGCTGATTGTAGAACAAAAATATTTGCCCTACTCATATGTTTTCTTTGTGGTGTGAATCTTCTTTAAAAAAAGAATTTTTACAAAAAATGGAAAGATTTCTGCTTTTCTCTTTTTAATAACCAAATATTTATAAATGTCTGATCCCTTTGTGCTCTAGGTGAAGAGGATTTGAAAAGAGGTCTTGTTATACTTATAGTTCTTATTTTTGTATTGAGTAGTTTTCTTTTTACACTGGTTTCTGCAACAAATGCCTGTTGTGAACAGGATGGTGATGGAAATTGGTGTCAGTATACGGATGAAAGTGATTGTTCTTCTTCTTATTTAGCTACCTCTACTTCATGTGAACAGACTTCGTATTGTCAAGTGGGATGTTGTTATTCTTCTGAAGAAGGAACGTGTTCGAAAAATACTCCTCGTGCAACATGTGAGGCTGAGGAAGGTTATAGCTGGAGTACTTCTGGGGATTGTGCGATAGATCAATGTAACAAGGGCTGTTGTGTGATTGGTGACCAGGCTTTTTTTGTGACTGAAGTGAAGTGTAAGAGTGTGGGAAGTGGCTATGAAGAAGCTGCAGTTTCTTTTGATGATACGATAGAAACAGAATCTGCTTGTTTAGGTTCGGTACAAAACTTAGATTTTGGATGTTGTGTTGATGGAAGTGAAGCAATTTTTGAAACACGAGAGGAGTGTTCTGTTGTTGCTACTGAAGTTGATGTGAATTTTACTGTTGATGGCTTTCATGAAGCTATGCTTTGTTCCAATGATTTACTTTCAACTGAATGTGCAAAGCAACAATATACTGGATGTTATGATGGAAAAGTGTATTGGTATGATAGTTGTGGGAACCGAGAAAATATTTATCAGTCTGATGATAGAGCTTCGTATAATAGTGGATATGTTTTAGCTGAAGGAGACTCTTGTACTGCTTCTGGGCCATATGATACTGATTGTGGAAATTGTGATTATGCTCTTGGTCAAACCTGTGGTGTTGATCAAGATAATGTGATGGGTGATGGAGATTATACCTGTATTGATCTTGATTGTGAGACGACGTATGAAAGTGATGCAAGTCCGCAGTCAGGGGAAGCAAAGAAAAATGGAGAGTCGTGGTGTATTTATGATCAAGAAGTAGGACAGGGTTTAGATACTGTGGGCTCACGACATTACAGGCATCTTTGTGTGAATGGAGATGAACTGGTTGAGTCTTGTGCAGATTATAGAGAAGAAATCTGTGTTGGTGGAGTTTTAGGTGAAGATTCTTTGAATAATTTAGAAGCCTTACATTTAGGCGATGGAGATTATGTGGAGGCTGCATGTAGAGAAAATAGAGGAGATACTTGCAGTGCATGTAATGATGAAACTTTTGGATTAACTGATCAATATGAATGCTGTGCACAGGAAGATACACAGGACTGTTATTGGTTGCCTACTGGTGCTGGGATTTTAGAAAGTGAAACCTATGAAGATGGGCGATGCATCCCTCAAGTACCTCAAGGCCAGAAGTTCTGGGGAGAAGATACTGAATCTAATGATATTTCCTCGGGTACTTGTGCGGTTGCTTCTGCGACCTGTACGGTGACGTATAGGATTGGTGGTGTGAAAAAATTATTTGGTGGATCTGATAATTCTGATGCATGGACGAAAATATCTGAAAGTCCGGATGGATGTGCAACGAAGGATTGGCTTGTGGATCAGAATACGTATTGTCATAGTTTAGGAGACTGTGGAGCAAAGTATAATCTTGTGGGTGATGCATCTTTTGATGGTTTTTCTAGTACGATGTTTGATGAGAACTTTTTTAATGATGTAAAAGATATTGATGCTCTTGAGATCAGTGACCTTGGAGATTGGGATTCTCTGAAATTTGTTGATGAAGTGGATGAAAGTCATTTCTTTAGTATTGATAGTCCCCATGTCTATGAAAATCCTGTGTTTTACGTTGCGACTGTTTCTGCTTTGATTGGTGGTCTGAGTAATATTGGGAAGAATGGTGCGTGTATGTCTTCTGTTGCTGCGAAAACGGCTAATACTGCTTCTACTGTTATTGGTACTGTTACTGCTGGGAAGGACTGTGTTATTGGGTCTACAACGAAAACTACAGCTTGTGGGGAAGGGTTGAGTTGTTTGGCTGGTACTGGTGGGGCATTAACTTGTCAGACAAAAACTGCTTCTGCTGCTACAACTACTGTAGGACTTGCTAAGGATTCACGTTGTGATCCTGGTGCTACTGAAGATTCGAAGAAATGTGCTACAGGATTAGAGTGTAAAGACTTAACTTGTCAAACAAAAGTTTGTGATACTACTCTTTATTTAGAAGCTACTAGTTATGGTGGTTATCTCTATAAATGTGAAAGTGGTGGATATAGTGCTTGTAGTATTAGTACTGGTGAAGTTGTTCAAAAGTCTGGAAGTATTGTTCAGACTGAATCTGCTTATGAAGCTTGGCCTTATCTTAACTGTGCTGATGTTTATGCAACGGATAGTACAGCTCAGGCTTATGCAAAGTCTCATGGTATAGCAACTTGTAGTA
>SICW01000056.1 GCA_009691355.1 Candidatus Woesearchaeota archaeon
TTTTTGGCTCTTGGTTTTTTGGTTTTAGGGTTTCTGGTCTTTACTCTTTGTGTAAACTTTTTTAAAAAGAAAAAGATACATTCTCAAGCTCCTAAGTCTCACCAAAATGGTTTTTTTTCTCGTTTTTTTGATACACAAAAATCCCCATCTAAGATTTTATCTCAGACTCATTATGCGAAAATTGAGAAAGTTAGGGATGAAGAGGAAAATGTAGATCAAAGAAATGAAGAATTAGCAAGTTTAAAAGAGGATATTCTTCATGAATATCCTAAAGTTCTTGATGAAGAAGTTCGAAGAGTTCTCAAAGTTACTGATGATCTTCTTGGGGAAATACCGGAAGATAAAGTTACTACCTTTGTTCATTCTCCTGACTTTGAAATATATAAAAAAGTGATGAAAAAAGTGTATGAACCTCTACATGAAAATACTGCAGAAATTGAAAAAATGAAACAAGTTCTAGATCTTTTTGAAAAGGGAGTTGTTGATGGTGATGAGGCGCGTAGATTGTTGGGGCTTCCTGTACGGTATGTGCATATAGTTAAAACTGAAAAGAAAGATAAAGACCAGGTTCTTCAGGAATTAAAGAAGGTGAGATATGAAACGAACTAGGATTATTGGAATTGTTTCTGTCAAAGGGGGTGTTGGGAAAACAAGTATTACGAGTAATTTAGGAGCAGTACTCGCAAAGAATTTTGGGAAGAAGGTTCTTCTTGTTGATGCGAATTTTTCTGCACCGAACTTGGCTATGCACCTAGGGGTTGTGCAACCAGAAGTTACGATTCATCATGTGCTTGATGGAAAGCATCATATCTTTACAGCAGTGCATGACTTTGAGGATAGCTTTCATTTTATCCCAGCAAGCCTCTATTATCCTAAACGTGTTTCTTATGACAGTTTTAAAAGTAAGCTGAAACATTTTTCTGGAAAGTATGATTATATTCTTATCGATGCGTCTCCTTCACAGGAAATTAGTGCTACGTTAGATGCAGCTGATGCATTGCTTGTTGTGTTAAGCCCAGATTTTCCTACAGTCAGTACCAGTGTGAGCACGGTACGGCTAATTGAAAAAAGTAAAAAGCAATTATTAGGTTTGGTTTTGAATAGGGTGCAAAAAAAATCTTTTGAATTGAAAAGAAAAGAAATTGAAGACACCTTAGGGTATTCTGTTTTGGCTACTCTTCCTGAAGATCAAAGGATGTTTCATTCTCTTGCTGCGATGCGTCCTTATACTCTTTTGTATCCACAGAGAAAGCTTACAGAGAAATATATAGCTCTTGCGCAACATGTTACTGGAGAAACCCTTCCTAAAGTGCGTTCTCGTTGGTGGCCTTTCTAACGCAAGCTTTTTATAGATTCACACCCTTTTTTAGTTACATGGGGCTTTATAAGAAAAGTATAGAAAAAAGTAATGTTGCTTCTTCTGTACAAGAAAAGCCTCTTACTCAGAAGAAAGAAGAATCTCCACCAAAAAAAATAGATGCTACAAAACCGGTCACTTCTTTTCGTACAGACATTGATAAATTTTATCATATTTTAGAACTTTCTGCAGACCCTGTCTTGCATACAAAGGTGCTTGAGATTCTGGATGTTTCTTCTTCACAAGTTGAAGATTGGGCGAAGCTTTTAGAAAAACAGGGCATTTTAGACATTGACTATACTACGACTGGTGGAGTCTTGTATAACCTAAAGGGAGCTTTACCTCAACAAAAAAAAGAAATTCTTTCCGAGAATATATTTTTTCCACAAGGAAAAAAAAGGGTTATCTTTCTTGTTCTTCTTTTGCTCATCGCTGTTGTACTTGTGTATTATTTCTTTTCAGCTTCTATCCTCTCTTTTTTTAGTGCTCTTTTTTCTGGAGGAGGAGCATGACACGCCAACTTTTAGAAACATACACTCTTGTTTCTGATGGAATTACAGGAGTAGTTTCTATCTATCAGGATAGTGAGGAAAATGTTGGGCTTTATGATCTTGTGAATAGAGGTTATGAATTAGAAGAAAAGAGTTTAATACATGAGTTTGCCTTTCTTCAGCAGCTTCAGAAAAAATATCCCTCTTTGAGTTATCCAAAGCTCTTTGCAAAGTATTACTCTCTTCATATTTGGTATCTTGAAGATTACTCTTCAGACAATCTATTTTAGGGTAAACTATTTAAATTAGCTTTTCTATCTTTATTTTGGTCATTTTGGAGGTGGCGTTATGAATAAAAGAGGACAAGGTGCGACAGAATATTTAATTATTCTTGCTGTTGTTGTTATTATTGCGCTCATTTTGGCTGGTGTTTTAGGTGGTATTCCTGGTATTGGGAAATCTTCATCCAAACAGGCATCTGAAGCATATTGGGGCACTACTGATGTAGCAATTACCAATTATTATTTGAGTGCTGCTACGGATGTGTTGACAGTTACACTTAGAGATAATCTTGATACTAGTATTCGAGTACAGAACATTAGTGTTGCCGGGACTGTAAATGGGAGTTCAACGTTTACTTTATCCCCAGGTGGGACCCAAACAACTAGTGTTGCGAAAGCTTGTACTGCTACAGGTGATACCTTTGAATTTACGCCTGTCATTATACAGTACTCAGATTTATCCACGGGAGCTAACTATACTTTTACAGGTACTGTTGCTCTTTCAGGAGTTTGTGCTGCTTAAGCAGATTTTTTCTTTTTTTGATAAACATGTTTGTTATACTTCTTTTTGATAAGGGATGAAGATAAAAAAACTTAAAGAGATTTGTGAAAAATGAATATGTTTAAACAAGTTAAGGCGAAATCAATTAAAGAATATTTTAATATGCTTCCAAAAGAAAGGCGTGAGCCAATGGAGTTCTTGGATAGGCTTATTAGGAAGGCAGCGCCGTCCCTTAAGCCCATTTTTTCTGATAATATGCTTGGATATGGCACGTTTGCTTGTAAAAACTATAAGAAGGAAGTTATTGACTGGCCAATTATTGCTCTGGCAAATCAGAAAAATGATATTAGTGTGTATATTTGCGCGGTTGAAGATGGGAAATATATTGCTGAAAAATATAAACAGGAATTAGGTAAAGTTACTGTAGGTAAAAGTTGTATTCATTTCAAGAAGATTGAAGATCTTCATCTTAAAACGCTAGAGAAAGTTATAAAATACGCAGAAAAATTTCCTGGTTTAGTTGGAGTTGGCGAACACCATAAATAGACCTAATTTATTTTGTATTTTTTCGTTACATTTATAAAAGACATTTCCTTCTAAACTTCTATGAAAATAGAGGTTGCTTTAGTATTTACTTTGGTCTTGAGTTTTACCCTTGTTTCTGCAAACCTTTTGGTTCCTTGTTCTGAAGATGTGCAATGTGATCTTTCTTTAGGTGGAAAATATTCTTGTGTACAACGGGTGTGTACTGAAGAATCTGTTGTTTCTGTTCCTGAAGTTAGTGGAAGTCTTATTCCTCAAACACGAGAAATTTCTTGGAGTCTTCTTTCTCTTGAAGAGAATCAACATACTGAAAGTTGTACGCAAAATGGTTGTCTTTCCTTTGCACCTGTGAAACAGCAGAATTCTTTACAGAAATTTATTGATTTTGTCTTGTATCTGAACGTATAGTTTTTACTTCTCAAATACTTATAAATGGAGTTTTCTGTTTTGTTTGTTTATGCTTGATATTGTTGTTGGTGCACAGTTTGGAGATGAGGGAAAGGGGAGAATTGTACATAATCTGGCATTATTAGATTCTTATTTTGCAGGTATACGTGCACAGGGTGCAAATAATGCGGGGCATACAGTTATGCATGAAGGTGTTTTATACAAGCTTCATCTTATTCCCTCTGCTGTGCTTGCAGGAAAACAAGGATTTCTTGGAAGAGGAATGGCATTAAATTTAGATGTTCTTGTTAATGAAATTGAAGGTTTACGAGAAAAAGGAATTGATCCTCAGCTGGTTATAGATCCACGTGCACATGTGATTATGCCTTGGCATATTCAGCTTGATGGTGTGAATGAAAAAGCAAATGGAAATAGTGCTGCTGGGTCTACAGGAAGAGGGGTTGCTCCTGTGTATGCGTCTAAGCATGAACGTACAGGCATACGTGTAGCTGATTTTTTTGGAGATTCAGATAGAGTTATGTCTATGGCTTCTTTGTATGCAGGAAGAGTTGCTTCTGTTTGTCCTGGAAAAGAAAAAGAGGAGTTGTTGGAGGAGTATCTTACAGCTACTTTAAGAACTATTCGTAGAGCTTCTTTTCTTCTTCCTTCTTTGAAAGATGTTTCTGTTACTGTTGATACTTTATTACGGCAAAACAAGGATTTAGTTGGTGAGTGTGCACAATCAGAAATGATTGATGTTGATAGTCCTTACTATCCTCGAGGAACCTCTTCTGGGACTGGTGCTCCTGGGTTTCTTAATGGAATCGGGCTCATGCCAGTAGGGCAGATGAGACATATTATTGGAGCTGCTAAGGGCTATGTTACTCGAGTAGGAAATGGGGCATTTATTACTGAGATTCAAGGAGATTTTGCAGAAACATTGCGTCAAAAAGGTGGAGAGTTTGGAACAACTACAGGAAGGCCGCGAAGAGTAGGTTGGTTTGATGTTCCTATGGTGAAGTATGCAGCTAGAACATCTGGATTTACTGGTCTAGCTATTACCAAGTTAGATATTCTTGGTGGCATGGATGAAATTCCTGTTGCTATCCATTATGATGAAGGAGATGTAATTCCTTGTTTGAACTATGACAACGTTACTCCTCAATATAGAATGATGAAAGGGTGGCCTGAAATGACTGAAGATCTGTATCGTTTGCAGTTTGAGAATGGAATAGGACGTATTCCTCATCCAGGTTTACGTGCTTATCTAGAAATGATTCAAGATGAAATACAAGTTCCTATTTCTCAAGTTTGTTTTGGACAAAGTAGTTCTGCGTATATTTCCTATATTTAGTTATGGTTCTCTAAAAGGTCATATGGTCTTAGAAAAGGTTTCTTTAGATCTTCTTTGCAATGATACAGAGATTATCTCCCCATTCACTGTTTCGTA
>SICW01000005.1 GCA_009691355.1 Candidatus Woesearchaeota archaeon
CTGGTTCTTGTCGTGCACGTAAGAAAAGACCAATCTTCGAAACCCCAGCACTCTGCGCTTCTGCAACGAGAGAATCAATAAACTCTTCATTAGCCGTTTTATCTGTAGGAAGAATATGTGCATGTATATCAATAATATAACGATCCCCATAGGAAGAAATGTCTGTTGTACCTGTTTCAGTATCTGTTTCTGAAGAGCAAGCAACAAGGAATATGGAAAATAGAATAAATATAAACAATAGGAAGAAGGATCCTTTCATAAAAGGTATAGGGTAAAACAAATATAGAAATGTTTAGAAAGTCTTAATGTGCAAGCATCACACCTTTCTGCACAAATCTCCTTTTGTAGTCTAGTCGTTTATCCACAAAATCCATGTGCACTTCTTTACCTGTCATGCCTAGTACCTGAAAGAATGCCTGAAGGTCTTTTTCATTTCGCACATCCCACTCTTCTTTTGCAAAACTTCCAATCACCATGGGGATCTTATACTTCCTACAGAGGAGAATATTTTGCATAATTCTCCCAAGGAGAACTCCTCGTTTTTCTGCATGAAGGATATTAGAAAAGGAAAAGCCAATAGCAACGTTATTTTCTTTTGCAAGTGAACAAAGCACATGATTGAGACCGGAGTTTCTTTGATGCATGAAATCTTTCCTATTACCAAGATGGGGGTCTAAAAGAATGTCTACATAACGAGAAGATACAACAGCTCTATTCAGGATATCATCTCCACCCTGCACGACAACCAGCTCTTTGGAAGCGTTCTTAGGAATACCTCGAAGCACTTCTACATGATAACCATTTCCAGCATATTGGATGATATCCATACTAAAACGAATGGTGACTGTATTTTAAAACTTTGCTTCTCAAATTTTATAAATGGAAATCTAGGGAAAAACCTCATGAGAAAGCTCATCCATTATGGAACCTTGCATGATGATACTCATATCCATGAATATGATACTCCTCAAATGAAAATAGCAAGAGAATTATACCATACAAAATTAAGGGATTTTTATCTTCCTTTCTCAGAAGCTATAGTTGAAGAGCATAGAAGAGATCCATTTCATCGTATATATATGGAAAGCATATGTGATATACCCGAATTAGGAGATGGGGATTTTGCAGTGACGCTTCCAGTTCGGGTACTTTTGAAAGAGGGAGTGACCTTGGAGAGTACAGAACATAGGGGTTTAGATCTCCTACACTCTCTTTGGGGGGGAGAGGAGATATTGAAATATGAAGAAAGACTAAAAAGTATAAGAAAAGATCATTTTTTTGAACAGTTTCCTTTTGAACCAGAATATAGGCAGATTTTGGAAGAATTTTTTGAAGATGGAGACTATGTAAATATTCATACAGCCAGAGAATGTTGGATAGGTAAAAAGATTGCGAGGAGTTTGAGAAATAGAGAGAGGGGTGTGCTTTTTCTTGGAAAGTTTCACTCTCCGGAAAATATAAAACTATTTCTTCCAGGAGATATAGAATATCGATATATAGATTTATTCCCCGAATTGCAATAAAAAATTAATAATACTGCTCATCACCAAAGATTTCATCAGTTTGTTTATTGAGAAGTTCTTCTGCTGACCCTTTCAGCATTTTATAGTCATCTGGTCTATATACTTTTGGGCCACCCTTTGCATTTTTATCTTCTTCAACCTTATGTTCTTCTTTCTTCTGTTCTTCTTTCTTCACTTCAGCTTTAGGCTTTTCTTCAACTTTTGCTTCTTCTTTTTTCTCTTGTCTTCGATCAATAATCACTGTTTTATGAGCTACTTTTTTTTCTTCCACTTTTACTTCTTCTTTTTTCACTTCAGGCTTTGGTTTTTCTAGTTCTACCTTTTTATCCACAGCTACAGGAGCATCCTTTTCTTGGAAGAACTGTTTCAAAAAATCTTCTGTAACGCGTTTTCTTCCTGTTTCTACAGCTTTTTTACAAACTTCTTCACAGGTTTTCAACATAATCCGTACATTATTATCTGATCTTTGGTAGATTTTTCGTACAACAATATCAGGAAGCAAGGGCAGTTCACCAACTCTTCTTTTAATGACTTGCAAAGCAAGGTCTTCATTCATTTTATGCATACCCACTTCTTCCGTATGATTCTTGAATCCAGAAACAATCTCACTCTTCTTGATTCCTTTTCCCACAAGAACAATTGATTTAATGTATCCTTCTTGATAGTAAGAGTATAGTCGTTCGTAGTCTTTTCCACGTAATTCCTGTGCTTCATCTAAAAGAAGAATCATATCTTTTGGCTTCATATCAAAGAGTTGTCCCAAAAATCCATATCTGCCATTAAGAAGCATTTTCACATTTAAGTGTGCATCCATCCGATTACAACTATAGTAAATAACCTGTTTTTTCCCACCAAAGTCATTGAGAAGTCTTTTCAGGATACTACTTTTACCATTTCCATAATCACCTTCAACAAGCACGATTTTATTATTTAAGATCCCATAAGAAATTTCATCGACAATCTTATCAAAGCCAATCACTTGATCGTGAAATGCTGCTGGTTTAATACTAAACGGATTGTTATGAAAGCCAAGTTCACGAAACCAAACTGTATTCATTTTACACCCCTCTCAAAAATTTTCCTTACATCATCTTCTGTAAGGTTTTTATTTCCTACATATGCTTTACACACCTGCTCGCAGTTATTTAAAAACTTTTGTATGTTTTTATTCGATAATTGATACACCACTTTAATAATACGATCACTAAGTATGGTTTCTCCCATTTTATCTCGAAAGATTTGTACTGCTTCAAATTCTGAAACAGGATAGAGAGAAATGACTTTTCGTATACGCTGTTTCATACTTTCTGTAAGATTCAGTTTCTCAAAGCTTCTCGTTGTAATAATCACAGCGCGCAAATGGTTACTATCATAGTAATACTTAATCCTCTCTATATTTTTTGCGTTTAGGTATTCCACATCATCTAGAAGTAAAATCATATTTTTGGGATCTTTCTTAAAAAGCATTCCTAAAATTCCATTTTTCTTGATAAGAATATGTTCAATATTCAATTCTCTGTCTAAAGCCTTTGCAGAGACATAGGCAACTCTTCCATAGCCTCCAAATTTTCGAATAACTTCCTTGAGAATCTTTGTTTTTCCACTACCCTCAGGGCTTTCAATAACAAGAACATTGCCAGAGATAATAGAGTAGTATGCTTCTTTTAGTGCTTCTTCATTCCCTACAAACTTTGTTTCATTCTTTAAAGGATTTTCATCAAAATCAAGCTCTTCATACCATTCCATTTTATTCAAGCTCCCTTGCTCTTTTTCTATAATCATCTGCTTTCACATAATGAGAATTAGCCACTTCATAGTTTCCAGAAGCATATGCTCTTTCTCCCTTCCTGTGTGTTTTTCGTGCTTTTCTGTAATACTTTTGCGGATTTTCCTGAAAAAATAAATAGCCTAGCAAAAAAAGAATGAGTACAACAATAACAATTCCCAGTATTTTCCACCATTCCATGTCATTCACTCCTGTAAAATCTGGCTGATTCTTCTGATTTATAAGCATTATCATAGTTTGCTACGTATGTGTGAAGACAGAAAGTGTTCAGGTGTAGTAGTACTAATGGAACAGAGAAAGAACTAAAGAAAGAATCTGATAATACCAAGGGATATTTTCCACCGAAATGGATTCAGTATATTCTGTATGGTAAGGGGTTCCAAGAATATCTGTATAATCCAAGGTAAAAGTAACTTCTTCTTTATAGACATCTTTTCCTTCTATAGGTGAGGTTATGTGTTCTTTAACTTCTAGAGAGCTTAAGGCGAAATTTCCTAACGGATCAATATGGATGCTAATATTTTGTACAGGGCTATCTGTCACAAGATCAAAGGCAAGTGTTGCACTATCAGTAAAATTCATACTCTGCGGTTCAAAATTCTCAATACGCAGATTGGGATTTTTCAAAATAGCAAGATTAAAATAAGAATATCGTGCCTTGCCTCCTTTTTCTGCGCGAACAAAAAGCCTTTCACTATTCTGGCCTTCAAGGTCTAAGATCCATACGAGCTGTGAAGCTGCACTACTACAGTCTTCTTTAAAACAAACTTCCGCATCTTCTAAGTCTCCATCAAGGGAACAAGAAAGAGTTGCAGTATCATTTTGGTAATAGGATTCTTTATCCAAAGAACAAGAGAGAGAAACCTCATTCAGGTAGTCTTTATTTTCATCAACAATAAGATTGGCAATATCTAACTCAGCATCTTCTTCAGAAATGGGTGGATAGTGAGCACTATAAGTCAGATTAGTTTCTGCAACTTCTCCGTACATACTTTGGACTTCAATGAGACTCACATATTCATAGAGGGGATTTATATTCTCAGGAACAGACAAGATCCAGAAGACAGATTTTTCTTCTCCAGGAGCAAGGAGAACACTTTTTGTATTAGCCCCAACAATTCCTGGTGCTTTACTCAGGCTGAGTTTTACTGGCACATAAAATGAATTATTATTGGAAACAAGAATTTGTATAGGCACATAACTTCCTTGACCAACATGATCCTCAAGAGGAAGAACTTCTAAAGAAACATATTTTTGTCCAACGCCTTGCGCACGTATAATTTCAGCATCAATACTCATTTTTCCAAGAGCAACATCCAGGCCATTTCCTGTAGCTGAATAAAACAAAGATGCAGAATTCGATCCCAATTCTTCTTTAAATTTAATATGTGAAGGATCAACCCAACCAAAAGTTCCAAAAGTAACATCTACGGGGATCCACTTTCCATCAATATATACTTCTGCCCACCCATGCGCACCAAAGGTATATCCTTGATTAGAATACACAATCCCAGAAACAAATCGTGCAGGGATGCCTCTGCTTCGTGCAAGAGAAATAAACAGGTTGGTAAGCTCATCACATACTCCTTCTTTATGCTCTAAAACATAAGAAGATTTTTCATTCGCTTCAACATTTAAAGTAGAGAGATTATATGCAATGTTTACTTGTGTCCAATTCGCAAGAAGAAAAACAACTTTATACAAATCATCTTCTCCTCCAACAATATCTTCTGCAAGAGAATCTATGTCTGGAGTTATATCAATAATATCTGTAGGAATAGTATATACTTGTACTTCTTCAGAGATGAGGGCTGGGTAAGGAATTTTTTCTGAGATTTCAACAAAGTTGTTTTCGGTTTGCACAGTACTATCAATGGAAAAAGTATACAGAGAAGATGTCTGCTGCCAAACAAAAGAAACTTCGTCCTCTTTTTGTTCTATTTCTGCATCCGGGCTAGACGGAAAGTTTTGAGAAAGAAGACTTTGATAATCATATTCCTTTGGAAAAAAATTCAATATCGTAGAAATTTGGCTCACCGTACCGCTTGTACGTTCTAAAGAAGAGGCGACAACAACATGAGTAGTCAATATACTGACATTATTATAATTATCCACCTCTGCATAGGCACTAGGAAGAAGAAGGAGAATAAATAAAATCAACACTCTTTTCATCTTTTCTAAAAAGGAAAATTTATTAATATACTTTCCCCTAAAAGAAAGTATGGAACAAGCAATGTTTGGTGCGGGATGCTTTTGGGGTGTAGAAGCTGCATTCGGAAAGGTGAAGGGAGTAAAAAAGACAGCTGTAGGCTATTCAGGGGGAAAAATAAAGTCTCCAAGTTATGAACAAATTTGCACAGACAAGACTGGCCACGCTGAAGTTGTGCAAGTAGACTTTGATCCTAAAATAATATCCTATGAAAAGCTCCTGGATATATTCTGGAACTTGCACGACCCTACAACGATGAATCGCCAAGGGCCTGATCTTGGATCGCAATATCGTTCCGTTATTTTTTATTATAACAAAAAACAAAAAGAATCTGCAATCAAATCAAAAGAGCTTCTAGAAAAATCCAAGAAATTCAAAACTAAAATTGTAACACAAATCCTTCCTGCAGACCAGTTCTATAAAGCAGAAGACTATCATCAGCAATACTTAGAAAAGCGTGGATTAGCGGTCTGTCATTTTTAATCTGTTTCTAAGAGTGCAGCAATATCTTTCCAAGAAGAAGCAATGATGTCGGCTCTTGATGCAAGGTGAGAACATCTTCCATGCATAGCGATCACAACACTCTCAGGATTCCTGCTCTTTGCCGCATCTGCCATGCCAATATCATCAGCAGTGTCTCCTATAACAACAAAACGATCTGCATCAATGCTTCGTGCAATGCGTTCTTTGTCACCAGCACCATAAATGCCTCTATGTTGTTTTGGGTCAAATTCAAAAAGAGGGTTAGCATAAATATTTTCAATGCCAAAAACATTTCCGTATGCTTCTACAACAGGATGAAATCCACAAGAGATAATCACTCCATCAGCACGGATTTCTCTAAGTACCTCCCTTGCATGGGGATACCTCATTCTTGGAATAAATTGGACAGCATTCATAATCAATCTTTCAGGAAATCTTTCAAGAGAACGTTGAAAACTATTCACAAGGAAAGAAATATGTCTAGGTCTGTCCTCATCTTTTCCTTCCTGTATATGCCTTCTTTCATAGCAAAAGATATCTATTCCTTCAGAAACAAATCTTGGGAGCTGTAAAAAAGGAATACGAAGTGCAAGATAAATTGCTAAGTCAGCATTGCTAATGCCATGGAGTAATGACGGATAAACACCTCGATGCAGAGTTCCATCCAGATCGTAGAGTCCTTTTTGATGAACATTATCTTCATTTTTAAGAACAGCAACAAGATCTCTCGGGCCTCTATCTGTGAGAAACAGTTTTCTATGTGCGAAAGGTTGTACAGTCATGAAAAAACACAAGGGTTCTGCTCAAAAGTTTCTTTATAAGGCTTATGTTGCTATTTTCTCTTCCCCAACAGAAGCACTCCTGCCTTACTCAAAAATTCTTCACGTTTAAGTTCATCAACCATGTAAAATACCTGTTCTTTTTCCACACCGTATTTCTCTTCAAGCATATCAAGATAATCTTCCAGTTCTTTCATAGTCTGAAAAATAAAGTCTGCCATAAAATCATAGCCATTATTCACTTTATATAACTCATTCAAGGAAGGATGTGCAAACAAATGTTCCCTAAGTTTTTGCAGTTCTGTTTTCTTAGCTTTCAATAAAACTCGTGCACGAATATGGAAGCCTAATTGTGCGAAATCAACCAGGGATGTATGCTTTCGAATAAGCCCTTTCCTATAGTGTTTCAACTTTTCATAAATGGTTGAGACAGGAATTTTTGTCATCCTGCTCATATCTGTCAAACTCATTCTGCTATCTCCTCGAAGGAGTGCAACTAATACTGTATCGACATTATTCATGCGATCACCTCAAATGTATCTAAGAATAGCCTCTATAAGGCTCTGCTCCTAAGGCTCTATATAAAGTATATAGCACAAGCTTTATTAATAAGATATTATACTCGTTTTTTAGGTGGTTTATGCTACCCGGCGCAGTACGGTGATGCTGCGCCACATGATCTTAAAACCTCAAATAGATGGTTTTAACGCCATATAAAGGCAAAACGATACATTTAAATAGGAGATTCGTCACTCAATAGTAACAAAAGGAGTGTAAAAAGAAAATGACAAATCCAACACCTGCCCCGGCAGACCCTCATAAAAAATTCAAAGACATTACTGACGTTATGTTAGTAGAAACCCAAGACAGAGCGCAAGCTTTAGAAACTAGGCTAACTCTCGCATGGGCAGATCAATATAGAACAAACCCAACAGATCATGGAAAAGGTATGGGAGAAGCATTATACAATGCTGGAGCAAAATACGTTCGAGAAGAGTTATACGGATTAACTAGCCCTCTTGGCGGAAACGCAAATCTTGCAACACAAGTAGATGCAATAATTGCACAAACTCTTGGAGTAAGTAAAACCCAACTTGTTGATACATATAAAGATCAAAAAGTAGTCAATGCAGGAGATATTGAATCCGTTGTAAAAGCAACTGGACAAGGTCTAGGAAAAGCAATGCAAGGAATCCAAGCACAAAGATTAAGAGATCTTGGAGAATCTGATAAAGATGCATTTGTAGACTATGTACTTGCTTTAGGTGCTGAAGTTGGCGCAACAAAATTAAAGAAAGAAAATATGCCAACATTACACGAAGCAATCGAGCAGTACGCAGGACTTATGCCTCTTGTAGCACAATACAGAGGAATCAAGAAATCTGCAGCAAACTACGGAAAACCTTAGGAAGGTTTTTTTCTTTTATTTTTTCTTTTTTAATAAATTTTAAAAAAAATAGCAACAAAAATAACTATAGATGATCTCAAAGAGATGAGAGGTTCTCGATTATATTTGCCTTATGCAAGGGGAGATGATGGCTCTCCAATATTCTCAGCTTTGATCAGAGATCTATCAGATGTAGAAACCGAGTTAACATCAAGAGATCTTGCGGGCTATTTGGTTGTTCAAGCAGTACATCTCAGAGATCAAGATAGAATGAATTTTCTAGAGAGATCACTTAGAGACCTTCCTTGGCATGAGTACATTAATGGAAGGATTGCAACAAGAGCATATAATGCATTAGGAAATCATCTTGGTCGTTCAACTCAAACTATTGGTGATGGGGTTCGATGCTTTGAGGAAATAGCAAGCCGTAGAGGGCAAGCAGTCATAAAAAACTATGGCCGTAAATGTCATGAAGCTACTGAATGGGTTTATGGTAAAATGGGTATACAGTTGCCCAAACTCCCGGTGAAATAAACGATCACTTTTTCTTTTCTTTTCGAATAAACCGATCCATTTCTTTGACAAATTTTTCTGCTTTTATGCGAAGAGCATCATACTCTTTTCCAGAAACAGTTCTTTTACTTCGAGAAGTAATTCCTTTAAACAAAATATACATCTCTGTCATAGTTTTCACTGCTTCTTTAGATATTTTTTTATCTTTGACAAGTGTTTGTTGCATAATTTCAGATACATGCTCAGGGCTTGGAGGCACTTCACCGTAATGCATAAGCGCTGCATGCGCAGAATTAATCACCGACCAGTACAAATCAACACTTGCGGCCAATAAATGTCCATCTGCCTTCTCTAAGCAGACAGGTGCCATAGCAAAATAGGTTGCAATAGATTCCTGTGTTGGACGTATTCTTCCTTGATCAAGTAACTGTTGTAAAGGATCAAAAAAACCTGTATCCACAAGTGCAATACCATAACGCAAGATATTTGTTGCAACAGGGTCTCCCGCACGTACGTATTCCCAGAAACTGCTAAATTTCATCGACTGCACATGAAGTCTCTTCACATCTGTATCCGCAATAATTTTTTGCAGAATAACTCTGTATGTTTGTACAATATCTTCATTGAATTCAACACGTACATCATCAAGCACAATCAGAATATCAATATCATTGGGTTTTTTTCCTTCTGATTTTGTTGCACTTCCAAAGAGAACAATCGCTTTGGTAAATTCTCCAAACTCTTTGTAGATACGTGTTGCAAATGTTTTTGCAAGCTCAAACTCCTCACTAGGATAATTTTTTTGTACATCTCTTTTTCCGGAATATTTTATTTGAAATTTCATTCTTACACCTCTTTTTATTCTATCGGAGCATCTGAATAGCTCCATAAACGCCAATCTTTCCCCAATCCCCCACCATAGTTTCCACTTACATGAAAAGGTGTACTTGAAGTTCCAAAGTATCCCCCACTTTCAATATCCCTCCAAGTTGGAGACATTCCTTCAACACGATAAATGGGTGATCCTGCTAAATTAGCCCATGCTGCAAGCAAAGCTCCTGCTTCCTGTTGCTCTTCTGGTCCCTGTGCACCCCACTCAACAACCAATTTTCCTTTGTATTTATCTTGACGAAAAAGATCCACCAAATCTCGTATGGGGGCATTTCCTCCTCCAACATTGAGGTGTTCATCTTGATATCCAAAGTTATCCGAAATATGCACATTTCCAATAATACCTTCATCAACGAGTTGTTTTACCTCACCAACAAGCCAGGTATCAAATTTTTTTTTATTATCTTCAGGGGAGAGTTTTTTATCATCCTCAAAATATTTTGCCCAGGTGTTTGCATGTCCCGTGTCAAAAGTTGCTTTAATATGCTCATTTGCAATGGTCTTTGCTTCTTTTCCCTTAATACCCATCTCTCCTAATTTTTCAACCATCCTCTCACGTGATTTTACTACAATCTCTTTTAATTCTTGGGGATGTCCACCATATCCATACTCTGCAAACATGTTTTCTGGAGCAACAAAAACAGCTTTGTCTAGTTTTTTTTGCTTTCCAATACGATAAGCATAGATCGCAGCATCAGCAAAGGTGTCTGCAGTTCTATCTAGGCCTACTTTTTCAATAGCATCAATATTTTTATGTTGTTTCCAAAGGTTATTCACATTTTTCTGAAAACCAATATATCCTTCTTGATAGTGAATTGCTTGCTCTTTCATAGCATGAGCGTATTTTTCAAGGACTTCACTAGGTGTTTTTCCTTTTTCAAGTTCTGGCGCAAGTTCTTTGAATTCATTTCTAAAGGCATTAAGAAGGTACTCCTGTTTATCTTTTGGCGTTCGTTTTTCTAATTCTTGCCATGCACCAATTTTACCCTTAACTTTATCATAGTTTTCCATATATGTTTTTGCTCGTTCTTGATATTCCGCAACCCTAGGCTGTTCTGCTTGAATTTGTTGAAAGCTTTGAAGGAAGAGGAATTCTTTTTCTGGGCTTCTTTGTTCTTCCTTTGGGTTAGCGTTATTCCATTCTTTAATTTCTTGAGAAAACTCATCAAAGCTAAGACCAGCTTTTCCATCTTTACTTTTTTTCCAAAGGATTTCACCTGTTTTTTCATCAGTCTTAGGAACTCTATGTGCATAATCTCTCTGATCTTTCAAAGGCTTCCCATCAAGATCCACATATTCCCCATTGACTTTTTTCCAATCAGGAACATCAAGAGGATGTTTTGGAACCGTAAACACTTTTCCCGTTTCTCTATCAGCAAGGTAGAGCAGTTCTTGTTTATCACTTCCCACTTTAAATTTAGGGTCTTTAATAGTTCTTGGAAACTCTCCCGTGTGAAGAACAACTGCTCCACCACCAGCAGTATCTGCAGCAAACTCAATAGTTCTTTTAATTTCTTGTAATTTGTCTTGTTGCACTCTATCTTCAAATGCATCTCGATTATTAAATCCAGAAAATCCGGCCATATTAACAGCAGCATGCGTGCTTAACGTAACCTCATTTATTTTTGCAAGCTTTCGTATTTCTTCTCTTTTTACCCTGTCAAACATCTCCGGGTTGGTATTCATACCCTGTAGGCTTCCTTTTCCAGTACCACCAAAAACAAGCTCAACATGATGCGTACCTGTAGCAATGTCTGCTTTGAGTGCTTGAAGAACATCACCAATCTTTGCACTCACACCAAACTCTTTGACATGCATATCTTTAATCTGTGATTTTGGAGCATCCATTGCGTGAAAATAATCCGTAGAGCCAAAAACAACCATGGCTCTGTCAGGGTGAAGAAACTTTATATAACTTTCGAGCGATATCTTTTTATAACACTCCTTCTTTTTCCAGCTCTACATGGTTGATGATTATAGAACACTTTCTCAGGAGTTTGATACTCTTATGGCCGCAAATACTCTTCGTGCAGTAAGCAAAGAAGATTTTAGAAATCCTGACCAGCTTCCAAATATCAGCGCAGAAGCAATGGAAGACTTTGCTTCAAGGTGTAGTGATCTTGCAATGAGGATAGCAAATGCAAATGCAGGTGAAACCTTTGATGAAAGAATAGACCTTGAAGTTGCTGCTGGAGAGTTGCGAGCACAGGTCATTGATACCATAGGAGATATTGATGGTTCTCCAAGATATGCAGTAAACCCTCTTTCCAATCTATCCTTTTTTGCGGATGGTCTCCTTTTTTTCTTAGAGCGTGATCCTAGATCAGAAAGAGAAAGGGTTGATGGTTTAGTCAGAAAGTTAGAACAACTCCCCATATTTTTAGAACAGGGTGCTTCTCGTTTAGATCATCCGGTAGAAACTTGGAGAGATATGGAATGTGAAGTTGCAAAAGGATATGGAAACATGGCTCAAGCAATTCATTCCTTTGCAGAAAATGCAGGGTATCAAGATATGTCTTCTTTAAATGCAGCTCTGCTTAGAGCAGCAACAGCAGTATATGGATATAGTCAACAACTTAGAGAAATGCCTACAAGAAGAGCACTGAGTCTTGGAGAAGATGTGACAAGAATTTTATTTCAAGATCGAGGAATAGAAATATCTTTAGAAGAAATGCATAGACTTGCAACAAGAGATATTGAAGAAAAGACAGGTAGAATAGAAGATCTTCGAAGAAGAGTAGTAGAAAAATATTATTTTCCAAGTGGGAGTTCTGCAGTAGAAGTAACCCAGTTATTGAAAGCTGCAACAGAATGTAAAGAAGGAACGGCTGTGCAAGTAGCAGAAGAAATTCTTACGCAAGCAATACGCTTTGCATATGACCAAGGCATTGTTCACCCATTAGAAGGTCCAAATGAAGCAAGGATAGCCTTTACTCCAAGGTATTTACGCCCAATGGTCCCTTCTGCAGCAATGTATCCTCCGGGATCTTTTGCACAAGGATCCAGGAAAAGTGCCTATTTCATTACAGAGAGAGAAGGAAATATCATGAGTAGACCCGCACTTGCAGGAACAGTCGCACACGAACTCATTCCAGGACATCATTATCAGGGAGTGCGTGCAACAGAGCATCCCTCACGAATACGAGGCTGGTTATTTCCTTTAGATTTAGTTGAAGGGTGGACCACAAGAGTTGCAGAACAAGTAATGTCAGAAAGAGGATTCATTGGTACTCCTGGTATGGAATTAGAAGAACAATTTTTCGCAGAAGCAGGTCAATTACGTTTAGGCGCAAGAGTCTATTTTGTTTTAGGGTGTTTAACTGGAGAGAGGAAATATCTTCAAAATCCTTTTGTGAATGTAGATACCGAACAAGATATAGTTCGTGCATCAGAAAAACTGTATAGCTCTCTTACAGGCTTTCCAGAGTCTCGTGCAAATGCAGATGTACATTTGTTCTCTTCCATGCAACAATACGGGGCATTATACCTCACAGGCAATGTACTCTTTCATCGTATGGAAGCACAAGCAAGAGAAAAACAAGGAAATTCTTTTAGGCTTGCAGATTTTCATGAAGCAATGCTCAGAGAAGGAACTTTACCCTTATCCGCAATGCAAAGAAGTTTAGAGTACAAAGGTATAATGTAATTTTTTCTTTTTTACAAAGCCATCATGCCATTAGATTTCTTAAAAATATCATACGCCATCCAAGCTTTTTTCGCAGCTTCTTCACCCATTTCTATCTTTTCTTTATCTTCTGCCATAGATTCTGTTTTATTCGGCTTGGCGTTTTTACTTTTTTCAGGCATAAAAATTTTAAAAGAGTCTTTCAGAGCAGTAAAAGGTGCAAACACACTTTCCTGTGGGGCTTTGCTTTCTTCTTTTTTTTCTTTTCTTTCACCTGTTTCTGCCTCTCGTAAGTATTCCTCAACATCTGTTCCTAAACTCTTCAGCATAGATTCAATATCCCCCGCTACATCTACTTCCATTCCAGAGTAATATCGAAAAATATCCTTATCCGTTTTAGTTTTATAAAAATCAATATCCTCTTGTGTTGCAGAGTATGCTTCAATACTAATATCTACTTGGCCTGAATGAGTGACCTGCCTTGCCCCACCTTGCCCATAAGACAGTTCTGGTCGCGTCACAACTTTGAATCGTGTAAGCACACATGCTTTGTATTTTTTCCCAGATTTCATCACTGCAAGTAATTCTAGTTCTAATTTACTGGTCTCAAATGCATTAATCAATTCTGGAGCAGTAATATCTCCTTTCATTTGCAATGCTTTCAAAGAAGTCATATAGGGTTTGAGCCAAGTCATGTAAAGAAGGATAACATTATAGTGTTGCTTTAAATTCTTAATACGAAACTTATAGGTATGATGCATTTCAGCATAGGTTTTATCTTTCCAGGTATAGTATTGAATAAGCTTTTTCTCTAGTGCAGTACGTACTTTAAAATTCACTTCTTGTTGTTTCGCAAAAGAATCCAGTGCTTTGGTAAGACTTTTCAATTGTTCTTCTCCATTTTTCCCTGGAGGGTTAATTCCAAAAAATAAGTCTGGGAGGGTAACAAACCCTAGCTTGGTTGCCATACTATAGACAGAGTTAGGATTCTGCATACCTTGTTCAACCACTTCAATCCATGTGGATTTGAGTGCAACTTCATTTTGTCGTGCCTCTGCAAGAGAATCCTGGTCTTTTTTATCTGTGAAACTTTTTCGATACAGTTCGAGTCGTTCATCCATAAGACGTATCTCTCGTACCATGGGAAACAAACTTTTACTCAGTTGTCCAATTTGTGTAAGATAGGTAGAAACTTGTTGTTGCATAGCACTGATTTTGCTTCCAATTTGCCCATGAAAACTACTACTCACAGAAGCATCAAAAACGTCTTTAAGTTTATAGAGCTCAACAACAGGCATTCCAAAACTGGTATCTTTGTGCCTCGTAAATATTTTTTGAAAATGAAAATAATATTTCTCAATTGAATCCCCCATATTATCAATGGAAATACGCATTGCACCTATACCATTCACAGGGTCAATCGTTTTTTTATGAAGAAATGGATTATTTTTTTCTTGTGCTTCTTTTTTCTCTTTTTCAATTTGCTCTTTAGTCATCTCTTTTGGAGTTGCAAAAAGAGACTGCATTGCATTATCAGCCATTATACTTTTTCAAGGCTTCGCGCTTTATTAACTTTTTCTTCTTTCCAGAAGGCATAGAGCAGCAAAACAATGCCTATAGTGTTACAACTATCTGCAATGTTAAAGATAGGGAAGGTTCCAATAGAAATAAAATCACGAACAAAGCCAAAGAGAAGTCTGTCAGCAAGGTTACCTAACAGTCCTGCAAGGATAAAGCTTAATGCAAGAGGATATTCTTTAAAATAATAGAGGATAAAGATGAGCGCAACAAAAGAAATGAGAATCAACGCAAAATTCTGATTCTGAAAAAGGCTAAATGCTGCACCAGTATTCTCTGCATACGTAAAAGAAACAAAGGGAAAGAGAAATATCTCTTTAGCTTGAAGAAAATATTTCGTAACCTGATCAAACATAAAGAGAACGAGAACCAGCAAAGGATATTTAATAAAAGTTTTCATCTTACCTATAGATCATCATAAATGCTTTGAGTTCATCATAGAGTTTGTGTGCTTCACCATAGAGCTGCCCACATTCCGCTTTAAGTCGATCCCTAATCAGAATCTCATAGATTTTAGCTAATTGATTTCCCATGATCTTATCTTTCCAGACGGAAGTATCCCTAATAATGTATGCTTCACTTCGAAATTCAAGTGCTCCTTTTTGTCTTTTGACCTTTCCCCCATTGTCTAAGGTAACTTCTACTTCAGAAATATCTGCCCCAAGATTTAAACGAATAACAAAAGTAGTATAGTCAGTAACTTTTTTTGTACCTTGCCAGAGAAGTTCTAAACGTTGAAAGCCACCTTTTCCCATAATAACTTTATATTCAATTTCCTTCCAATCATAGCCCATATGCACGAACCACTGATTTAATTCTACATAAAGATCTTCAAGGTTGTAGACCCCTTTTGCTTTGATCTTGTACCCATCTTTAATAATAACAATCTTACCAGGCACACTTGTAATTTCAACACCATCAGCCATACTACTCAAAGGGTCATAAACATTAATAAATCTTTGCGTCCAGAACTGTTATAAACAAAAAACACTCTAAGAAAGAGAGAAAAATGGTCAATTTTCAGTCAACAAATCTTGAAAGGCAGCTTTCTCCAGAAGAGATGGAGCAAGAGAGACTTCGTACTATTGAGGGCTCTGATGTATGGAGGCAACATGCTGCATTACATCAGAAGTCTGGTCTTGGGAAAGCACAACTTCACATATCAGGTGAACCTTTATTCGGAGAAGAAGATGCAGTACGTACTCGCATGGGTCTTCCACAAAAAACAATACAAGAATCTTCTCAAGTCATTCCGAAAACAGAACCTACCAGTTATGGCCAACAACATACTCCCACTGGTCATTCGTATACTGCTCCAGGAAGTCAACCTGGTTTGTGGGCATCATGCAATTGCGGTGCAGAGTTTAAAGCTGAAGAAAAAGAAGGAAAACTTCAAGTGACTTCCTATGGTGTTGTTGGTTCTGATAGCAAAGCAACAGGGTATGCAGTAAACTCTTCTAGTTCTGGGTATGGAAACTCTGGCCCTTCCTCAACCTATGTAAGCAGTTCTAGTGCTCAAGCAAACTACTAAAAAACGGACTACGCAACATATTTAAATTGTCATTTTCCTCATACACAGAAATGATTTCCGCATTAGAGTTACGAAGACAAAGCTTACATCTTCTGTTTGGTATTTTTCTTATGTGTATGCTCTATTTTCATCTCTTTACAGTCTACCATCTCATTGTGAGTTTTATTCTGGGTTTCATTCTCTCTTTCTTATGCAAACATTATAGAGTTCCTCTTGCCTCTTGGGTTATGGATAAATTTGAACGTCCAGAAAACCGTTATATTTTCCCGGGGAAAGGCCCCCTCTTTTTTGTCCTAGGATCAATAGTTGTAGTCTATTTTTTTCCATTAAAGATTGCTTTAGCCTCAATAATGATTCTAACTTTAGGTGATGCAGTTTCACATATATTTGGAAAACTTCTTTCAAGAAGAACCTACAAGCATTTTAAGTCTGTTGAGGGAACAGTTGCAGGAGTTGCCTTTTCCTTTGTAGGAGCATTATTGTTCGTAAATGTGTTTGCGGCACTCTTTGGCAGCATGCTTTCTATGGGGCTAGAAACAATTAAAATGAACTACATTGATGATAATCTTCTCATACCTATTGCTGCAGCTTTAATTATGAGTATATTTTAGAAACAATTAAATAAGCAAGAATAATCTTAATAGTGTACATAAATGGTACATCTACTCTATCCTCAGAGAGAATTTTTAGCTTCTATTGGAAGAGAGCCTGATGTGACAGCTATTCTAGGAAAAATTCGCCAGCATCACCTTGGCACCTATCAACATTCTTGCCGTGTAGCACATCTTGCTGCAGATATTGCAATGGATCTTGGCCCAGCAGAAGGGGACCTTTGCCTTTTAACAAGAGCTGGCTACCTCCATGATACAGGAAAGCTCATAGAATCAGTAGATCTTCTCGATGCAAGAAGAAAGCTAGATAATTATGAAAAAGAAGAAATGCATTTGCATGCGTTTTGGACAATTTTTCTTCTGACCCAAAGGGGATATAATCCATCTATCGTTGGGATTGCTGGCTCTCATCATGAATGGCAGAGTGATCCCTATCCTAGAAAGAATACTAGTTCAAGAGAAGAGCCCAATGTTATCGGAAAAAGGAGAGTAGAGTCTGAAAAGCATAGAACTCTTTCCCAAATACTCGCTCTTGCAGACCATGTAGACGCATTAGCAACAAAGAGAGCATACAAAGACCCTTTTCCTCCTGCAACAATAGAACAGATTTTATACCAAGATTTTACCGGAGAGCAAAGTTTAATCCCTCTAGCAATGAAACGTGTTTCTTAGTGGTAGTAAAAAAGAGAGAAAGGCATACAAAATATTATAAAGCGAAGAAAGGAAATATCTTCTATGGACAACCTACAATTTAAAGATCCGATCAGAGAAGGATTTTTTGGGGGCTTAGGCTTTTTGTGTTCCGTGTTAAGTGTAGCACTTATTTTCATGGTATGCTACATTTTTTACCTAACCTTCCTCATAAATTAATCCTGAAGCAAAACCCATTCTTTATAGGATGTGGCAAGTTTAGGCATCTTCACCTTGAAAGAAGTGAGTGTCTTTGAAAGTATTTTTTCTTGTTCTTTTAGTTTTTTCTTATCAAACTTTTCTTGTGCAAACACTGTTCCAGGTTTTGAGACAAAATAATTAATAGAAAGAGACATTTTTCCTTGAAATTGTTTTTTCATTGCTATAAGAAAAGAGCTCATCTCCTGGATATCCTCTGTAGTCATTCCAGGAAGCCCAATCATCATATAGATTTTGAGTTTCTCAATCTGTGCTTGGTTACAGAATTCAACAAATTGGAAGTATTGTTCATCTTTGACTTTTTTATTAATCGTAAAACGTAAGCGTTCTCCACACTCTGGAGCAATCGTTAGTGATTTCTGTCCACATGCTTTAATCAGTTTTAAAGTCTCTAAATCCATGTGTTCTGCTTTGATAGAAGGAAGACTAACACGTACTTTTTTTTCTAAGAGGTATTGCAGTAGTTCTTTTCTTTGTGGGTGTACAAAAGATGGGGAGTAGATAACCACTTTTTGGACATTATTGATTCGAAGGCCCTCGTCAATCGTTTTTTTCAAATAGTCCAAACTATGAAACTTCATTTTTCCTTCATAGAACTGAGGAATCGCACAGAAATGGCACTTGAAGGGACAACCTCGTTCTGTCTCTAAAATAAAACATTTTCCAAACACATAATCTTCATCAATACTATCCGGAAACGGTTGCACAAGAGGATAGGAAACACTGTCAATATCCTTTACTTCTGCACGAGTAAGAGTATTTTTTCCATAGACATACACTCCTTTAATTTTTTGAATATTTCTTAAAAAATGATTTTGGTCTTTCTCATATAATTCAAGAACAGATGGGAGTACAGCTTCGATATCTCCAAGAATTACAAAATCGAAATGTTGTGCAACTACTTGTGTATGTAACTCAACAACTGGCCCACCAGCAAACGTAAATCCACTTTTAGGTTTCATAGCAATTGCTTTTGCAACATCTAACTCATATTGCAGAGAAAATCCAACAAGAGGGGCAGTGATTTTTCCATGATCTAAAAATATTCGTTCACAGTACCAGTCCTTTCTTTGATTCACAAGATTGTAAATGATTAAAGGGCCAAGACTATAGACTCCTCCATACATTTTATTGGGAAAGACAATGTCAAGAGTATACTTTGTTTTTCGATAAGGAAACATAAAGAAAATGAACGAGAAGGGGTATATAAATGCCTAGTATTTGAGCACTTTCAGACAATCAATATAAGAGAAATGTTTTTCTCCTGTAATAAGAGTGTATTTTAATAAAAGAGTTTTACCCAAAATAATTTTCTGCTTTCTCTTCCGTTTTCTTAGAAGCACTTTTCATTTTCTCAACATACCCTTGAAGTTTTTCTTCAAATTCTGCTGCTGCTTTTTCAAGAGGTTTGTAATCTACACCTAATGTCAAGTATCCATCCAGCATTTCAATAATTTTTGCTGCGGCTCTACTATCTGGAAGTTTAGAGTGTGTTTCCACAAAGAATCCTGTAGTTTTCATTTCTTTATCCTTTAGCAATAATGCTGCAGTAACACCCAGAATCACTCCTTCTGTCAAAGAGCTTGCTTTGGACTTAGTTATTTTTTTATTCGTACTATCATTAGTGTAATAGTAACCATTAATCTCTTTATTTTGTCCAAGAATTCCTTCAAGGCTAATAACCTCTGTTGCTTTTAGCAGTTTATATAACTGTACAAGTGCTTCTGCAATTTCCCATTCCATACCTCTGACATCAGCAAGAGCATGAAGAATAACCATATTTTTACTTTTGACATAATACACTTCCAATGGTTGAATAACTTTTGATTCATGAATAGCAACCATAGGGCTGAGATTCTGTGAAGAAATATATCCAATAGACTTAGCTCCAAGATGTTTGATCAAATATTCTGTAGAAATAGTTCCAATAAGCCCAAGACCAGGAAATCCCTCAATAATAATTGGGTTTTTTGGCTTCTCCCTCAATTGTATTTCCATAATACTACTTGTAAGAGGGAGAGCTTAATAAACTTTCCCCTTTGTTTTTATCAAAAAAAGAAAAACATATTAATACAATCGATATCAATAGAAATATGAATTGTAATTTTAAAAGAAAATCATTCTCACTATCTTGCCTATTAATTATATCCTTCTTATTCCTTACAGCATGTTCTCAAGATACAGATCTAGAAGAAATGCCTGAGCCTACTTCTCAAGGAGAGGTACAGGGAGAAACATCTGATTCTGATGATTCTACTCCTTCATGGGTACCTACAAATCCATCAAATGGGGTCTAGAAATCAAATCTTTATATCTCTACTTCAGATGATGGTTTAAGTTTTAGTGGAAAGGAATTAATTGTAGAACATGTTGGTGTTCCAAATCTTTTGCTTACTTCTTCTGGAGAATTAGTTGCAAGTTATCAATATTTTTCTTATGAAGATGAAGATTTATTTGGTGTTATTGCCTACTCTCTTTCTGATGATAATGGGGAAACATGGACAAATCCTGTAGCAGTAACCATTGAAGGCTTGCCAGAAGCAACAACTGCAACTCCTTCAGGACCTGATGAAGTGACTGTCACAAGAGCAGTAGATCCAACACTTGTAGAACTGGAAGATGGTTCTCTCCGTTTATATTTTACCTATCAAGAAGTTGATGCATCCCAACCTCACCCTGCATCAGCAATAAATACTGAGGGAGATATAACAGGAACCTTTGTGTATGAAGAATCAGGTCTTGCAACAACAGCAGAAGATGTAGCACTTCTCGACCCTTCTGTGGTGTACTTCGAGGGTCTATGGCATTATTATACATGGAATGTTGCACAATCAGGAATAGGAGCAGGATCAACTGAACTTTCTACCTTTCAAGATTTAGACAATTATCATGGAACCTCTGAAGATGGGCTCACATTTACTTTAGAAGATCCTGTTACTTTGGACATGGGGTTTTTAGGACAAGCAGTTACCTTAGATGATGGAATTCGTTTCTATGGAACGGGCACGGGAGGAATTGTTTCTGCCTTCTCTTCAGATGGCTATACCTTTGAAATGGACGACGGAAACCGATTATCTGGTGGTGGTGGAGATCCTGGAGTTGCGCAATTAGAAGATGGAACTTTTGTGATGATTTATACGGGCCCTGATTCTGTATCCCAACCATCATAGAATGAATTATAAATTTACATACCTATTTCTTTTAAGAATCGTTCGACAGTTTTAACAACATGCTCTACTTGCGTTTTCAGTACACGTGCTGTTTCTGCAAGGACATCTCCTTTATACGCAGAAAGTGAAGTCAGTTTCTTCGGAACATCCTTTTTCTTCTTTACTATGTTTTTCCAAAGTTCAAATAATTCTGCTGATCTTCCAGGGATTTGTTCGGTAGTACAATGCAATAGTTTTTCTAACTCTTTCAACGTACTTCCTTCACCTTTCACTTCTTCCTGTGCAGCTTTTCCTGCAACAAAAACCAGTCGTATAATCCCATCTTGTACCTTTGTTGTTTTAATGATTTTAATCATTTCAACTTCAGAAGTATTATCTAAATGCGTTCCTCCGCATGCTTCCACATCAACACCAACAATATTCACAATCCGTAGTTTCTTTCCAGGAACAGCCCCTCCTTGATAAATATCCATACCAAAGGAATGTTCAGCTTC
>SICW01000006.1 GCA_009691355.1 Candidatus Woesearchaeota archaeon
TGAATGTCTTTGAATAAACGTACACCTTTTTGTTTCAGTTTTGCTTCCATAGCTGCTCGATTTGCAATGTTAATAGGAGCAGGAATAACTTTACATGCAAAAATAACTTGATCCCCATGTTTAAATTCATAGGGTAATTCTTTTGTTGCGATTCTCATCAGGATAGAACGAGGTTCTCCTTGATGACCAGTACAAATAACTAAATATTTCCCAGGATTCTTCTGAATTTCTCTTAGTTTTTTCCGAACATCTTCTCCATATTTTGTAATTACTGCATCTTTTGAAAAATTTACCAGTTGAATATTTTCTGCGGCAGAAATATATTTGTTCATAGAGCGTCCAAGGATAACAATTTTTCTTCCCATCTTATTTCCAAATTCAATAATGGATTTTAAACGAGCAATATGAGATGCAAAAGTTGTCACAATGACAAGATTGTCTGTATTTTCTATGCCCAGCATAACATCTTTAAGCATTTCCTTTGCAACCAGTTCAGAAGGAGTTTTTCTGTCTTCATGTGCGTATAATGCGTCACAGACTAAGAGTTTTACCCCTTTTTCTCCAAGCTCTCCTAGCCGCTTATAATTTGGTTTTGGTCCAAGCGTAGGATTATTATCCAGTTTGAAATCATTTCCATAAATAATAATACCCTCTGGTGTATGAAATATTGCAAGCATAGTTTGTGGTGTAGAATGGGGAATGTTTTGAAATTCTAGAGTAATGTTTTCTGTGATTTTAAAAAAATCATTTCCGTTTAATACTCGAAGTTTATTCTTTAATCTTACACCTTCATCTTTGAGAATACTCTTTAGTACTTCTAATGTATATGGCGAGCCAATGATTGGGCAGTCATAAAATCCTGCTAAATAAGGTACAGAACCCGTATGATCTAAGTGACAGTGCGGGAGAACAATTGCTTTGACTTTTGTTTGCCAATCTTTAATAACTTCATCATTAGGGATAACATGTAAGTGAATTAATTCTTCTCTGGTTAAATTTGTCTTTACTATTTCTTCGTCTTGTAGACGAACTACTTCTGGGAGATAGAAGCCCATATCACAAATAATAACTTCGTCTCCGATTTTGAAGGCACACATATTCATTCCTACTTCGGAATAACCTCCAATTGCGCTAAATTCTATTTTCATTTTATTTTTTACAGTCTAAAATGGTCTTAATATAGGTATCGGTCATCTTAAGGTTACTAATTTCTTTAATCTTGTAGCTTGTGGGCCATCATACATTTGTATTTCAATCCCTCGGTCTTGGAGATATTTTATGCCTCTTCCATTTACTCTAGAACCGGTATCTTTAAGCCCTATGACTACGGTTTTGATACCAAACTCTGGGATTAATTCGGCACAAGGTTTTAATATTTGAAATCCCCTTGGAACCCTTGTACAGGGTTCTAAAGTGGTTATTAAGGTTCCCCCTCTTGCTCTTTCTCCAGCTTGAAACAGAGCCATTCTTTCTGCGTGCATGTATAACACCCTAGAATCAGAAATATATTCTTTTGTTCCTATTCCTACAGGAGAGCCATCTCTTGCAAGAACTACAGCACCTACATATGGTCTGTATATACCCTCTTCCCTTTTATATGCAGCTTCTATACATCCTTCTAAACATATTTCGATCACTTCTATAGTTAGGGCCATAATTTTTTAATTTTAGACCTCTTTAAAAATCTTCTCTTAGAATTCTATCTTTGAACCTAGGGAAATACCTTCTGTAGAGCCTCTAGGAAGCTCTATAACATACTTTGCTGCTTCTCTAGGCCTTATCAGTGCTTGAAAGGGTTTGACTGTTTTTCGATCTACTACACGTTTGTTTTCATCTACCCATAGAGCATCGAAAGTGAAAAATACAAAGAAGCTATGGATACTTGTTTGTGCTTTGCTTTGTTGATTTGCAACAAGAAGAATTCCTTGACTACTGGGAAGACTTGGACTAAACATTAAGCCTAGAGTTCGTGAAAATAAAGTATCACAGACTTTGACTTTTCGTGCAAGAAGCTTTTTCCCTATCCTAATGCTCACATATGAAGACATAGGTCTTTTGATCTCAATAATATTTAAAAAGTTTTAGGTTCTTTCTTTTTTTATGAGTCTTCGACAAGTCAAACAGTCACTTCATCGTTTGCATGATACACTGATTAAGCGATCTTATTATGCAGATAAAGATGAAAAAGGTCTTCGTATGAGAAGTTATACTGCACAAATTTCAACAAGTTTGAAAGGGCTTGAAGATCAGCTTTGGACTAGTGTAGGAGAAATTGAGACGAAAGAAAGAAGATTAGAACTCTTCTTGTTGTATGATTCCTTGAAAAAAGCACATGATGTTCGCACGATGTTACTGATTATTTCTCGTATGGATGAATTGATTGGAGAAGTCAAAGAAAAAGAGGAGATGAAATTTAATATTACGCGTATTCCTGAAGATGTACAAGGTGAAGTACTTGCTGATTTGGAAGAATTACGTAAATGCTATGATACGAAATGTTATAGAAGCTGTATTATTCTTTGTGGGAGACTTCTTGAAGTTGGTTTGCATAAAAAATACTACCAGACTACTGGTGTGGATATCCTTGAAAAACATCCTGACATAGGACTAGGAAACCTTATTGCAAAACTACTTGAAAAAGGAGTGAAGTTAGATCCAGGATTGACTCAACAAATTCATTTGATTATTAATGTACGTATCTCTTCAGTACATAAAAAAAAGGATGTGTTTAAACCTTCAAAAGCACACACGAATGCAATTATTCTTTTTACTTTAGATACCTTAGAGAAACTTTTTTAAAAAGAGAGTCTTCTTTTCTTTTTATGATTAAACTTTATCGTTTTACTCATTGTCCTTTTTGTGATACTGTTCAAGACTTTATGGATGAACAAAACATTGCTTATGAGATTGTCCTTGTTCATAGAGAGAATAAACCCAAGGAAGTTACTTCTACTGGTGGAACGGTTCCTGTTATTGAAGATAATGGAAAACTCATTTCTGATTCCAAGAAGATTATTGCGTATCTACGGAACACTCACCTGGCAAAACAGACATAATATCATCTAAAGGATATTTCAGGTTATATTTTTCTATGTATTTATGTTGTAGCTTTTTTGCTGTGTCTGTTTTTTTTCCACCTTGCTTTAAGAGAAATTCTTTTTTTACGGGAGAACATTCGAGATGTTTTTCTTCATTTACTCCAATGTATAGTTGGATAATCGGTTTGAAATATTCTCGCTTTCCATGGATCATAAATGCCCCCTTAGGAAGACCAAATTCTTTTTTTACCTGGTCCGGGCTAATAGCATAGACCTCTGCTGTGGTTAAACCTTGATTCCATGCACGAGAAAAAGATGCCGTTGCTTGTGCAGCTTCTTCTTTTGTCTTTAGAGGAATTTCTTTTTTTTCGGCTTTAATTATAAAAAAAGGTGAACCTGCAAGCTCAGTATGAAAAACTAAATCTTCTTTATCACAGTATTTCTTGATGATCATATCATTTGTCGTTGCATCTTTTCCACCCAAGCATAGAAACCCATCACTAGAGATGAACCAACGAAATTTCATAAACCATTTTTTTGAAGGAAGAGCGTCATAGATTTTTAGTTCTTTTTTAGATTCTTCTTGTTTGTCTACTTTTGCTTGTGTTAAAGAAAGAATATTCTCTACACCTGCACGTTTTTTCTTTGCTTTCTTTGCTTTTTCAAAAAAGAAGGTTGCATTCTCTTCAATTGTTTTTGTTGTGTCTAAAGTGAGTTTCATTTACATGCCTGCTTTCCAAAGCTCTTCTTAAAATGCACCCCATTCTTGTTCTGGCCAGAGTTTCGTGCCTTGTTCTATAAGAAATCTTACTTTTCTCTCTTTTTAAACCTTGTTTAGGAATTTTTTAGACGTTGTATTGCAATCTCTGCAGATTCCACTATTTCTGGATCTTTATCTTTGAGGAAACGTTGTATAAAAAAAAGATTATTTTTGTCACCCAAAGTGGCTAGTGCGAGTAGTGCTTCGTGTCTCACAAAAATACTTGGATCTTTTTCACATGCTTGTTTTAATGGTCCTGTAGCAAGTCTTGGACAGCTCGTTTCTCCAAGTGCAAAAGCGCATTCATGGCGAACAATTGGAGAAGGATCTGTCTCTAAAGCTTGGGCTAATACATGGATAGAAGCTTCATCAGCAAGGTTTTCTAAATTAAATGCCGCCTGAATTCTTTCTTCCTTTGTTCTTTTGAGGTCAAGAATGATTTCTTTATAATCAACCATGAATTTTTTGTTTTTCTCTTTTTTATATATCTTTCTTTTGCTATGTGTCGTTAAGTTAAAGGTGTTTTTTCTTTTTAAAAAATTTTTCTAAACAAAAACACCCGTTAGTTAACAATATACCTTAAAAGAAAGGTATTTAAACAAAAAGAATGGAGAGAAAACTATGGAAATGCAAACAATTAAGGCGCACCCTGCATGGGTGAAAGATAAAAAGATCGCAGATGATTTTGCAATCTATGAAGTTCCTCGTTGGGATGATATTAAAGATTTTATATTTGACAAGGAAGGCTGTTATGTTTTGATTAAGATTTATAGGGAAAGTCATGATATTGGTGTAGCTATTTGTAATCAACAACATGTTATTCTTAAAGAATTTCGTGGAAGACGTGCACAGGATATTTATAGTGCGATTTTTACCTATGATAGAGAACATAAACTAGGATGGTTCAATATTGTTGACCATGCTGCCTATATAGGGAAAGAACTGAAGAAAGCAGAAATTTGTTTAGCTTTAGGTTCTGATTATTATCAAGAGTAATTCTTTTCTTTTTAGTATCATAAATCTTAAAAAGAGAGTTTTTCTTTTTGATTGTTTATGGTTGGGCAACAAACTGTACGATTTGCTGATGTTCCTATTCTAAGTTTACAAGCCTATAAAGAAGGAACTCCTTCTGATAAAACAGAGTTTCTTTCTGGACTTCAAAAATCCTGGGATAGCCGTTATGGTGGCCAAGGGTTTGGGAAGTTTATTGATACAGGTTTAGATGTCTCTTTTACTGCAGATATGCTTAGAGAGTCAAGATTCTTTTTTGAAAATTTGAATACTTCTCAAAAAGAGAGATATAATCTTCATTGTCGTGGACAAAGAGGATATACTGGCTTTGGCGTTGAAGGAGCAAAAGATAGAGCAATTGGAGATCTTAAGGAAATTCTTATGTGGGGCAGAGACGGTATTCCTGGTGAGCCCACAAATATACACCCTTTCGAAGTACCTGGACTTCGAGGTGTAAGTATGTATGCCTATGAAAGGATTGAGGAGGATAATAGAATTTTGTACAAAGCTGTTGCTGAAATCTTAGATGTTGATCCACGATATTTTGATTGGGATTGGCAAAATGGAAGAAAACCCAATAGTGGTCTTCGCAGCCTGTACTATCCTGCTGTAGAACAAGATCTTATTGAACGGTTACAAAGAGAATCTGGAACGAATGATATGCCTGTGCGTGCAGCAGAACATGCTGATATTAATAGAGCGACCTGGTTATATTTAGGAGAGAGCTCAGAAGGCCTCCAAATTAAACAAGGAGATGGGAGTTGGGATGATGTTTGTGTTTCAAAAGAGTTTGCAATTGTCAATGTAGGTGACCTTCTTTGCACAGAAACAGATGGTATCCTTCCTTCTGCAATACATAGAGTTCTTGTTACACAGTCAGCCATGCCAAGATATTCTTTCCCTTGTTTTACTCATCCTGCAAAAGAAAAATACTTGAGAAGAATTGTGACTCATCCTCAAAATCCAGGTAAAGTCTATAGAAATGCGATGATTGAAGTGTATGGAAAAG
Source organism: Candidatus Woesearchaeota archaeon (assembly GCA_009691355.1). Lineage (GTDB taxonomy): Archaea > Nanobdellota > Nanobdellia > SCGC-AAA011-G17 > GW2011-AR17 > JAGVZZ01. The sequence goes on from SICW01000006.1 coordinate 5,819, forward strand.
AAGTCTTTGATCTTCTTCATCCAGAAATACAAGAAAACTTAGGATTAGGTAGACTTCGAATTGTGTATGATCATTTTCTGGAGAGAAGACTCGCTGATATTGGTCTTTTTAATGATGATCATGACCTTAAAAGAAAAGTTCTTCGTGAATTTGAAAATAGACTGCCTAGACTTGCAGAACCAGAAGAATGGGAAATAGCCACCTAAAGCTTTTTAAAGAAATCTCTTTCCATTATTTCTATGCAACAGCTTACAGAAGAATCTAAAAAAGAATTAGAAAAGCAGCAATATCGTGTAGTTGGAAAACATAGTGCTGTCAAGGTCTGTGGCTGGACTAAGAAGATGATTAAAGGTGAGGGTGGTTGTTACAAATTAAAATTCTATGGTATTATGAGTAACCAATGTATGCAGATGAGCACAAGTATTAGCTGTGCGAACCGTTGTACCTTTTGTTGGAGAGGTTACAAGGCCCCTGTTGGAAAAGAATGGGAATGGGATGTGGATGAGCCTGAAGATATCCTCAAGGGGAGTTTGCATGCGCACAAAAAACTACTAGATGGTTTTGGGGGAAATCCTGAAGCGCATAAAGGAGCATATGAAGCATCAAAAACTGTACGGCATGTTGCCCTTTCTCTTACTGGAGAGCCTATTACCTATCCAAAAATGAATGCTCTGTTGAAACGATTTAATGAAGAATATATTTCTACATTTATTGTGACGAATGCGCAATATCCAGAGTGCATACGGGACTTAGAACCCGTTACACAGTTGTATATTAGTGTGGATGCACCAAATAAAGAACTGTTGAAAACTATTGATGTTCCTCTTTTCTCTGATTACTGGGAACGATTAAATAAAAGTCTGGAGTACTTAGCGCAAAAGAAAGAACGAACTTGTATCCGATTAACATTGATTAAAGAACAAAATATGTGCGATATTGAAGGCTATGCTACATTGATTCACAAAGGGGATCCTGATTTCTTAGAATTAAAGAGCTATATGTTTGTAGGAGCTTCTCAACAAAGGCTTACGTATGCAAATATGCCTACGCATGAAGAAACTGTTGTGTTTAGTCAAGAACTTATTACATTATTACCAGAGTATGAAATCGTTTCTGAGCATATTCCTTCACGTGTGGTTATGTGTGCAAAAAAAAAATTTAAAAAAGCTGATGGATGGTATACATGGATTGATTTCCCTAAATTTCATGAGCTTGTTTGTCTGGGTGATGATTTTACTTCTATGGATTACTTACGAAAAACTCCTCAAGTGGGCATTAGTGGAAAAGGAACAGTTGAACATAATGCTATGATTAAGGAGAAACGGGAAAAGAAAAAAGAATTTTTCGTTAATGAACATACGAATGAACTAGAGTTTTGGAAGGAAGAGAATTAGAATATTTTATAGACTACTGAAACAAAAGGGTAGTATATACCCTCTGTAAGAAGTGTATCAACTAGGCCATTTCCTTGTATACCATCTTTCACTTCACCCAAATAATCTAGAATGGATCTTTTTGATCTCTCCTTCATGACACTTCGTTCTACGCCTAATAGTAATTCTAAAAGAGAAATACTTACTTCAGGAATTGAAGGTTCTCCATTTATATTTAAAATTCGATAGCAAGAGGACATTCTTTTCTTTATAATTAAGATTTATTTAAGGCTTTAGAGTGGAAGGATTTTGTACTCCCGCATTTATAAACAGAGACTTTTTGCTTTTTGTCTATGAAATCACTTTCAACAAGAGTTTATGAATATGTTGTTGAAAATACAGGAATAGTTGTAGAAATTACTCCCTTCTTTGCTGCGTATGAAAGCTTTGTTTTAGATATGGATACTTCTGTTTCTGAACATGCTCGCCTTTTTGGTGGAGGCATTCTTTATCTAGGACTTGGAACAGCCTTTACAAAAGGGAGAGAATGGTCAGAGAATCTTTTTGGAGTTCATGAACGCTCAGAAGGTGTACAAATGGCTCATGACATTGCTTATAATACTGTTTTTACTGCTGCTGTTTCTCCTTTGACTTATATTGTTGCTGGAGAAACGGATATATCTACGATTATTTTTGGAACTCTTGGGGGTGCTGTATTGGGAATGCTGAATGGAGCTCCTGTAGGATATGCTATTGATGTAGCAAAAGACCTTATGGATGTAAAGGAATGTACCAGAGGATCATATCCTTCTGCTCTTGGAAATGCCTCTTCTTTTCAGAAAAAAATGCTTGCAGTAGGGCTTCTCTTAGGTTCTCTTGCAACTACTGAAGCAATCTACAAGCTTCATGACCATTTTTCTTTAGAACAAACCATTGTTTCTCAGTAATATTATCTTTTCAGATTTGCAATAATTTCCTCAACTAAGCTATATGGGATGTGTGCTTTCCTTGCGCGAATATGTAGCTTTCCATTTACCTGTACTTTTCCAAAAAGCGTTCCCACGTATTTTCCTTGATTATCAAATAAAGCGGAACCACTATATCCTGGTTCGCCGTACCCACTAAAAGTAAAAATGCCTGGTTCTGAAGTGTCTTGGACTTTCCCCAAGTGGTATACTGGGTTTTCTCCTTTGAAAGAATAGTAATGGAGATCTTCACCTGGGGTTAATTCTCTTTTGGAAAAATAAACTCTTGGAACCCGAGTTGTTCCTCTTCTTGCTCTTAATATTGCGAGGTCATTTTCCTGATCATAGGCGAAAAAGGAAGGATCTATTTCTGATAAAGAGCCATCTCTTTCTTTCACTCTATAATCTCTTACTTTTTGTGGATTAGAAAGGAAGTGATCCACAACGTGAAGACAGGTTAAAACAAAACCAAAGGTATTTAGTAGGAATCCTGTTGCCGCAATAGGTATACTAGGATCATGTATAGAAACACAATTTTGTTCTAGAAGGTCCCTCTCTGTTCCTGTAGCAGATTCTTGTAGTCTTCTTTCGAGGCTTTCTGCTGCGGTTCGATAACGAATATTTCTAGCAGTATGATCATGAATAGAACGTAATGGATGATCTTCAGATCGTTGGAGTATTGGCATACTTTTTTTCTAAAAACTCTCTCTATATAAAGATTCTTTAAGGGAAGTCTATTTTCTGATGGAATAAGGGAAGTATACTAAAGTGATGAATCATATCAGAAAGAGCTACTGTTATCCCTATATCTAAAAGGGTTATTGCTGAACCACCAAGAATAAAATCAGGAAAAAGGGAAGCAGTATAAAAATATCCAAGGATTATAAGTAGAAACCCTAGATACATATGATGAACACGCAATGGAAGATGTGCTTTCTTTTGTATGCTCCTGCTGTGAAAATCAAAGCCAAAGCGAAAGATATAGGTTACTATTTCTAAGAAGCAAGCTGTCCATAGAATGAAGGGCCAGTTCATAGCGAATAAGTATTTAAACTTCTTAATATACTTATCTTCTATGGATATATATCCCAGATATACCTTCAAAGATGTTACAGAAATCGATCCAAAGGTGCTTGAAGGGAAGAAACTTTTGATCTTTGATATTGATAATACGCTCTTTTATTCTGAAACGATAAAAATACGAAAAGATATTCTTCATTGGTTTAAAGGTGTGAAGAAAAAACATAGGGTGGTGTGTTTTTCTAATAGTTTTTCTATACGTAAACGAAGACCTATGATTGAATATACTCTGGGCTGTGAAGTGTATTTGAGCACTGAACGGAAGCCTTCTAAGAAGTTATTCAAAGAGATTACGAAACGATATAGAGTCTCTGCAAAAGATGTTGCTGTTATTGGTGACTTTCACTTTACCGATGTACTTTTTGCGAATAGAAATAAAGCAACGAGCATTTTAGTGCGACCTATTGGTGGGGACCATAAACTGATTTTACGTATAGCCAGGGTTTTAGAAAATGTTGTTCTTTTTCTTTTAGAACTTGTTTCTCCGCTTTTAGGGAAACATTAATAAGGCCTTGTTCTCTCTTTTTCTCATGCTTAAAGAAGGAATGTCTGCGCCAGAATTTACCCTAAAAGATTCCACTGGTAAGGAACACTCTCTTTCACAGTATAAAGGAAAGAAGGTGATTATCTATTTTTATCCTAAAGATGATACTCCCGGTTGTACAAAAGAAGCGTGTGATTTTCGAGATTCTATTCAAACTGTTACGAAGAAAAAAGGGGTTGTTTTAGGTATTAGTGCAGACTCTGTAGAAGCACATGGAAAATTTGCGAAGAAATTTGGACTTTCTTTTACCTTGCTTTCTGATCCTGAGAAAAAAGTTATTCAAAAATATCAAGCTTGGGGAGAAAAAAGTATGTATGGGCGTAAATATATGGGTATATTCCGTACTACGTATGTGATTGATGAGCAAGGAAAGATCCTCAAATGCTTTGAAAATGTGAAAGTTCCTGGGCATGTAGAAGAAGTTCTGAAATTCTTGTAAGTGTTTATATTCGTAAACTTTAAAAATGTCTACTTTAAAAAGAGCTTATGGCACTACAAGAATTTGAGGCAATAATCATTGCAAAGAAAGATTTAACAAAAGACGTGATTGAACTTTCTTTTTCTATACCAGAAACATTTACTTTTCAAGCTGGACAATTTGTGATGTTGAAAGTATTTCAAGGAGAAATGTCCAAATTTAAATCGTATTCTGTGCTTAGTCCACCATCTCAGAAAGGAAAACTAGATCTCTGTATTAAAATTATAGATGGGGGATTTGCCTCTGAAGCATTTAAAGTGATTAAGGTTGGAGATACACTTCTTATGCGTGGAATTTTTGGCCAGTTTACTTTTAAAAAAGAGTCTCCTTCTGCTGAAGCATGGTTTATTGGGACGGGCACGGGAGTTGCTCCATTTTATTCGATGATTAAAGAATATGTTCCCCAGATGCCACAGAAAAATTTTCGTTTAATCTTTGGTGTACGTAAAAAAGAAGATTTGTTTTACATGCAAGATTTTCAAGATATTGAGAAAAAGCACTCTAACTTCTCTTTCTGGCCAACATTATCTCAAGAAGAATGGGAAGGATACTCTGGAAGAGTACAAAAACATCTTGGAGAAGATTTACAAAATAAGGATTTTTACATATGTGGACTAAAAGATATGGTTTTAGAAACACAACAATATTTATTAGATAGAGGAGTTGCACCTGAAAGAATACATTTTGAGAGGTACAACTAAATGGATGTTCGTTTTGAAGATACAATTGATACGACAAAAGATTTGCTGGTCTTAGGAATTTTTCAAGAAGATGATGAAAGTTCCTATGAATTTCTTAATACACTCCTTGCCAAGGAACTTCAGGAAGCATTGGCTCTAGGTATTTTTAAAAAAACATACGGAGAAGTGTATCCTACAAAATTTCCTGGTCTTGGATATCGAAGAGTTCTTGTTCTAGCACTTGGAAAAAAAGAAGAGATGACGCTTGAACGTGTGAGAAGACTCATGAGTAAAGCTGTTTCTTCGACAAAAAATTATAAACTAGAATCTTTTTCTACAAATATTCTTTCCCTTATTGAAACAACAGGAAAAATCTCTGCAGAAGAACTAGGAAGAGCCGCAGCAGAAGGAATAACTTTAGCAAACTATTCTTTTAAGAAATATCTTACGGTAAATCCGGAAAATATAGATAAAGAAATCCAAAGTGTTACTATAACTTGGATGAAAGATAAAGAAAACCTTCAAAGAGGGTTTTCTCAAGGTAAAATTATTGGGGAATGCACGAATTTTGCAAAAGACCTAGTGAATGAACCTCCAATGATTATGACTCCTGCATATATGGAAAAGATTGCTGAAGAAATTGCTGAAAATAAAAATGTGAAACTTCGTGTACTGGATAAAAAAGACCTTGAGGAAAAAGGATTTGGTGCAATGCTTGCTGTTGCTCGAGGAAGTGAACATGCTCCAAAACTGCTTATTTTAGAATACAATGGAAGTGAAGATGGTTCAGTTACTGCACTTATTGGAAAAGGAATTACGTTTGATACTGGGGGCTATAATCTCAAGCCTACAGGCTTTATGGAAACCATGAAGTGTGATATGGGGGGAGCTGCTGCTGTACTTGCAACGATTAAATGTGCTGCGGCATTAGGTATTAAGAAGAAAATTATTGGTGTTGCTCCTATGTGTGAAAATTCTGTGAGTAGCACTGCATACAAACCGGGTGATGTACTTATCGCTTATAATAAAAAAAGTATTGAAGTGACCAATACTGATGCAGAAGGAAGACTGATCCTTGCTGATGCAATGGCATATACTGAAGAGAAGTATAAACCAGAAATTATGATTGATCTTGCAACCCTTACTGGAGCATGTGTTATTGCCCTTGGTTCTAGTATCTCAGGGATTATAAGTACAAATAAAGAATTACAAGAAGCTTTGCAAAGAGCAGGAGAAGCGAGCTATGATAGGGTATGGCCATTACCTTTGCTTGAAGAGTATAAAGATAGCATGAAGGGAAGTATTAGTGATTTGAAAAATGCCGCTGCGACAAGCTATGGTGCTGGGGCTATTACTGCGTCTGTATTTTTGAGTCACTTTGTGAAAGAATCAAAGTGGGCGCATATTGATATTGCTGGACCAGCATTTCTCCTGGAAGGAAAAGATTACTTGCAGAAAGGTGCTACGGGTACAGGAGTGCGCTTGTTAAGCTATTATTTCTTGAGAAATAGTTGAATATTTTCTCTCCCAAAGACTTTTATAGTCCCTTTATTTTTTTTTGTATATGGAACTAAAATTAGAAGAATTACGGTTATTACAACGTATGCTTCATACAACGGGTGCACCTTTAGAACAAAGTATTTGGCGATACCTGGATAGAGATGTTTTTGTCCTTCTTTCTGGAGAGGATATTCAAGGAGCATATTTTTCTCAAGTCTATGCTGAAGAAAAGCTTCAAGCTGAAAGGAGATTAAACCGAGATGGATACTCTCTTCTTCATGGCTCTTTTCAAAATCTTGAAAATGGGGACTTTTCTGGAGTAGTATTTGATAGCCTTGATAGAGGAGAGATTTATGGGCATCTAGAAAGATATCTTCTTGAAAATAGTCTTTAGATAGATATATAAGGGAGTCTTTTTCAAAAAAAACTATGTATAACGAACAAGAACTTGCCGTAATTAGAGATACTATTTCTGGAAAGAGAGTATATACTCCTGAAGAGATAGATTTATTGAACCAAAAATGGATTGCTGAAGATCACTCACGATACCTTGGTCCTCTCCATGGCTTATTTGTTGTTGAAAGAGACCTCTATGATAAAGTTTCTAATGACCCTCTTGTTAGAAATTTTGCGCATATAGGTTTTTTCCCCGAAATATACCCTTTGGTTTATGAATCTGATACTCTTCCGACTTTAAAATTTGCTCAAGGAAATCGAGGGCTTGTTGTTCTTGCTGATCACCCTCAAAAAAGAATGGCTATCAAACTATTTCAAAATTGCCGTGAGAGAGAAGTAGCACAGATTGCTTCAGAGTTAGGTGTAGGACCAAGGCAGTATCCTTCTCTGGATGGTTATCTTACTGAAGAATTACTTGAAGGAGAGTTATTCTCTCTCTTGCCTTTTGAAAGAAGATCTCCTGAACAGATGTATACTCTTGGAAGAAGAATGGGAGAAATTTTAACCTTATTACATTCAAGAAATATCTTCTATAACGACACTATTCTTAGTGATGACTTTGCACGATCACATGTTTTTGTACCAAAAAATAAACCTGCATGTCTTTTTGATTATGGTGTTGCCCTGCGTTTAGATCATTATCCTGACTTGAGTGATGAAGAGGTTTGGAATTACACACGAACTTTACCTCTGGTGAATATGTTCATGGGCTTTGGAGTAGTAGATGAAAGTAGGAAAAGAGAATTGATTCAAGAATCTCGTGTTGCATTTGAAACACAAACTAAAGAAGAGATTATGGCCAGAGATGTTTCTTTCATTATAGAGGGATTAGGTTTTGCGTCACTTCGTCTTGGACACAACATTGTTGAACCTTTTCAAAAAGGTTTTTCTGAGACTTATATCTAACGCCCCTACTTCATTTTTAGGGTTTATGTAAAGTAAATGTTCCACTGACTGTTTCACCAATGCTTCCAGACAAGGTAAAAGATGAACTGGGTGAAAACATACCTGACATTGGTATGGGTAAACTACCTTCACTATAATACCATTTTCCAGTAAAATACCCACTGGAGTCTACGTTGCCAGTGAATAAACCATCTGGATCAGTAACATATCCATTTGTCACTGTAAATGTTCCAGAGCTAGTAGCAGTACCAAGCGGTGATACCGTTTGACCAGTCCCGGAATAGGTGCCGTCATAACCCTCACCATTTTCAGCATCATCTTCGCAACTCCATGATACACAAAGAATAGAGCATACTACTTGATAGGAAGAGTTCATACCCTCAGTTTGAGAATCGAAAAAAGCTGAGTCTGGAGTGTAGGCGTAGCCGTACTCATTTCCTGCTTCATCCTTGTCAGCACATCCTCCCTGTTCAACTTCTTGGAAAGAATAATGGTCACCTGTCATGAAATCAGTAACTTCTATCATGTTACTTACAAACCATCCCTGATTCTGGTGGCATTGCTCCGTCTTCTGATTCATGGTCTATTTACATTCGAGGAGAGTTATCGACACTTGACTATCTGATCCCTCAGAGGTTATCACTTTATCTTTCCACTCTGCAAGTGTCCCGCCTTCTTCCAGGACATATCTATCTTCAGAGCCAGTGAGATCATTAAGAAAGCAACCTGAAACGGAAATAGCTCCTATCAAAACAGCAAGGATAAGCTTTTCCAAAGAGTGCATAGTTCTTTTTTAGTTCAACAAAGTTTATAAATCTACTTTTCTGGAATCACTGTATGGATTACAAAATAGAATCACTACGAATACATGAGGTTCAAAGAGGGAAATTAGCAATTGTCTCTAAAGTTCCACTCACAAATAAAGAAGAACTTTCTGTTGCATATACTCCAGGTGTTGCTGCTGTTTGCGAAGCTATTGCTCAAGATAAAGAAAAAGTGTATACTCATACAATTAAGGCAAATACTGTTGCTGTTATTAGTGATGGAAGTGCTGTTCTAGGACTAGGAAATATTGGAGCTTTTGCTGCGCTTCCTGTGATGGAAGGTAAAGCTATTTTGTTTAAGGAGTTCGCAAATATTGATGCCTTTCCGATTTGTCTTGTTTCTCAAGATCCGCGCCTAACTATTCTCACTGTGAAAAATATTGCTCCGGGATTTGGAGGTATTAATTTGGAAGATATTAAAGCCCCTGAATGTTTTATTATTGAAGAAGCACTGCAGGATATTGGGATACCTGTGATGCATGATGATCAACATGGAACTGCAATTGTTGTGCTTGCTGCACTTATCAATGCACTCAAAGTTAAGAAAAAAAATATTTCTGAAACACGCATTGTGATTAATGGAGCTGGATCTGCAGGTATTGCTGTGACAAAACTATTATTATCTTATGGTGGAAATGGAACGTATATTACTGTATGCGATACAAAAGGAATGATTTACTTTGGGAGAGAAGACTTTTCTAATAATCCTCAAAAAGGAGAAATGAGTATGAAAACAAATACTTCCAGGAAAAAAGGGGATCTTGCTGAAGCTTTGAAGGGAGCAGATATTTTTATTGGTGTTTCTAAAAAAGACCTCGTCACAAAAGAAATGGTGCAGAGTATGGCAAAACACCCTGTAATTATTGCTATGGCGAATCCTGATCCCGAAATTCTTCCTGCTGATGCAAAAGAAGCAGGAGCATACATTATTGCTACAGGTAGAAGTGATTTTCCTAATCAAGTGAATAATGCTTTGGCCTTTCCAGGTATTTTTCGAGGTGCTTTAGATGTGCGTGCAACACGTATTACAGAAAAAATGAAAGTTGCAGCAGCTGAAGCTATTGCTTCTTTGGTTGAAAAACCTACCCCTCAAGAGATTATTCCTAGTCTTTTGAATAAAGATGTTGCTCCTAAGGTTGCTGGAGCAGTTATGAGAGCTTGGGAAGAAGAAATGAAATTGAAAGAAATCGCAGCAGAAACTTTATAAAGGAGTTCTTTGTGCTTAGATTTATGGATTATTATCTCCTCACATATAAAAGAATAGAAGATGCTGTTTTTAGAGATGGGAACGTTTTTTCACCTGATACCACTAGTTACAATTTTATTGTTCCCTCTACAGCTGATATTGCTGTTCTTGAAAAAAACATACAACCATGGCTTACTGCTTTAGGTTTAGATAGACAAGAGCTTTTCCTTTCTCTTGCATTGAATCTTAGATTTTCTGGAGTCACAACTGTGAATCAAGCTGAAAGATATCTTGAGAAAAGACTCAGCAATTAATATTTTAAAAAGAATATTTTACTTCTACAGAAAAAGTTTCCCCAGATAAGTTCAGATTTCCTTTTCCTTGAGATTTTGTTGTCTGTACACTCTTTACTGTCTCTTCTATTTTTACTGGGATTGCTTCTGCTCTATAGCCCCACTCTCCCTGAAGCGTAAAACGACCAAGCTCTAAAGACGCAAATGCTGAGAGATGAAATAAATATCCAAGACCATAGAAATGCCCTTCTATTTGAGATTTTTCTGCTATTCCAAACTCTTCCTCTACATATTTCGTTCCAAGAAGATTATACACCTCATTATTTTCTAAAGAAACATCTAAAGATGCAAGGCCATTGATATATGAAACTCCAAAGTGAGGAATAAAACCCAGATGTATTCTAGACTGGCCATTGTATACTGTAAGAGGAGTGCATTGTGTTCCCAAACTTAGGCTTAGATAGGTATACATTTTGTAGCCCCATTCACCCTCAACTTCTCCTAAGTCTGTACCTGCATAAGCCACATCTATGGTATCATGATCTTTTTCTACACCAAAAATGGAAGAGGTCCAGTTTACTTCTGTAAGATAGACTATTTCTCCAGATTGAAAAGGAGAATTTTTTGGTTCATAGAATACTCTTGCTTGAACATAAGGAATTTTTATTCCTTCTAAGCTAATACTTTCTTCTAGACCAGTAAGTTGGTCTGTATAAGGTCTACTTAGAAGGTATCTTTCTACGCTTCCCTCTACTGGAGAAATGTCTCTTGAACCAATGCCCAAGCCAGCACTTATATCTTGTGCTTGTGCGGAATTTGTACAAAGAAGGTATACTAAAGATAAAAGCGTTGTCTCTGTCTTCACGTTGCTTGCTTCAAATATTCTTTCTTAGTTTAAAAAGAAATAGTTGCTTGAAAAAGAAAGATACAGTTTAAATTTTATAATGACTCATTATATCTTTTCTCTCCAAAGAGAGGTTGTATTCTATCTCCCCAGGTTCTTCCAATGACACTTGCTTGTAATAGGCCTTCTAAGACATCTTTTCGATGCTCTCTTTTTCCTGTATAGTGGGAAAAACGAAACCTTCCATGCTCTTCTTCTAAATCAATAATTCCATCATTATAAAAACGTACATGATGTTCAATACTAACACCTGCCTTTCGTACAAGCCCGGCTGTTTGTCCAGGAAAAACTAATTGCCAAGGTGTTCTGTAAAAAGAAAACCCTAGGAGTTCATCAAAAAACATTCTTTGGAGAACGCCCACACCACTGTTATCAAAATACCCTAAGGTTACTTTTGGCTGAGTAAAACCATTGGGATATTTTGTCGTTGCAGAAAGAAAATCCAAGCCCCAATCCATAAAACTTCGTTGCATTGTAAAGAAAAAAAATTAATGCTGGAAGCGTTTCTCTACTACAGACCAATCAATATTTTTAAAGAAAGTTTCGATGTAATCTGCTTTTTTTAAGTTGTAGTCCACCATGTAGGCATGTTCAAAGACATCCATAATGAGCAAAGGAATGGTTCCTGCGAGATGGCCTACATCATGTTCATTGATCCAGAGATTAAAAAAACGTTTTCCTTCAGGATCGTATGCAAGAATAACCCAACCTATACCTCTCATGGTTCCTACAGCTTTGAATGCTTTCTGCCATTCTTCAAAGGAGCTAAAAGTTTCCATTAATGCTTTTGCTAAAGAACAATTTAGATCTCCAGCTTTACCACCATTTTTCATGTTGCCAAAGTATAATTCGTGGAGACGCATGCCGTTGAATTCCCAGCCAAACCTTCGTTTGAGTTCTGCGAATTCTGGAGTTGCAGCTTTTCCTTCTTTGACCATTGCCATCATTGTATCAATGAGTTTGTTGGTGTTTGTGACGTAGCCTTGGTATAAGGTGAAATGATTTCTTAAAAGAGTATCACTCATACCAGGTGTTCCTATAAGTGCTTCATAGTTTTTTGCTTCGTATACCATCTTATATCTTTCCTACCAAGTCTAAGCTGGGTTTTAATGTTTTACTTCCTGGTTCCCAATTCACTGGACAGACTTCTCCACCGTGTTCTGCAACGAATTTTGCAGCGTGGATTTTTCGTACCAATTCTTTACAAGATCGTCCAATAGAGTTATCATGTACTTCATATGCTTTTAAAATTCCTTTTGGATCAATCAAAAATGTTCCTCTTACAGAAATACCTTCTCCCTCAATATAGGTACCGTATGCTCTACATACATTTCCTGTTGGATCTGCAAGCATAGGAAACTTTACTTTTTTAATCGTTGGAGAGTTATCATGCCAAGCTTTGTGCACGAAGTGTGTGTCTGTGCTTACAGAAATTACTTCTGCACCTAATTTTTTTATCTCTGTATAATGATCTGCAAGCTCTCCCAATTCTGTTGGACAGATAAAAGTAAAGTCTGCAGGGTAGAAAAATAATACGACCCACTTGCCTTTGTAATCACTTAAGCTTATTGTCTTAATTTCGTCGTTTATGTATGCCTTTTCTTTAAAATCTGGTGCTTTTTCGTTTATTGTTACCATTTGTTTCCTCCGAATAATAAATATTAAATTTTTCTTTTGCCGTTTTCTTCTACGTGAATACAATTCACTGGGCAAGACTCTGCAGCTTCAATATTACCTTGTTCTGCATCAAGTTCTAATTCGTAGAGTTCATTTTCGAGCTTTTTTGCTCCGACTAAATCAGCCTTATTATCCTTATTCATGATCCAGAATTTTGGAGCTATTGCTTCACATGCACAACAGCCTATACAGATATTTCTTTCATGAATTACTTTGATGGGTTTATCATCTGCCATGGAAAATTAACCATAGTTGAGGATTTATAAAGTTTCTGCAAGTCTCTTAGAGGAATTCCAGATGATTATAACGCTTTATTTTGAGATCTATGTGAAGGTCTTTTGTCATTGCAAATATATCAGGATGTTCTTCTAACTTTGCAATGTAGCCTTTGCAGAGTCTGGTTTGTTCAAGGAGCCCAAGAAAGTCTCTATAAGGTACTCTTTCTGTTCTTTCCTTGCTCCATGATAGGGAACTTGCTATCCTTGAAATACTTGCAAAGAAAAAGGTCGCAGTCAAAATCCTTACCCGTGTGGATATGATCTCGCAAGAAAAAGTCTCCCAACTATTAGAAAAGAATACCTACCTTGGCTGGGATGCATTCCAGATTAAACACTGTGAACATCCTCTGCGAGCTTTTCTTATCGATGATAGGCAAGCAATCTTAAAAGAAACACTTTCACCACAGCAGCATAAGGAATTACCCCAAATAGTTTATTTATATTATACTCTTGAAGATCATGAATGGATTTCCTGGCTGCAAAAAGTCTTTTGGCAATTATGGAATCAGAGTGTGGACGCTGAAAGTAGACTTAAAGCACTTAAAGAGATCCATCACTAAAAATATGCATACTCCAAGATCAAAAAGCTTTTTAAGGAAAATAGAGTGTTTATTTAAAAATGCAGGTGAATTTAAGTTTTGATACGGAAAGTGAGAAAGTAGATAATCTCAAGAAACTTGTTGAGGCATTAGAACAGCTTATTGCAAGTAGAGAAGGAAGAACATACCAAGCAGGACAGAAACAAACAAGTACGGTTGCTGCACCTGTGGAACCAAAACCAGTAAACTCACAAACTGCAGGTGGATGTCGTGTCATCCCATATGAGGATATGTCTGGAAAGATGGCAAATATTTTTTCTGGTGGAAGAGCTTAATTATTCGTACTTTCTTTTGTTGCTCTTATTCTTAGTAAAAGATCAGTAGCAGCTATAGAAGCAGCACAAGGTTGATGAGGAAGTTCTAAACCGGTTTCTAAGTGACGCTCTGCACGTTCCAGGTCTCCAAGATCAAAATACATTTTTCCTGTAAACAC
>SICW01000007.1 GCA_009691355.1 Candidatus Woesearchaeota archaeon
ATTAAACCAGGGTATTCTTTTTGGAATTCTTCCATAAATTCTGGAAGGTACCAGTCACCAACAATTCCTATCATTGCTATCCAGAGGTTTTGTTTTGTGACTTGGTATGCCCAATAGGATGTAGGTCTTTCATCGTTTATTCTTTCCTTTCTAGGATTATAATAGTGATAGTTGGTTGCTTCTATTGTTAGGAGAGGGTGATGGTCAATGTGGATTATGGGAATGTGTATTGCAGAGATAAAATCTTGTTCTACTACAGGTTTATCTAAAATGACAACAAGATCTGCTTTTTCTTCCTGAATCTTTCGTAGCATATCATCACCAATTTGGCCTTTTGTAGGGATTCCCTTTCCTTTTTGCTGCCATTTCCACAAGAGGATAAAAGAACACAATCCATCTTGGTCATCATCAAAAATAAAGAGGGGACGTTTTGCTTCTATAAGCATTTTTCGTATTTCTTGAAGTTCAGATTCTAGAATCATTTTTTGTCCCTATAAAAGTCTGTATAATCTGAAGGAGGAGATGCTCCTGCAGGTGCATATTGGAATGGTGTATTCTCCATCTTTTTTCCAGTCTTTTTAAGGGTTGTGATATAGTATATAACAATAGCAATGATGAGAATAATGATACTTCCTATTACGAGGATAAGGATTGCTTTTGTTGCACTCTTTTTTTCTTTACATATTCCATTTGTACAAATAGAACCTTCTTCACAAATGACATCTAAGGCACAACTAGAACAGGTTTCTTCATCTTCTATGATATTATTTCCACAGACTGCGTTTGAACTTTGCTCAGAGAGAATAGAGTCTACATTTACAACTGTCTCTCCAACTATTACAGTCCATGAATGGCTTACTTCATCTGTTCCATCAGAGACTACAACTTTAATTGTGAATACTCCTTCTGTAGAACTGCTATAGCTTAAGGTGTTTGCAGTTATAGATTGGTCTACATCATCAAGATACCAGGTTGTTGTGAGTGTCTCTTCATCCCCATCTGAAGAAGTAATGGTAAAGTCTTGAGATTCATCTACATCTAAAGTTGGATCACTCTCTGGGGTATAAGAATCAATGGTTGGAGCATTGTTGCTTGAGCTTGATGCGGAGCCAACAGTTATTTCAAAGCTGTTACTTGTTACACTTGCTGTTCCATCGCTCGCAGTGATCGTAATATTCTCTGTACCTTCCCAATCAGTTTCTGGAATGATTAGGATATTTGATTCATTCTGTGTGATGCTTATGTGCTCTGCTGTGATAGAGTAAGTCAGGTTTGTATTTAGATCGATATCTGTAAAGTAGCTATTCATATTTATTGTTGTGTTTGCATTTGTATCTAGTGTGCTACTGGTAAACTGGTCTGTTAAGAGGGGAGCATCATTGACATTTGTAATGTTGATCAAGATTTCGTTACTTGATACAGAAGAAGAGCCATATTTCCCTGTAATGGTCACGTTTTGTGATCCGGTGAAATTACCACTAGGACTGATACTTATTCCATTATTAGAGTCAATGATGAAAATAGAACTTGAGTTTCCTGAAAAGGTATAGTAACTTGCCCCTGTAAAATAGGTGTCAAGGTCGAAAAGAGTTGAACTATTGCTATCTTCTGCTGAGCTTTGGTTTGCAATTATTCCTGAGAAGGCTAAGGTTGATATTGTTAAAGAACTATTACTTGAAGCGGAAACGTTCTCTCCGTTACTATTGACTGCAAAACAGTTCCAGATATAGGTTCCTTGTGTGAGACTTGAAACCAGAAAATTTGCATTTGTACTGCTATTACTTTGTCCAGTAACCTTGATCCAGGATGAACTAGAGGTATTCATGTATAAATCTATAGAGCTTATGGTAAACGTATCACTTGTTGCACAACTAAAGATAATTGAGGTCATATTTGTTGTGTTCCCTGAACTAGGGGAACTTAAAGAAACAGAAAGCCCAAGAACAGCTGGTAGTAAGAGTATAGTTAAAAGAATGATCACACCTTTTCTTTTCATCTATGCTCTGAAGGTAAGAGTATTTAAATACCTTTTGTGGACTAAGTATAAATACACTTATAAGAGTGCTCTCCTTTTGCTGGGCTATGATTTGGACTATTTTATTTTATCTGTTTTTGATTCTTGTCTTTTTGGTGTATCTTAAATTAAGTACGTTCAGGCTAAATGGTAAAAAAATTCTCCATTTCCCTATGCGTGTTGCTTTGGCATTGATCTTTCCTTTAATCTTTATTCTTGTTGCTTTGTTTAGTTCCTTGCTTCTTCTTTTTGTTATGGCCTTGCTTCTTATTGCCCTTCTCTTATTCCTCATTCTCTTCTTTATAGGCAGAGTGCAAATTTTTTCGAAGAAATCAAAAGTTAGCTCTAGAAATACTGTTATTATTCAAAAAGTTAAGAAATAAAAAAATAAAAAGAATTTACTTAGAAAGTCTCTTATTTGCTCTTCTTCCAGGACGGATTTTCTCTCTTCCCATACCGGTATGAAGCATTCCACGAGATTTTTGCCCTGCAGATGTTCTTCCTCTTAGGACTCTATTTGTATGTTTTCTGTAACAAATCCAATTCAGGTTCTTATCTGCTTTTATTTCTGGCATATATGGATCCACCATGATAATTTCATACCAATAGTGAATTCCATCTTTTCCTACCCAGTAGGAGTTGAGGACTTCAAGATTTTTATGTGCTCGTTGTGCTTTTTGCTCTGCGATCCATTGATAGGACATACCTACTATTTTTTTTCGTCTCATAGTTTTAGAACGTCTTCCATGCTTTCGTGCTTCTCGTTTTCTTCCACCACGAAGAACACGTACGCGAGTAATAGTAATTCCTTTCTTTGCTTTGTAGCCTAGAGAACGTGCACGATCCAAACGAGTTGGTCTTTCTGCTGATGTGATTACGTCTTCTTTACGCCATTGAATAAGTCTTTGTTTATAGATCTCTCCAAGTTTTTCTTTTGGTTGGGTCCAGAGATCTCTGATTGCTTGATACATTCCCATTTTGTTTTTTTCTCCATTTTCCTTTAGGATTCAGGTTGCAAAGCCCACATCTCCTTTGTAAAGGTATGTGCAACTGGAATTTTTGAGCTTTTTAAAGGTTTCTCTTCAACTTTTAGAAAAGGAAAGCTTTTTATCTATAGCCTATAAACTCGATATTATGAGATATGATATTCTTTATCTTGAAGATGATCAGTCAGTACATACTCTTTTTTGGACATTATGCATGGGGATTATGGCCTAAACTTTATTAGTTTCTTAAGTGGTGTGAAAGCTTTGGATTTCTTACGTGCAAATCCTTCTACGCTTCCTTTGGCGTATCTTTGTGATATGCGTATTCCTGGGAGTTTAGAAGAGTTAGCTTCACCTTTAGAGATTTGTCGATTTGTTCTAAATAATGGTTCATTAGATCTTTTTCGTTTCTATACTGGTCATGTGTCTGAACATGATAGAGAAGTGCTTCAATTGACGGGGGTACCATTTTTTCTAAAGCCTGATTTTAAAGAACCACGTGCCTTTTTTGCACAAGTACGAGCGTATAGAGATAGCTTGGACAAGGCATAGGCGCGCAGAACTTATATAGGATATTTTCTTTTTTATTTGTATGAAAAAGGATTGCTTTTCTTGCCATGGAAAATGGTATACACAACCCATGTCATGTGGGCATAGTTTTTGTCCTATCTATACCAAGCTTCCTCAGATGAAAACTATTCGTTTAGAAAAAGAAAATTTTGTGGGAACTGCTCCTAGTGTTTTTGTAGGAAGATATGGCTATCCAAATTTGAATGTGGGAATACTTGCACCTCCTGAAACTGTGGAAAAGGATGGGGAGTTGTATGATGCGCCTAAAGAATGGAGTAGTCGTGGCTTTCAAATTCAGGATGTTTTGGATTTTCGTTCTGTCCTGATTAACTCCCGTATGCAGGCACCTGTGAAAGCTGCACATAAATATATTGAGATTACACAAGAAGTTGCTATGGCCTCTAAGCCTGTTGATGTAGAATTCTTTCTGCAGAAAAAACCTACGTATCAGATAAGTACTTCCAATGTAGAAACTATGCTTGGTGCGCATGCACAACTTAAGAGGGCTGTGCTTACAAGTAATCCTCATATTGACTCTCGTGTGGACAAAGTTGTGA
Organism: Candidatus Woesearchaeota archaeon; assembly: GCA_009691355.1. GTDB lineage: Archaea > Nanobdellota > Nanobdellia > SCGC-AAA011-G17 > GW2011-AR17 > JAGVZZ01. Next base: position 4,128 of record SICW01000007.1, read on the forward strand.
GTGATAATGATTTGAAAGCTTCTGAGGCTATTACTACTCTTTATAAAAAAGGATTTGATGAGACCTTTCTTACACGTATTCTTTCTGTTGGAAATTTAGGGTTGAAGACTCAGAGAAAACTCGTTCCTACTCGATGGGGGATTACTGCAACAGATGATATTATTGGAAAAAAGTTGATTGAAGAAATTAAAGATTATAAGGTTACAGATTATTCCCTCTTTTTTGATGGTTATCTTGGGAATTATTTTCTCGTCCTTTTTTTCCCTAGAATTTGGAGCTATGAATTATTTGAAATGTATATGCCTTCTACTCTTTTGAACCCGGATGAGGAAGTAAAGTTTACTACTGATCATGAATTGTATGATGGAAGAAAAGGCTATGTTTCTGAAACTGCTGGAGGATACTATGCTTGTCGTATGGGGATTTTAGAAAAATTACAGTCTTTGAAGAGACAGGGTTCTATTGTCGTTCTTCGTTTTATTACAGATGAATATACTACTCCTTTAGGTGTGTGGGTTGTACGTGAAGCAACACGAAAGGCGTTGGAGAAAGGGAGAGAGTTTGCTTCTGAAGATGAGATGATTTCTTATGTAAAGCAGTTTATTTTACAACGGCTTCATTTTGATATATCTCCTCTTCTGAAACAAAGTAAAATTTTGAACTATATACATACACAAAAGACTTTGTTTGATTTTAGTTCTAAGTAACCCCTAAAAATAATATGTTCTCTGTTTATAGATTAAATATCGTAGAAATTTTAAAAGGTTTAAAGGGGGCACCTTGTGGGTGCCACCAATAAACACAGGGAGGGATTGCCTTAATGAACTACTCTATAGGGGTATTCCCTTGTTTATAAAGATGCTGTTTTTGTAGTTCCCTTACAGGAGTACAAATTACTAAGAAATTTACACTAATCTAATGGTGTCTAAGTTTCTGGGTACAGAGGTTTCCACGTGCATTACTTTGTGCACGGTAGAAGCAAGATCTAAGCATTTTGATGCTTCTCCATGCTGGGTAATTACTCTTCTTGGTTTTGGGTCTAAGTTTCGTAAGAAAGCCATGAGCTGAGGTCTTGAAGAGTGTCCTGAAAATCCTTTAATGACTACAACTTCACAGCGGACTTTAACGACTTCACTTCTATTTTCTCCAGAAGAAAAGGAAATTTCTTTTTCACCATTTTGGATGCGACGACCTAGGGATCCTTCTGCTTGATACGATGTTAAAATAACTATATTTTTTGGATTTTCTGAAAGGACTTTGAAATATTCTACAGAAGCTCCCCCAGTTAGCATTCCTGATGTTGCAATGATAATACTTGATTCTCCAGAGTGCATGACTTCTTGCATTTCTTTTTGGGAACCTACTTTCTTAAAAATTGGAGATAAGAAAGGATTGTGATCTTCAAAGAATAGTTGTTTTCGTACGATAGGGTTAAAGAATTCGGGATAGGCTGTGTGAATTGCAGTTACGTCCCAGACAAGGCCCTGGACATGAATAGGGATACTTGGTAAGGTTCCTTCACGTGTCGCACGTTCCACCATGAGCATGATTTCTTGGGAACGACCAACTCCCAATACAGGAAGGAGAATTTTTCCACCACGTTCAATCGTTTTCTTAATAAGGTCCATAAAAAGGTCTTCGGACTCTTTTCTGGGTGGAAGAACATCATCTTTTGAACCATACGTAGATTCAATAATAACAGTTTCTAGACGTGGGAATTTTGTGACTGCCTTTGCTAATAAGTTAGAGTTGTCATATAACATATCCCCTGTGTAGAGAAGATTGTGCAATCCGTTTCCAATGTGTAAGTGTGTCATTGCTGAACCAAGAATATGGCCTGCATTGTAGAAGGTCATACGAATATCGGGAGTAATGTCTGCAACTTCTTCGTAGCCAATGCAAATTGTTTGCTTTACCATTTGCTTGACATCTGCAACGTCAAAGGGAGGTTTTTGTGCATTCTTAAAACCAATAGAAATAAAATCTAATGCTAAGAGAGACATAACATCCCGTGTAGGTTCGGTACAATAAATTGGGCCGCTATAACCATACTTTACAAGTAGAGGAACCATTGCACTATGGTCTAAGTGGGCGTGTGAAATAATCACTGCATCAATTTCATTAATTCTAAATTCTGGAGAATCAAAGTGGGGGTATGCGTGCTCTTCAGAAGCTGAAGGGTTGATACCGCAATCTAAGACAATGCGTGATTCTGGTGTTTGTAAGAGAAAACAAGATCGACCAACTTGACGACCAGCACCTAAGGTTGTAATACGCACCCATTCCTCTTTCCTTCCACGAATCCAACCATTGTAGATTCTTTTTCCAACTTCATTGAGGAATCTCTTACGTGAATCGTTATTTTCGTAGAGTACTGCGCGGATATTTTCTGTAATCTTTGAGCGAATAGATGGCATCCTTCGAATGATTGGAACCCAAACTGTTTTTTCTTTTATTTCTCGGAGAAGTTCTCCAGTTTGACCAATTGCTACACCTGGTTTTTCTGCTTCGATAATAACCGTACTTCGGGGTGCATCAAAAATAATGTTGTCTATGTTTGCTTCAGCTGGAAGAATCTCTTTGATAATTTTCTCTGCTTTTTCCATGTCCATACAAATAGATGGGTCAGGACGGAGTTCGATTCTTTTCTTAAAGTCATTGACTAATTTTTTAATTTCACCTTTATTATCTAAGAAAAATTCTTTACTTTTGGTGTAAATAATTATGTTTGCAGCTTCAAAGCTTGCACTAGCTACTTCTGCTTCTTTTGGTAACTTGCTTATAATTTCACTAAGTATGTCTGTCATTTTTTAAAATATAAAAAAGAAGAGTCTAGAAGAGTTTTATTTCATAATAGACTTTACTTCTTTTGAGATTACGTATTCTACTCCACTAGGGTTAATTACAATAACATCAATTCCATTTCCTGTTGCGACATCTCTGCTCATTGCAGCAGTTAATGCACGTACAGCAATATCTTTTCCTTCTTCTACAGAAAGATCTTTTTTGTAGAGTGTTTCTAGGACTCCTAGAGCAACGGAGGAACCAGAACCGTCTGAAGCATAATCATCTACATCCATGATACTCCCATCAAAGGAAATCTCATAAAGGCTGTAACCAGATTTGTCGTAGCCTCCAAAGAGGAAACCGACAATTCCAGGAATCATACTTGGACGTCGAATGTTTGAATAGGCTAAATTTGCGAGAAGGTTTGCAGCTTCTTTGACGGAAGGCTCTTTTCCTTTTCGCATTTTTAAGAGCATGATTTGCGCTCGAATAATTTTGGTGAAGAGTTGAATGTCAGATACTAGGCCTGCGGTGGTAATAGCCATGTGGTCACTTACAGGAACAACTTTGGTCGTTTTTTTGTGTGCTATTAAATATCCTGCAGTTGCTCGTCTATCTGCAGCCATAACTACGCCATCTTTACAGATCATTGCTATTGTTGTTGTCCCATGTTTTGGGTTTGCTTCCATTTTTGATGAACACCTCGTAAATTATTCAGAACTTCTTTTTCTAGAGTTAGTAATCCTTGTAGGATTTATATAGTTTATGGTTGTGCTTTTTATTCGACTTTGCCTATAGAATATCATTTTAGGCTCAGCGATTTATACTTATCTCTTTTACTCTGCTCTTTATAATTTCGGAGTCGAGAAGGTGGGATACTAATTCTTTAGGAGAGGAGTATTTCCTGGGTAAAATCACGTATGATTTTCCATTTTCATTCTTTAATGGATATTGTTTCCAAATTTGCTTGAAATTGCTTAAACGCTCTTTTTCTGATATTGGTGGTCCGTAGTGTTTTATTGTTTGAGAAAGCTTTTTGTCTTTAAAAAAGTAGTAGAGAGTTGCATTTTCTCCTTCTTTCCAATGCCAATTTGCTTCTTTTATTTCAAACTCGTGTTCTTTCAGTTGATCACGCATGTATTCAAAACATTTCAAAAGCTTTGCACCCACTACATCTCGCTTTCCTTCTAAGGGAACAAGCTTAAGAATAATCTTTTCTCCTTTTTTCTTTTGTATTTCCTCTAGTGAAAATTCTTTTTTTACAAACATTTCTTTTTTAGGACTTCTGAGGTATTCTTTTCCTTTTTTTTTGAAGAGGTCATATTTTTCTTGAGAAACTACTGCAGTCACATTTCTCGTAGATTGTACGGGGTCAACAAGAATTAAGGGAGAAAGCATTTTTGCTTGGTTGAGTTGGACTTTTTTCTTGTGATGCTTTTCTGTGTCAATAGTTGTTGTTTGTTTCCATTCTGCAACGTTCTTTAATAGGCTCTTAAATCCTTTATAGTGAATTGTTAAGACTTCTATAGAATAGCCGGAAAACCCTTTGATGAAGGATTCTGCACCGTAAAAACCGTTTGCTTTTGCGAAGGCTTTTGCAAGAAGAATATCTTTTCTATACTTTTTATGTTTATTTACCCACTTTGCATGGAAGGGAGAAATATCTGTAATATTTTGTGCATGTTCCACATTTTTTATGTCCATAATTGGAATAAGCTCTATTGTGTACTTGCCCTCTTTTTTTTGAAGATAGTCTCTACTGCCATGAAGTACAGTTGCATCTTTTATGTTGTCTTTGAGAACTTCTGCAATGTCTATTCCTTCATACTTTTCCGGATTGAATTTTATATACAAATCAATATCATGATTGTTTTTTAACCAGGTTCCTTTTGCAGAAGAACCCCCAAGAGTAATTTTTGTATAGGGAATATGAATACTTTTTGTAATATGTTTAACAATATTATTTACTTCTTGTTGTTCTTTTCTTGTAGGTGTGATCTCTTTCAGAACGTCTTTCATCCTTTTTGTAAAGGAACATAGATTTATAAATTCTTTTCTCCCTAGAGTCTCATTATGTTTAACGGCTATACTCAACTGTACAAACATCTTTTTGCGAGGGATCTTTTTGAAATTTACTTTTTACTTGCTTTTCGCGCATTAGGCTTTTCTATGATTGGTATTTTTCTTCCACTCTTTCTTCTTCATGATCTTGGATTTTCTTTGACAAAAGTTATTGGCTTTTTTCTTATGACTAGTGTGTCTTTTGCTATAGGGAATTATTTTGCTTTGGGCCTGATTTCTCGATATGGGGCAAAACATGTTATGGTATGGAGCTATTTCTTTTTAATCACTGGGTTTATTCTTACCTATTTTCTTGAATCTTTTCCTCAGCTTTATTTGACTGCTGCTTTTTATCAAGGATTAAGTATGGGTCTGTTTTGGATGGGATTTCATGTTGATGCCTCCCTTCATTCTAGGAAAAAGGCTGTGGGGAAACAAAGTGGTTTGATTCTGTTGGTAAGTATTTTAGGGGCAGTTTTAGGCCCAGTTATTGGTGGGTTTATCTTGTATTACTTTGGGTTTCCTATTCTGTTTCTTGTTGCTATTGTAGTCTTTCTTATATCTATTGTTCCATTTCTTTTTTCCAAAGACCTGTATGTGAAAACGGATTTTGATTTTCGTTCTCTTTTTGTTCGAGAACATGTGAAATATTTCTTTGGCTACTTTGCTCAAGGTGTGAGAGCAACTGCTGCAACAGTGTTTTGGCCGATTTTTATTTTCTCTATCTTTGGAAGTTATGTTGTTTTAGGAAGCTATGGAGCGCTTGCAACGCTCTTTACAGGGGTTCTTTGTTATTTTGTGGGTATGGTTGCGGACGAAGGAAAGAAAGAAGTTTTGATTAGAGTTTCTGGACCTTTAGAAGCAGTCACTTGGATTGCACGTTTATTTGTGAGTTCTATTACTAGTGTTTTTCTTGTGGGTTTTCTTGGTGGCATAACGAGTGTGGGTGTGGATGTGCCTCTCTTAGCAAAAACCTATGGGCGAACAAAGAAAGAAAAAGCTGCAGCATTTCTGTTTTTTCGAGAAATATCTCTACGCTGTGGTGAAATCTTTACCCTTCTTCTTGTGTTGGTATTAGGGGTTGTCAGCTCTTCTTTTATTGCTGCATCTTTGAGCTCTTTGCTGTATTTGTTGTTTTAATTGAATGATAGTAAAGCTTAAATAAAGTATATTTATTCTGGTTTTTATGACTGTTTATACTGCTGGGGAAATTATGGAATCTACTCGAGAGATAGCTTCTTCTATATGGATGAACCATTACTCTAAACCTCTTCCTCGCTCTTTGGAGACCACCATTTCTTTAGCTGGAAGAAGGTTGTTTCTTTCTTCTGTATATCTTGAAGGAGAAATGGAAAGGGACTATACATCGGATATTGGAGTAGGTTATCAGGCTTTAGAGTCTGTTCTAACTTTTTGGCCTTTTCGAAAAAAGATTGAGGTTGATAGTGATCAAACAAGGATTCTGAAAAAAGGTAGGGAGGATCTTCAAGTTGCTCTTTGGCGTTATCATGTTGGTAGAATTAACCTGACTTTAGAAAAGCTAAAGCTTTAATCTTTTGTAATTTTTGTTACAAAGAACCCTTCTGTGTCATTATCTTGAGGCCAGATGCGCAGACATTTTTTTACTTCTGAGGAGTATGTGGTTCCTTCAAATTCTTCTACTGGTTTTCCGCGTTTAATATCTAAAGAAATCTTTTCTATCTTTGCGTTAGGATTTTTCTCTAGTAGAAAATTAATTACTGCTTCATTTTCATCGGGTTCAAGTGTGCATGTTGAGTAAATCATTGTTCCTCCCTCTTTTAAGGCCTCAAATGCAGTTGCCATTAGTTGTCGTTGCACCCCGGCCATTTTTTTCACTGTGTGTGGATTCCACATCCCAATTGTTTTGTATGATTTTCTAATTGTACCAATGCCAGAACAAGGAGCATCAAGGAGGATTTTGTCAAATTTATGTTTAAACCATCGCCCTTCCATTTTTGTGAGAATGGTGTTGTATACTCCACAACGTTGTAAATTAATGGTTAATGGTTTGAGACGATCAATTTTGTTGTCATTTGCAATAATGATTCCTGTGTTTTTCATCATTGCTGCCATTTGTGAGGTTTTGCTTCCAGGAGAAGCACACATATCTAGGATAATGTCTCCTGGTTCTGGTTGTAAAACTACAGGTGGAATCATGGATGCTGCGCCTTGGATGTAGATGTAGCCCAAGAAGTGTTCTTTTGTATTCCCTACTGCTTTTCTATTGATAAAAAAGCCCTCCTTACACCAAGGTATTTGTTCAAGGTTTTCGAAACGCTCTTGAATTTCTTTTACTGAGGTTTTAATAGTATTTACACGAATAGATTTTCTCATTGGTTTGAGTGATGCTTCTGTAAATTTGTCTATATCTGTTAACTGAGAATACCTTTCTAGGAATTTTTCTTTCCAGTCTGTAGAGGTCATTGATAAAAAGAATAACTGGTCCTTAATAAAGATTAAGTGCACCCTGCGGGAATCGAACCCGCATCTCGAGCTCTTTCCATAGTTTGGGAAGCTCGCGTTCTGCCACTGTACTAAGGGTGCATTATTGAGAGAAAATTCAATACTATTCTATATAATCTTTTCTATTTCTTATCACGGACATGACTACCAATAACCATGGCTGCAGTGATGAGAACAAGATTCTTTATGATGTATTGACCTTCTATTGTTAAGTAAAAAGGATTTCCGTTTGTATACACTATTTGTGGTAGAAGAATAAGTGGAAGAAAGGTTCCGCCCATTTGTATTGCCATAAGAAAGAGGCCTATACGGAGAAATGGTTTGTAGAGTAAACAGAGACCAATAAGAACTTCCCAGATTCCTAAGAAAGGAATAAACCACGTGGGTGAAAACCAGTATATTGTGTTTGTGACAAGCTCTGTTGCAGGAGAAAAACCAATGAGTTTTAATGCTCCTAACCAGATGAATACTATTGCAAGACTATATTGCAGGAAATGAAGACTATATTTTTTGAGCTGTTGAATAATTATGGGGTCTACTTTTTGGTAGGTTTTTTCTATCACGGTCTTTTTTCCCATTACTTCTTACGAGCTTTCTTTGTTGATAAAGTTTTTCTTTTAGAGTACTCCTAAAAAGTCATCTATAGTTATTGAGTAATCTTTGGGATAGGTAATCAAAGGTGTAACGAGATCTCTTAGTTTTTTAGGGAGTTTTCGTTGTCTTTCCTGAGTATATCTTCTTTTGTTTGCTTGGGCAATAATCTTATATTCTTCTATCTCCATTTTTTTCTTTTGAAAGGGTTCTGCATTATATAACTGGTCAAGCATAAGTGCAAAGCTTTCTAGGTCACTAGAATAGGACCATTCTCTTTGCAGAAGTTGTTCTCTGGAAGCTGTTGTTTTTGTGAAAATTTCCGGAAATCTTCCTGACTCCAGTTCTGGAATACTTGAAACAAAATCATAATCACAGACTGCAGCATCGCTCTCTGAAAAAAGCATGTTTGCCCAGGAGTTGTCTAGAAATAAAAGGTTTCTTTGATGGAGATATTTTAACATTTGTGCATAGGTATGTGCTATTCTTTCTTTCGTTTCAGGATCTTCCTTTAGTTTTCCTTGAATTTCTGATTTAACATTTTTCCCTTTGAATAGCTCCATAATACAGAGAGCTTCTCCGTATCGTGCAGGGGAAACTTCTTCTAAAATTACAAAAGGACGTGCTTGAAAGAGGTCTCTTTTTTGGGAGAGGTTTTCTTTTATTTGTTCTAGAAGTTTGCTTCGTATCCTTGCATCATATGCATTCCATTTTCCTAAGGGATGTGCGATGCGTACTGCGTATTCTGTTTTGCCATCCTTTCCTACATACACTTCTGCAAATCCCCCTTTCCCTAATCTTCTTTGTGTAAAACGCATTCTTCGTGCAAGAGGAGAGATGCAATCATACCGATCCCCGAATTGCCTTCTTATTGCTGCTTGAAAATCATAGAAATATTCTGGCCATTTGTTTAGAGGAATATCCCACCTTCTATTTTGGGGAAGATTTGCAACTCTCACCATTTGTGTTGAAGCTCTTTTAAAGCGCTTTTTGAGCTCAAAATACCTTTTTGGTGGCTGTTCTACAAGCAATTCTAAGTCTATAAAGAAGCTTTGTTCTGTAGAGACTAATTCTCCTATTTGCTCTGCTTCAAAACTTTCTAAGTCATAATATCCTCTCGGAATATGGTGTGATCCTTCAAAGGTTCTTAGAAGTCTTTCTGCAAGAGCTGTTCTTTCTTCTCCTGCTACTTTTCGTAATTCATCTATAATGTAATAGGACATATAAGGTGCTTTTTTTATTCTCTCTTATAAGGTTTTTCTTGAGAAAGTTATATAAAGGATTGTTCTGTTTTTGAACTTGTTTGCGTGAGTAGTACAGTGGTTAGTATTTGACCTTGCCAAGGTTAGGACCCGAGTTCGAATCTCGGCTCGCGCACCATACTTCTATTGAGACTTTCTATATCTAAATAGGTATTAAGGTTGACTGGATTAGTTTCAACAGTTTAGTTTACTCCTTATTAGTAGTAAACTATATAAACGTTGGATTTATGGAAAATGTATGGTACTAGAAAAGGTGAAGAGATTGTATGTAAAAGTGGGTCAGCATAGTCGTGAAGAAGGAGTTAGTTTTAATGATCATGTTGTTATTTTTGCATCAAGAGGCTTTAGATCTGTTAATCTTGATCATTTAACGGAGAGATATTCTCTTGAATTACCTGTAACTGTTGTTACTACTACTTGTCCTGTAGTAGGAGATAGGTTGAAAACAAGAGGGTATAGCACAATAAATAGTGATAGCTCAGGCATGCCTTATAATGAGAATATCTTCTAAAAAGTATGCTCTTAGTTATTCTCGTTCTTATGTTTTCCTTCTCTATGGTCTTTACAGCCCATAAGCCAATGCTGTGAACATCCACAGAGTATGCATTTCTTTTTCATATTTTTGTCCTCCTCAGATTATATATGCCTATAAGGATACCTGCTCCTCCAATAAGATAATTTATTTGAAAAAAACCGCCTAAGCTCCAGCCAATGTAGATGAGCAACAGTGAAGGGATAATAATAGCCCAGGTAGGATAGGGGTTCATTTGCTTTCTTTTAGAGCTTGTTCAACGAGTTCTTTTGGCCAGCCTTGTTTTGTAAGCGCTTCTTTGATCACACTTGTTTGAAATCCTTGTTTCACATTCTTCTGAATGAATACCTTGAGTGTTTCTAGGTTTTTGTCTTCTTTCTTCTCAATTTTTGGTGTTTCTTTTATTTCTGTTTTTACACTATTCGTCTTTGTTATTGGAGCTATTTGTGTTTCTCTAGTTTTCTTTTTTCTTCTCATATAGAATACAACTTTTACTACAACGTAACAAAAGTAAAAAGTTGTACAAACAATAAAAACTCCCATGTAGATGTCATACATAAATTGGTACACCAAACCAAGTATGATGAAAAGTAAAATAAAAATAATTATAAATTCAAAGATCATTCTTCTAGCCTCCGTATGGTAATTCTTGAGCTACCACCACCCATACCAATAGTGCCTTCGAATTTAAATCCTTCGAAAGTTGTATCAAGAATAGGATTTTGCTCATTAAGTGTTTTTCCTGCAGCTGTTGCAAGACGTTTTATGAAACGATTGAGAATTTCGTTATCAGATATACTGAGTGTTGTCTCCATACTTCCTAAATCCGCATAGTTTATTTTTATGTTTTTATTTGGCCCTTCACAGCTAATTTCTTTAATCTTAGGGTCATAGAGAAGGGGGTCGAATACTCCTGCACCAAGGATATCTCTTTCTAAATAATAATGGATTTTTTGAGGGATAAGATCAGTATATCCAAAGCCGACTTTATTTGTGGCTTTTTCTGCAACTCGTTTTAAGAAACTAGGGTCGTCAAAGAGGCTGTTATCACGTTCGAACTCTTTTCCATACATATCACGAGCTTTTTCTAGAATCACGGGTTCTAGATTCGGTTCTATTACTTTATACAAGTAGGTTCCGTCTTCTTCTTTTTCAATAAGAATTCCTATAGGATTTTCATAGACTTGAAGGACGTATTCTCTTTTTGCAAGTGGTGCTTTCTGAGGTTTGGGTACATCTTCAAGCCCGAGTTCTGCTAATGTTGGAATCTCGGGGATATTTAGCATTGGAGGGAGTTCATCGCTTTTTTCAGGTACAGGTGCCATAGCTTCTAGCTCTTTTTCTCTCTTTCGCTCTTCTGCCTTTCTTCGTTCCTCTGCTTCTTTTTGCTTTCGTATTCTTTCTAGTTCTTGTTTTTTCTTTAGCTCTTCTTTTTTTACTTCTTCAATAACATAGAAACAACTATCTACAAAACGAGCGAGCTGGACGGTTTCTTTTGTAGGGTAGGGTTTTTTCTCTACTAATCTAAGAATTTCTGCAACAGTTTCCCTTTCTTCTTTCATTAAGGGATCCATGATGAAGCGAGTAGCCATGTTAGTATGGAGTGTTGGATGTTTGTAGAGGGTTTGTATTTGTTTGTTTATCTCTTACATATTTTTCAAGCATTCCTAGAGCCCTTGCAAGATTTTTATTTTGTTCCAGAAGCTCATTTAATCTGTTTATCATGGGATCTTCGTATTTGTCTGCTTTGATATGTTCTCCAGCACTTTTGAAGATGGTTACTAGAGAAGAAACATTTTCATTGAGTTCTTTTACTCCGAGAAGAACATCAGTCATTTTATGTTGTAATGTAATATTTGAGTCAATGAGTTTATCTATGGATGATCCCTTGGGTGTTGTCTTCTTAGATTTAGAAGAAGATTTTTTCACCACCTTTTTTGCCATGTAGGCATAGAGGCGCAAGGTATTTATAAAGTTTTCTTCGTTTTACATGTCCATGCCAGGCATGCCACCCATTCCGTGAGGCATTTGTGCTTGTCTATTACTTGAGCCTGCAATGACATCATCAATGCGAAGAATGAGTTCTGCAACTTCAGAAGCGGATTTTACTGCTTGTGTTTTTATTTTTAATGGTTCGATCACACCAGCAGTCCAAGCATCCATGACTTTGCCGGTCATGACATCGATTCCTGCCCATTTCATTCCTGCATCATGTTTTGCTTTGAGTTCAGTAAGAATATCAATAGGATCAAGTCCAGCGTTCTCTGCAAGGGTCCTTGGGACAACTTCTACTGCATCAGCAAAAGCTAAGACTGCAAGTTGTTCTCTTCCAGAAAGGGATGTTGCAAACTGACGTAAACCTTTTGCAAGTTCAATTTCTGTTGCTCCTGCACCACCAACAACTTTTCCTACTTGAATTGCGGCAACTAAACAACTTAAGGCATCAATCATTGCCCGTTCAATCTCTGCTACGACATGCTCAGTACCACCACGAATAAGGATGGTTACTGCTCGTGGATTTTTACAATTTTTGACATAGGTGAGCTGTTCATTATTCACTTTTAATTCTTCTACTTCTCCAGCTTCTCCTAATTCTACAAAAGAAAGTTCGGAGACTTTTGTTACAATCTTTGCACCTGTTGCCTTTGCAAGTTTTTCCATATCAGATTTTTTTACTCTTCGTGCAGCATAAATTCCAGACTTTGCAAGGAAGTATTGGGCAATATCATCAATTCCTTTTTGACAAAAGACAACATTTGCTCCTGAAGCTTTTATTTTTTCAACCATTCCTTTGAGTATAGACTCTTCTTGGTCAAGGAAACCTTGGAGCTGTGAAGGATCTGAAATTTGTATTTTTGTATCTGTTTCTGGGGATTTGATTTCTAAAGCGCCATCAATAAGTGCGACTCTTGCATTACTTATCTTGCTAGGCATGGAAGAGTTTACACGTTCTTTATCTAAAACAATTCCTTTAATGAGCTCAGAGTCTTCAATACCTCCTCCAACTTTCTTTTCTAATTTAATTGCATCCATATCTATTTGATTATTCTCTGCTACTTCTTGAATTGCTTCTAGGAGGAGTGTTGCTAACTTTTCTTTTCCAGCACCACTTTTTCCGATCATGGAAGTGACTGCAATTTTCCTTAAGGTTTCCTTGTCTTGTATAGATACTTGTTCTGCCATTGCCTTGAGTAAAAGAAGTGCTTTTTCACTTGCCATGTTGTATCCTTTTGTAATAACAGTTGGATGAATGTTTTGATCGAGAAGTCTTTCTGCATTTTTGAGAAGTTCTCCAGCAAGGATTACTGCAGTAGTTGTTCCATCCCCTACTTGTTCGTCTTGTGTTTTTGCAACTTCGACAATCATTTTTGCAGCAGGGTGTTCAATTTGCATTTCTTTGAGAATTGTGACTCCATCATTTGTAATGGTAATATCACCGATTGAATCAACAATCATTTTATCCATTCCTTTTGGACCTAAAGTAGTACGCACGGTTTCTGCAACGAGTCTTGCAGCCATAATATTATTCCTTTGTGCGTCTTTTCCAAATGATCTTTGTGTATTTTCTGGAAGAATGTAAATGGGTTGTTGTTGGCTCATGATTTATGCTCCTTTTGCTTATTTCTCAGTCAAAAGCTGATATATAAGGCTTTTGGAGTAGTTATCAGAATTGTTTTTATCTTTCTTTTCTAGTAATGTATGATCGAAATCTTTTTATATCACCTCGGATTTCAAAACTTTTAGTTTATGTTTATGCGGAGGGATTTATTTGGAAGAACTTGATAACCTTGAAGAAGATGAAGATTTGAGTAACGATGATTTCTTAGACGATTATGAGGATGAAGATTTTAGTAATGATGAGGATGTTGAAGAAGAGCTTTGATTTTTTCTTTTTTCGTTATTTTTTCTTTGTTTTCTTTTCTGCTTTTAGTTTTTCAACAATTGTTCGTTCAGAAATGATTGCAGAGTTTCCAGAGGGGTCTTCAATAACAATCTTTAAAGGCATTTCTCCCCATTTTACTTTTCTTATTTTTTTGAGAAGGTTTTTTGCAGTTGTTTTAACGTCATCTTCTTCACTTGCATCCCTTTCACCTTCAATTACTTTTTCAAAGCGTGTGAGGATTCCTTCAATATTAGAAATATAGCCTTCTGATGCAGGACCAGGAGTTACAGACATCTTTAATTGTGACACTTTTATTGTTGCTTCAGAGGATTTGACCACTCGTACGTTCATGTCTGCTTCTTTTTCAATGGTAAAGGTTAATCTACATGGATCTTTCATTTCTTCTGCTTCAATATCAGACTTATGAAAGCCACAACCATCACATTTCATAGAGAATAGAAATGTTTTCCCAAAAAAAGGAATATCCATTTCTTCTTCCATCAGTACAAGCTTTTTTTCAAAACATACGGGACATATTTCCCCTTTAATTGCATCTGCCATAATCAAAATGGTTTTTTAGAAGTTTAAAAACTTTACTCATAAAAAATAAATAAAAAAAAATAAGAATTTATTCTACAACAGATGTTGCAGGCGCAGCTTTTGTGGTATTTCTATCTACAGAAGCAAAGTTTGGTGTTGCTACCAACCAGTCTTCTCCAAAGCCAGCAATATCTCCATCAATAGCATCAGTAGTTTTCTTTAATTTGTTTACTACTCTTTTGAGCTCGATAAGATCTTTATCTTTCAAAGGTTTGATATTTACTAAAGCAATAGTATATCCGTCACGGAGTGCATCTAAGACTAATTTGACATCTTGGAATTCTCTGATTATGAATGGTTTTACTAACACCTTCGTTTTTTTTGCTGGTTGTTGTTCACTATCTATCTCTAAATAGTCTTCGCCGAACGCATCTGGCACATCTTCTTCTTGCGTTGTCCCTAGAATTTTATCTTTGATTCGTAAAAGGGTTGCTTTCATTTTTTGGAATCCTCCCGTTAATTAGCTGTTATATTTGAAAGTTGTTTAAATATATTTCTATAGTCGGGAAGCAGTTGTGGTAGGTATATTCTAGAATGTCTATTATCTGGTCTCTAGTTGGCTGAGAATGTTCCATAATTGGGGTCTAATGTAAGAAGGGATGTTTGGATCATCAGAAAGGTCATCCAGCTGTTGTAAGGCCTTGTTTGCGCGGATACTTAGTTCTATATCTTCTTGTTTCAAAGCAGCAATGGCAGTTTCAATCTTTATTCTTACATTTTTTGGGATACTATCATCCTCAAGAATCATAATTAATTCTTCAATGAGCTCTTCCATCTTTCTCCATATGCTTTTCTAATTCGCCCATAACTTCAGCTTGTAATTTCTTTGCTTTTTCTTCGATAGCCTTTTCTTGCTTTTCAAGGCTTTTTATGCGAAGATCAAACATCTCTTTCTTTTCTTTCAAGTCTTTTCCAAGTACTTCTTTCTCAGAATGGAACATTATGGTACCTACAATCTTATAGACTTCACCTTTTGCGGTTTCTAGTTCTTTTAAAGCATTATCAAGCTCTAACATTTGTGATTGGATACTTCTTTTTTGTGTTCCAAAAGAATGCATGTTCTGCTCGAAAAGTTGTAGTTGAGCAATCTTCTCTTGCGTTTCTTTAGAAAAATCCATATTAAATTGCCTTCAATGTTGTAGGAACGGATCTTTGTTTGTAAAGAATTTTACTGCCACAGTATGGACAACGGATTTTCTTCTTTACATAATCACTTTTCACAGCTTTTTCACAGGTGAAACATTTGTATTCAACCATAGTCTTATTCTCCTACCTTGTATGCTTTTCCAGTAAATTTGGAATCGCATTTTTTACATTGAAAGATGCCTGCTGATAG
>SICW01000008.1 GCA_009691355.1 Candidatus Woesearchaeota archaeon
TGGTCGATTTAAACTGATATACACGCCGTTTCTTTTAGAGATATCCATCCAGTACTTTAGGAGAAAAAGATTGACATCTTGATAATGCTGATGAGGGACAACTGCTAGGATAATAGCATTTTTTTGAATATTATCTAACTTCTTTTTGATAATCTCATACATACGCTAAACCAAGGAATGCTCATTTATAACGTTTCTGCCTCTGAAACATTTTTTTATCTCGTTCTTAGAGAAACACCTTTACTCTTGCTTACCGAAACATTTATATCTTCTTATACACCATTATAGACGGAAAGATGGTGAGTGAAAAGAACATTCTGGTAGTACTTATATTTGTTATTGGAGCTATGCTTTTTCTGTCTTTAGTACCTCGCTTTACAGGGTATACAGTTAGTGAAAAAAATGGGGAAGCTTCTGCTACACTCAGTGATGTTCTTGCTGGTGAGCCTACAAAAGGCAAATTACAGATAGAAGTAACTACGGATACTCTTAGCTATGGGAAAGTTATTGCTACTGGTGAAGCTGCTTCTTGGATTAGTTTTATAGCTGAGAAATATGCCTTTATTCCGGATGTAGAAACAGAAATCCCTTTCTATGTTACTGTTCCTCAAGGTACAGCTGAAGGAACGTATGAAGCTAAGGTTGCCTTACTCTCTGAAGATCTTGGGGGAGATGGAAGTATTATTCAGGATTCTATTATTAGTTATATTCCTATAACCATTACAGTTACTCAAGAAGAAAAAACTGGATCGATAGACATTGACTCTTTTACCGTTTATACTACTGAAGAAAATGAAGAGAAGGTTTACTATCAAGTAGAACTCTCCAATGATGGAAATAGAGGAAAAGAAGAAGACATTACGATTGAAATCTATGATAGTAAAGGTGCAATCCTTAGCACAGAAACTCTGAGCTCAAAATTTTTAGCGTATGAAGAAAAGTCTCTTGTTGCTTCTTTTTCCCAAAATCTTGGACAGGGAAAATACTACGCACGCATGATTATTGGTGACCAAACGAGAAGCACAAGCTTTTCTGTTGTTCCTGAGGGAAGCTTAAAGCAAAAAGGAGAGCTTCTCTCTGTTGCTGTTGATGTCCAGGAAGATAACCTTATTCTGATATCTGCATACTTCAAAAATACAGGTGAAAGTCCTATTGATGCTACTCTTGATGGAACTGTTTTCCAAAACGAAGAAAAAGTGGAAACATTTAGCACAGACTCAGAGGTTATCCTTCCGGATCAGTATGAAATTTTCACCTATACTTACTCTGAACTTTTGAGTGGAGCATACACTCTTGATGCAGAAATTAACTCTGGGAACTTTGTTCTTGCACAAGAAGAAGAAAAATTCTATAGCACAGATGCAGTTAGTTTAGATAGTAATGTTCTGGTCATATTTGGCCTTGTAATGCTGCTGCTTTTAGTCTCTCATTATATGCTCTCACGGAGAAAAGAATGAGTAAACTGGTCTTGTTAGGAACAGGATTTGGAGGATCTTTTTTAGGATTTTGGCTTTTTCTCTATATACGAAATAAGAAAGGAAAACTCAGAAAACATATCCTTCAAGGTTAAGATGAAAAATCTCTTTCTCTTTTTTA
The DNA here is from genome assembly GCA_009691355.1 of Candidatus Woesearchaeota archaeon. Lineage (GTDB taxonomy): Archaea > Nanobdellota > Nanobdellia > SCGC-AAA011-G17 > GW2011-AR17 > JAGVZZ01. The sequence continues at coordinate 1,597 of SICW01000008.1, forward strand.
TTGGACTTACTCTCACACTTATAGGGGTTTTTGTTACTTTTCCTGGAGCGGTTACCTCTTTAGGATTCTCTGGAGAGAGATTCTTTAGTGGTGAATACTGGAGAATTCTTACCTACCCTCTTGCACATGTTTCTTTTACCCATCTTTTTGAAAACCTTATTGCACTCTTTATTGTGGTTCTTCTTTCTTATGAACTAGAACTTGAACTCAAAGAATTTATTTTCGTCTTTATTGGCTCTGGACTTCTTATTGCACTTTTTAGTGGGGTTATTTTTCCGTATTTTCTTATTGTAGGTTCTTCCCTGGGGATTTATAGTATCTTTGGTGCGCTCTCTTTAAAAGAGCAAGAGGTTATGCCCCGTTATCTCTTTCTGGGTATTTTTGGAATAATAATCTTTTTAAATCTAGGTTACACCTTATATACACAACAAGACCTGACACAATCAGCATATCATATTGCTGGTTTTGTCACTGGTTTTGCATTTGTGGGAATAACTAAAATTCATAGAAAAAAGAGGATCCTTGAATGAATAAAATTGCCGTTGGAGTAAAAGGAGTGGATGATATTCTTATGGGAGGAATTCCTGAAGGAAAGTCAATTCTTCTCTCTGGAAATTGTGGTGCTGGAAAAACTGTTTTTGCCTCACATTTTATTATGGAGGGTTTGAAAAATAAAGAAACTGCAGTGTATATTTCTTTAGAACAAGATAAACAGAACCTTATTTCAGATCTTGAAGAGATGGGAATTATGTGGGATCACTATGAGAAGAAAAATAAACTGAGAATTATCGGGGGAAACCTTGCATATGTTCGTATGCTTAAAGATAAAAGAAAGGCACACTTTGAAGATGTTATTCAAGAAATTAAAGCTGTGGTTATAGAACTTGGAGCAAAACGAGTTGCTATTGACTCGATTAACTTGTTTCTGCAACTTTTTGATGATATTTCAGAACAGAGAAACTGCTTTGCGCAATTGAACTATGAACTCCAACAGTTGGGCTGTACTATTCTTTATACTTGTGAAATTCCAGAAATCTCACAAAAGCTTAGCTGGTATGGTTTTGAAGAGTTCGTTGTTGATGGAGTCCTTCTTTTACGAAGAAACTATGAAAAAGAATTAAATATGAATAAACGTTTTTTAGAAGTGATTAAAATGCGAGGAACAGACTACAAAGAAGGAACTTTTCCGTTTAGGATTACAAAAGAAGGCATGGAGGTCTATAAGAATGACCCAAGCTCGGAGTTTTTCCACTAGGAGGCACAATGGTAGAACGTATTAAAACTTATATCCCAGGATTTGACCAGCATATTGATGGAGGTCTTGTGAGGAATTCAGTCAACCTTCTCTCAGGAGGGCCAGGTACTGGAAAGACTATTTTTTCGCTTCAATTCCTCTATGAAGGAATACTTAAAAATAATGAGAATGGGCTTTTCGTTTCTTTTGAAGAAGAGTTTGATAATCTTATAGGTGACGCAAAAGTCTTTAATTGGGATTTTGAGAAGCTAGAAAAAGAGGGGAAATGCGTGTTTTTATCTTGTAAACCATTAGAAGAACCAAACCTTCAGACAAAAATGCAAGAGTTAATCCAAAAATACAAAGTAAAAAGAGTCGTTATAGATTCTATCTCTATTTTTTCTATGATGTTTAAAGATGATGCGTATCGGATTCGAAAAGAGTTCTATAAACTTGCTCGATTCCTTAAGGAGCAGGATTGCACTATTCTTCTTACAGCAGAAATTAGTGGAGAAGCGCCTTTAGATATCACTTCTGGTGGTGGCTCCTTAAGTAGAGATGGAATTATTGAGTTCATTGCGGATACTGTTATTACTTTGCATAACTCTGGGATTGGTGGAGAAGGAGATAGAGCTATTCGAGTGTTAAAAATGAGACGAACTGCACATACGAAAGGGCCTATACCTATGACCATTAATGAAAAAGGTATGGAAATATTAGGGTAATATTTTTCTTTAGACCCTTATATTCTTTATTTTATGCCAATCATCCACAGTGAGAGACTCATCATCCTCATCTTTGACTTCAATAGAATCTAGGAACATTTCTTTTGAAGGGCCCTTAGGTAAAACTTTGTCTAAAGACTTTTTCATTGCTTCACAGAATTTTTCTGCTCTTTTTTTCTCAGGGAAATGGGCCATCATTGCAACGGGAGCTTCTACCATGACTTCAAAAAAACCAGAACCTTTAAACATGAATCGCTCATATGCTTTCTCTCCAATAACATCAACACCAAGGTAGGATATCTCCTCTTTGAAATTCTTTTCTAGTAAAGAAATAAACTTTAAGAGTTCTTTTTTTGCTAGATCTTGTTGTTTCATTGTCTCTTGAATATTTTTTCCTTCTTTTACTGCAAAAGGAAGTTGTTCACTAATATCCAGAGCAGAAACAAAAATATGTTTTGTATTCATTGTACACCTCTCCTTAATACTTCACGTAAATCAATACCCTGATGAACTATACCCCTTCCACTTGAAGGGGACTTATTATGATGAACCTCATATGCTAAATCTTTTACTCTTGTACCAAACTCTGGGGGTAGATCTCCATATACTGCAACTGCCATTGATCTCTTTGTTGGCAATCTCCACCTTGCTTCTTCTAAATCTTGTATCGCTTGTTCTAAAGAATCAACACATCGTACTCCCGTAACATATGCAGGAAGTGAAGTTGTGAGTAGTGGATTTGGGGGGGCTTTTGGATCATTACTAAAATGTTGGACAATCATGCCCCCAGCTATGTCCTCTGACGAAAGAGTCCTTTCTCTCAAATGATAAGGATAATGAACCCTCATTGTATCATGAACTATTCCTTGATTGAGTATAGTTGCAAGCTGAACTAAGGTCTCTGCTTCAATACGCCCTTTTCTTGTTTCTAAAATAGAAGGAGGTCCATCTTTCAAATTTTGATATATACCTGTAAGAGAATCAACTACAGTATCATATACTCCTTTTCCTACAACCATAAAATTATGTTCTGCAAGACAGGATAATGGATTTTCCACTGAAGTTCTTAAATGAGGAATTGCCTTTTCTGGATCAATAATTATAGCGCGAGTATGGTCTGCACTATATACCACTTCTCCTCCTTGTTCAAATCTTGCATTCCCCATTAGTATACTAATATCTCTACTACTCCTGGTCCTTTTCAGTAAAGCTCTATCTTCTGGATTAGAAGAATCCCCGTGTACCACATTAAGATATCCAGAAGGAAGACCCCACTCTTCCAGATAACGAACCATCTCTAGAGTTATTGCAGGTTCTCTTCTACTGGGTTTTAAAATTCCTTGAGCATTAGAAACTAATGCATTTGCAACAAAAAAATATGGCTCTCGTGCATCATTAGAAGGGATTGCTGCAAAAAAAGTTTTTCCTGCAGGCGTACCTCTTGAAACTAAACCTGTAAAAGACTTTGCTAAAGCTCTTCCTTCAGTAATTCTTTCTCTTATAATAGCTATAGGCATACCTGTAAAAGTAGAAGCAAGCTCTATCGCTTCTCCAGAAGGCACAAATCTTGCTAAGCGATTTAATAGATCTTTTCTCGTTCTTGAAGAAAGATACCTTGCTGAACATGCAAACACACCTGTTCTATCCCCTTCCGTATATCTGGGTAATTTTATAGAACAATTCGGATCAAAAGGATTTTCTAATTGGAAGGTTTTACTAATAACATCTTTTCCATTTATCCTATGTGATATTACCATTTATACACCCAGTGCATCAGATGCACAAGAACCAGCTATATCATTAATATTACTTCTTTCAATTGCTCTATAGCCTCCCTCTGCACATATTGCTTTATCTCCTATTCTATATTGTATGTATGTTGACCCAGCACCAATAAGACTTGTTACGACTAAAATTCCTTCATCTCCTTTAGGTGCAGGAACCAGTCTTTGAACACCATCTCTTTCTCTATACCAGAAAACACCACCCACCGTTGGAAATGGTGTGGCTATAAGATTATTTACATCATCACCTGCTAATATAGCATGTGTTCCTAGTGCCATTGCTTCTGAAGAACCCCATGTTGTTGATACAGCTATTCCTCTCTCTCTCAATGTTTCATATGCTGTTTTAGGAACAGAAAACCCCGTTAAAAAAACATGTTCTACAGAATCAAATGCACTGGGATCTCCTTCATAGAGAGTCATAAAAGCAAGCGCACTTCCTTTTTGATTATTTGCAAGATATCCAGTTGGAGGTTGTACAGATTCTACAACTTGTATTCTCTTTGATTTAATATATTCTCTTATCCCTTTACGAACTTCTGCACCATGCCTTTCATTAGCTAATTCACTTTCCCCCTCTGCCATAAGTCTTTGAAAGCCAAGAACACTCTTTGCATATGGAGAATCAATAACTAAATCCTCAAATATTTTTCTTTTCGAATAAAAAGGCATTTCCATAATTTGAGCTGCTCTTTCTAGTTGAAGACCACCCTTATGTGTGTCATTATAAAAACAGGCAATAGATTGCCCGCTCTGCAATCCATTCATTCTCAATGCCCTTACTAAGGCATAGGCTTCCATTTCAACGGCTAAATAACTTAGACGAGTTATTGTGCCTCTTCCCTGACTTCCTCCAGAACTAAACTCCAATATTTTTCTTCCCCCATATCTGTTTACAATTGCTCGATGACCAGGGTTTGCAGCTTCTTGTCTTCTAATGAGTTCTTCTAAATTGTCAGGCACGAGAAGATTTGGATCTGCTAAAAGAGCGGCCCTAAAACCTAGAATTCCATTTTTTTCCAGACTGCCTGTTCCTGGAACAGAATCTTTTGAAACCAAAGGCAAGGCAGATAAGTCATCTATATCTAAAATCATCCCTGGAGGAGGTGCATTAGTCCAATTTTTCCTATAGAAAGGGACATGTCTTTTTGTTCTTTCTACAAGGTTTCTTAGCATTCCACCAAGTATAGGACTGCGCTCTGTTGCATCCATTGTATTCCATTCTTCACTTCCTGCAAGATGTACTGGAATATCTAGAGCATCTAGATTAGACGCATCTACAGTTCTTAGGAAATCCCTTAGTTCTTCACCCATGTATGCACCATCATTACTCATTTCGATAATAGTTTATTATAGATATTGAACACATCTGTGCATAAATGATGGAAGTGACATGTCTCTGCGGGTTTTGAACCAATTTCACCAAAGCTACAGAAGCCAAAAATGGGTGTTTCTGAAAGTTTGTTGAGTTCAGTTAATTCCTTCTTTGAACTTACAGGATCTAAAATTCTTCTCCTTGAAGAACAAGATACTACAAAGCTCATTGCAGGGGTCATTTTTCCATTAAGATGTTGATCTATATCTGCAAGTAACTCCTTGTTTGACTGTAATAATTGTTGATTATCCTCTACATTCATGATATAGATGGGTGTGTTCTCTTTCAAAGGAGCAATGTATGCTAGGCCTTTAGGGTGAGGTACACCACCAGCACGCATGACAATGTTTCCATAGCCATCAGGGAAACCTAAAGGATATTTTTGCGTGTAAAAAAGAAGTTTCTTTGTAAATTCTTGTTTGGTAATCTTTAAGTTTTCTGCATACCAGTCGAGAATAGGTTTTCCAGAAATCTTTGCTACAACAAAACCACCTTCTGTTACTTCTGAGATATATCCAAGGTTGTTTTTTGGTTGTGCTCCGTGTGCAATAGAATTTGCGTAGGACAAACCAGTGCATGCAAATGCAAGGACGAGACCGTCTTTCATTATTTTTCCGGAGTGGAAAGAAATAATTTCGTAGGGAGTGTTGTTAAACACATTGTCCATATCTGCGCCTAAACTTCCGCCAAATATTGGGATGTAATATCCAATCTTTTGTCCGATACCATCAATAATGAGATCTTCATTCCCCATTTTTGTTGGTTGATACCCTCTTGTTAATGCAAACACAAAGAACGAAGGAATACGAATAAGCTCGGTAAGATTTCCTTTCTTTACTCTAGAAAAAGCCATATAAGAGTCAATATACTTATCCAATTGAATTTTTTGTACTGCACTTTCAATAGTTTCCATAGCTATTTTCTTTGGATTTTTAGAAACATTATCTACAGAAGCTACTCCAAAGTGTAAATAGTCGGAGGACAAAGAAGCAATAACAATACCCTCTGCAAAAATACTGTCCCTGTAAATGACTGCATCGGTTGAGCCACCAATAAACTCTGTCCCTTTGAATACTTCCATAAGGGCTTTATTTATTTGCTCAGCTTTGTATTTTTTCCCAGCATAAAAAACTAAAGATAACTTTGGAGCTTTTCCTTTCAGCTCTTTCAATGCTGTTGTTGCAGCTTCCTTTGCAGCTTTATAGGAATCATCCTCTTTGGAGAATCCCAATCCTGTTGTTATAAGACCTTTTCCCATTTTTTCACCTCATTTGATCGCTATATCCACGAATGTAGCTTTTTTTGTTACTGTTATGTTTTTCCTTTCTAAATCTTTATTAAACAAAAAGGAAAATAGCCCACATAACACCCCTTCAACGAGGGTTGTATCTGTAAATGAAATATTCACTAACCTTAAAACTGTTTCTTTTTTATCTGCATCTAGCTTAATAATTTCCATCTTTCCCAGACCAGTTGTTTCATAGATATCCTGTACACATTTGACCATACCACCACTGGAAGAACCCATTTTTTTCCCATAAGAACCCATGACCTTTTTCATTTCTATACTTACTGCATCAAATGAAGCGGAATTTTGAAGACTCATCACTGCAGAGAAAGGAAGCATAACCTGTTTTTCACCAAGCACTTCAATCTTTCCATCAGTCATAAAAAACTGGCGTACAAATAACAACTTTTTGAGGAATGGGGAGAGCATATCTTTTCTAAAGAGTTGTTAACCCGGAGGGATATTTAAACATTTGTATCAATTTTTCTTAAGAAAAAGAGATTTTTGTTAACCAGTTGTTCGTGTTATACCTTCTATATGTATGTAACTGAGGATAATCAATCTGTTATTACAGAAACAATTATTCAGGATAAAAGGGAAGTAAAATACTTTAAAAACTAACTTCTTCCTAAGAACTAAGCTCTAAAAGGTTTACTTCTTTATTTTTTCGGATTCTTTTTAGATACTCATTGTTTAATTTATTTTTTATTTTTTCTTTTAATTTTGGATCAAGATCTAAAACATCTACCTCGGCATCCCAATCAATCGAAGGAAGTTTTGTAAGTGTCCCTTTGAAAACTCTACCTGCTTGATGTACCTCTCGTTCTAATTCTTCGGCATATTTTGTTCCAAAAAGTTTTGTTGCTTGGAAATTAGAAACATTATTTGCCCCTGCATGCAGTAAAAAAGAAAGACGGTCAAGACGATCGTACCATACACCACATTGAATATCTAATTTGGGAAAATGGATACGAAGCTGTGCTATCCACCAAGCTTGTTCTTCTTTGGAAGGAATTTTTCCTCGTTCTAGAGGCGTCCCCTTTCTTGGTTTTAATGAGTAAATGTGAATTTTGTTTATTTCATACTTTTCTATAAAATCCTTCAAGTACAGAAGATCTTCTTTTGTTTCTCCCATTCCTAGAATCATAGTCATTGCCCGAGCTATTCCTAAACTTTTTGCTTCCTGAAACATTTTTTGATAGGGCTCTAAAGGCTTTGAAGGACAAATGATTTTATGCAACTGAGGATTAATTGTTTCGGTAGATCCAACAATGCCACGAATATAGGGCTTGTATCTCTCAAGTATTGGTCTTGGAATTGCGCCTAAAGAAATCCAAACTTTTTCCTTAAAAGCAGTATGAATAAGTTTTAACATTTCTTCAAACTCATCTGGATTATATATCCCCACTCCCCCAGTGATAAAACCAATATCCCAGCCAAGATTTCTGGCAAGAACAAGCTCTGCAAGAATAGATTCCTTTGAACGCTTTGTTTCTTTTGGATCTTTTTCTTTGGGTTGAGCGCTCATATAACAAAATGCACAATCGCCAATATTACAGCCCCAGCTATAAAATATAGCACGTTCAAAGCTTGTTTCTAAGGGGAAATTTTCTTTGTATATCCCTTCCGCTTTTTCCATTAGTTCTGGTAAGAGGATCTCTTCTTCGGACATAGCTTTTGGTTCTCCTAAATGGTTTATTAAGGTTTACTTTGGGGTTTAGGGTCGATTTTTTGGCTTTACATTGCGCTTAGAAAGCTTTAAAAATAGAAGTTGAACTATAAATATTATGGCTAAATATAAGATTACTTTCGATAGAAAAACATGCATTGGCAGTGGTGCCTGCACTTCCGTTTGCCCAGAAAACTGGGAGCTTGTTGAGAAGAATGGCGAATTCAAAGCCAAACCAAAAAAGACAGAGATTTCTGAAGAAGAATACGCAAGCAATGCTGAAGCTGCTGCTATTTGCCCAGTGGAATGCATAACAATCGAGAAAATTAAAGCAAAAAAACGCATGGCTGATGACGAAGGATTTGGCAGTGAAGAAGAACAGAGTGACGAAGAAGAAGATTTTTAGTTTTTCTCAAACTCTTTTTGTACGTTAAAAGAATAGCGAGAGTTCTCCATGATGATCTCTTCTTTTCCTGGAGGATAGAACAGTTTCATCCGTTTTACTTTTACCTTTGCTCCCTTAGTATAGATAACATCTACATGCACTGCATGAAGTGGATCCTTGAAATCTTTTACCCCAACTGTTCCACCCATGTAATCATTATACCCGTAGGCCCAATGCATGCCTTCGATTTTTTCATCTTGCAGGACATTATTTATGAATACGGCTTTATCATTACAACCTAGACCAAGCTCCGCAATATTTGCACGAGCAGGATCTTCTTGAAAATATTTTTGCATCTCCCTTGATTGAGGAGAATCTGTAATCACATCAATAATTTTATTTTCTTTTACTTCGTATACGAGAAAATGATTTTCATAATACACAGGAATAAACCCTTGAGTTTTTGAACCTGCAAGGTCATAGACTGCAATGAAGGCTTCGCCTGAGGGAAAATTAATTGCTTGGCCAGGTTTCGTACACTGGCCATCATCTGCAAGAGCTTTTCTTTCTCTAAGATCAAAAAACATTTCATGGCCCGTAGAAAAGGTTACTATTGCTGCATCTGCTTCCGTGAGTTTTTTCTGCAAAACTTTCACTTTTTTTGCAACAAGACTGTAATCGGCATACAAGGCAGACATGTTTGCACTTACTCCAGGCATGCTTGCACAACGGAATTGTTGTTTTTTCAAAACAGTTTCTAAAGGACCTGTTGCTGAAAAACGATTTATTGCAAGGACAATATCTTTCTTACTTAGAGATCTTATTTTTTTATCTAGTTCTATTTTTTTATTCTTCTGTAATCCTTGTACAGGTAAAGGTGCCCCATCGCCATTTGTAGGCTCATAGAAAATAATTGGCTCTACTGTACACTGCAACGTTTTTGCAAGCTCTTCAAAGGCCTTGTGCCACTCTATTGCCATCTCTCTTCTTTGGATATACTCAAGGTCAATATGTTTTTCTTTTGAAGGAAAATCATTAAGAAGAATAATATTCTCCCCTTTCTTGGGATTGAATACGTCAACAAGAAGTTTGTTGAGATTTTGCATAGTTATATAAGGCTCTTAAACTTATAAAGCTTTGTGGATTTGGATTATACTGTAATGTCCTGATATTTGTTCGTGTTTTTTAAGTCTTTTATTTTCTCTCATTTTCCAAAAACTATTTTAAGCTCTCTAGTCTCAAGAGTATCATGAAAGAGGTTTCTGAACGAGAAAGGTTTCTTCCACGTACAATTATTGAAAAACTTACTAAAATTGCTTCTGAAAGTAAAGAAACACTTTCTTTGAGCATAGGTGAACCCGATTTTGATATGCCAAGGCCACTTGCACAAGAACTAAAGAAAATTGTTCGTCAGCATAAACAAAATAAACTAAGTCACTATACTTCTGGTCAAGGAATGCCTGCATTACGAGAAGCACTTGCACAAAAACTACGAAAAGAAAACAACATAAAAACACATGCCGAAAATATCCTTGTGACTGCAGGCTCCCAACAAGCATTGTTTGCGGGTTTTTTAGCGACTTTAGATCCTACAGAGGAAGTCATTCTTTCCAACCCTGGATACCTAGGCTATATTCCAGCAATTGAACTGGTGAATGGCGTTCCTGCGTACGTCACATTGAAAGAAGAAGAAAACTTTGCGTTGAATCCTGATCTCATTAAGAAAGCAATTACACGAAAGACGAGAGTTATTCTTCTGAATACTCCTTCTAATCCTACAGGAACAGTTCTCAGTAAAAAAATCTTAGAAGAAGTTGCAGATATCGCTGTAGATAAAGACCTGTATATATTTTCTGATGAAGCCTATGAAAAACTGATTTATGATGGGAAGAAACATGTCTCTATTGGAAGTTTGAATGGCATGCACAACTATGCGTTTACTTTTCATACATTTTCTAAATCATATGCGTTGTGTGGTTTTCGTTTGGGATATGTTGCTGGACCACAAAAAGAAATTGATGCGTTACAAAAATCAGTGCATTACATGAGCTTGTGTGCCCCACATATTTCTCAGCTCTTAGGATTGAAAGCCCTTCAGATGCATCCAAAATATATTGAAAATATGAGAAGAGAATATGACCGAAGAAGAATGTTCCTTGTGAAAAGACTCAATGGAATGGGATTGCATACTCCTGTACCAGAAGGGGCGTTTTATGCTTTTACTAACATTACTTCTACAAAAATGAAAAGTCTTGCTTTTACAAACGCATTATTGAAGGAAGCTAAAGTTGCAGTTGTTCCTGGAACAGAGTTTGGTAGTGCTGGAGAAGGATACGTTCGTTTGAGCTATGCTACAGAATTTCACACAATTGAACATGCAATGGATAGGTTCGAAAGATTTTTAAAGAAACATTAGATTTCTCTCTTTGGAGGATTGTTACGATGAACGACCAAAAAGAACACTTAGATACTGAAGAGATTGCTGTTGCAGCATATAATAAAGTTGATGCACTTATAGACCTTCTGATTAAGAAAAAAATCATTACAGAACAAGAATACGAAGATGCTGAACAAGCACTTTGGGATGAACTTGAATCTGATGATGATGACGAAGAAGAAGAATGAGTGCACGACAACGGGAGTTGATTAAAGACTACTTGCATGCAGGATTTACTGCGTCAAATACTTTTTCTCGCATTGAAGTAGGTAGAACTCCTTTAGAGAGTTATAATAGCCCCGAGTCTGCACGTTTTCTTTCTTTATGGAAAGATGATGGACAGAGATATCTTGTTACTGTACATGCAGATGAAGGATATAGACCAAAGCAAGACCAGTTTTCTTCTTTGATGAGATACATGTCTTCACGAAATATTGCATGTGTTTCTGTGTTTGATGATAGTATTTTTTACATATGGGATGAAGGTATCTTTAAACCTTCCAGACAAGGTGATAGGCAGGAAAGAGCACAAAGAATCAAACTGAAAGGCTTAGAAAGAACCCTACAAGAATTAGGATCAATTAATTATTATAAGAATAAGGATAGTCGTATAGAAGTTGTTCAATTTCAGTCGGGTGTTGTTGCAGATTATAGTCAATCCGATAGAGTGCCAGACTGGATTCCAAAACAGAGAGAACTTCTTACGGTTATGGATCCTACAGTGCTTGGAAGCTACAAAGATTCTTTTGCATTGAGCGGACCTGAAGTTAGAAGAGAAATTATTCGTGCTGAGTTTATGATACCACCTCCGAGAATAGAAAGAGAAGCAAGATACGATGACCCTTATCTAGAAGAAGAAGAACCTATTGGAGATCAACGTTCACAATTTATTCAGGATGAACTTGAAGGCGGAAGGGACCCAGATGATATCCCAGAATTTGGAAGGTAAACGTATTTAAAGTTATTTCTTATATCTTACTTATGTTTTCAAAAAATATTTTCCTTCTCTTTCTGAGTTTATTTCTTACTGGATGCTCTTTTATACAAAACCCTTCTTCCTTTTCTTATGACCAGAATAGCTATACATATGCTGCTGTAGATAAAGAAAGCCCCCTTTCTGAGGGGATTGATTTTACTCTTAAAAAAACAAGTACAGAGGCAATGAAGGAGTTTACAAAGTAATGGGAGCATACACTTCTGATAGTCAAAGAAAGAGTAAGAAAGAAGGAAAGCTCAAAAGAGCCTTTCGTGTCTATAAGAAAGGTGGTTCTGCACGAACAAAAAGTAGTTAAAGCATTTTTTCTCTTCTCTTCTTATGAAATTTGTCTATGCAACTGCTCCTTTGCAAGAAGCGGACTTTGTGCTTATTGGAGTGCCTGATGAGTCACAGAATACAAGTCCTAGAACGAGTTCTAAAAGGGGACCAGAGACTATACGAAAGATTGCATATGAGCGTTGTGTTTTCAAAAGGAAGGGAAGGTTTACCTCAGAAGCGGTACCACCAAAAATTCTTCAAAAGATTCATGATTATGGAGACGTTGAAAAGAAAAAATTAGGAAAAGTCATTGAAGTTCTCAAAGGAAAAATTCCGCTTATCCTTGGCGGAGATCATGGTGTCACTCTAGAAGCAATCAAACAATTTCCAGATGCCACGATTATTTATTTTGATGCTCACCCGGGTATTCTTCCTACACTTCAAGGGTACTATGGATCGGTGCTTACAGAACAAGAAATTTCTTTAGGGACCTGCATACAATTAGGTGTGCGTGAATCAGAAATTGAAGAAAAAAAAATTACGAAAACCTGTCTACTGAGTATATCTGCAGAAGAATTTTTTCGCCATGATAGTTCTTGGGTATGGGAACAAATAAAAAAAAAGGTTCAAGGACAAGTATATATATCTCTTGACTTGAATGTTTTTGACCCAGCATATGCTCCTGGTGTTTCTGCACCTGTACCAGGAGGTTTACACATGCAGCAGGTTTTGCCACTGTTGAATAGAATGGTCGGAGAGTTGGATGTTGTGGGAATGGATATTGTTGAGCTTAGCCCTGCTTTTGATCAGGATTATAGAACTGCACATCTTGCTACGAAATTGCTTTTAGAAATGATTATGCATTTTAAGAAGAAGTAGACTATGCACAATTGGATCTTAAAAATTCTATAACTGCATCATAGCCCCTTGCAAAATGTCCCCGAGGATGTTGCTGCAAGAAAGGGATTTCATATCCTTGCGTTACTTCGGTGTCTAATAAGATGCCATATCCACCAGAGTGTAGGATTGCACTTAGATCTAAGTAAAAATTATCTCCTACTACTACTAGCTCTGAAAGATTCGAATGAAACTCTCTTAGTAAACGGAGATACTCTGGTCGGTCTGGATTTACTGATGTCGGAAAACCTTGCGGCTGAAACTGACCTCTTTTAGAATGTACAAGCATCTTTTGTGCTAAGCCAATTATACGAGGACTTGTTACTAAACCTGGGATCTTTTCTAGTTTCCTTCTAATTGATGTATCCCGTGAATTGGAAACGATTGCAACTCTTCCTGGAAATAATTTCTCTAAAGTATTGAGATACTCCCCAGCACCTTCACGAAAAAAAGTCTCCCTCTGAGGGTATGCATGTAAATAGCATTTCTCTTTTATTTCTAAAACTTCTGATTCACTTTTAGGAACATGAACTGAAATTCCTTGTATTTCTCCCCTCCTTATTCTTTCTAATATTTCGATATGTGCAACGGTGTTTGTTCCAATAGGATCTCCTTGTACAGGAGCTGAGAAAAAACCATTTGATCTCCAGCCATATCTCAAAGGTTGCTCTCCTATATCTCTTTTCACTTCTTCTAGAGCAGTCTCATAATCCCCTCTTTGTAGATTCATTACTTTACAAAATTCTCCTGCATATGCTTCAAAAAAAGGCTCGAGACCACGTTCTTCTGTGATCGTATTATCAAAGTCTGTTACAACTGCATGTATAACCATAGATTTTGAAAAAAATTGAGACTTTATAAGTCAGTTTATACAAAAAAATATAAACGGCTAAACATTCTTAGAACTATGCTTACCCATTGCCCAGAATGTAAAGGTCCTCTTCATGATGGCCAACAAAAATTCCCTGATGGAATGTATGTGACTCGATATTGTAAAAAATGCGGGTTTAAGACTGAAGAACCTTTAACTGGTAAATCTACGAGATTCTAATTGCTTCTTTCTCTAGGAATACCATTCAGCCCATTTCTTTACTGCAGAAACAGCATCTCTGGGGAATGCAAATACGGGGAGATGTAAAGACTCAAATTTTCTTGATAAGATCTGTGTTTGTTTTCCACCAACAGAAAGGATAATAATTGGTTTTTTTCCTTTGTGAGCTTTCACTACATCAATAATATTTTCATCAATGAGAGGGGTCTGGTGAAGTATCAGTAAAAAAATAAGGTCAATATTTTTATCATCTACACACATTTTTAATGCCAAGCCATAGCGTTCATTTGTTGCATCACCAACAAGATCCATAGGATTTGAAATAATGACAATCTTTGGAACATGATGCTTTAGAAAATTTCTTGTCTTGGAGGTCATCTCTGCAAGAGGAAGACCTTGAAGTTCAAGCTCATCCGTTGCCATGATTCCGTACCCACCACCATTAGTAATAATTTGTACTCTTTTTCCTTTGGGTTTGGGAAGAGTTACAAATAGTTTTGCAATGTGAAATACTTCCTGCAAAGAATCTGCAGTAATGACTCCTGCTTGTTTGAAGGCACCCTTGTAAATATCATAAGAACCTGCAAGAGAGCCTGTATGAGAAAGTGTTGCATGTGCTCCCTTTTCGGACTTCCCTCCTTTTATGATGATAATAGGTTTTTTTGATTTTTTTGCAACTTCGATAAACCTCTTTCCATTCTGAATTCCTTCTACGTACATACAGATAATTTTTGTTTGTGGATCTTTTTCTAAATATTCTAAAAAGTCAGTTTCGGAAAGATTTGTACCATTTCCGTAACTAATGAACTTTGCAAAGCCACAGGCTTCTTCTGCAAGCAGGTCTAAGACTGCTGATCCTATTGCACCTGATTGAGAAATAAATGAAATGCCTCCTGGTTTTGGACGGGTGAGTTTTTTTGGAGGTAGGAATAAAGAGTCCAGACCAGAATGTGCATCAAAGACACCCAGGCAATTAGGGCCAACACATTTGATGCCATGTTGATGCAAAGCCTTTGCAAGCTCATACTCTAAATGAATATTACCAATTTCTTTAAATCCTGAAGAGATAATGATAAGATGTTTTATACCTTTTTTTCCGCACTCATGAACTGCTTGTATTACCCCTCCTACAGGGATGGCTATTATTGCAAGATCAACATGGGGGATCTCCTTTAGAGAAGAGTATACTTTTTCCCCAAGAATTTGTTTTTCTTTGGGATTAATAGGAAAAGTTTTAAATTTGTGATAGAGGTTTTTGAAAATAATATGGCCCACCTTATTAGGCTCTTTCGATACACCAATGACCGCAATAGATTTCGGAGTAAAAAAATTCTGCATGGACACCTCTATTGTATTCTTAGGAAGGAAGCTTTATAAATGTTTTTGCCTAGAGTATGTCTATGCAAAAAGGGGTGTACACAGAAGATACTACAGAAGACTTTCTTCGTGCATACATTCCGGTTGCAAAACACTTGCTTACAGATTCTTTTGATGATGCATTACAAGCAGTAAAAAAACTAAGCTTTCCTGCTGTTTTAAAGATCATTTCTCCAGACGCATTGCACAAGTCAGATATTAAAGGAGTGCGCTTTGTCAAAAACTTTGAAGAGCTTCGTGAGCAGTATCAATCCTTACTTGATATTGTTCATAAGAATAAACTGCGCTTAAAAGGAATTCTTATTCAGGAATATATTGAAGGAACCTCTGTGATTATAGGATTAAAAAAGGATGTTAGCTTTGGGCATGTGCTGGTTTTTGGTATTGGGGGAATTTATACTGAACTGCTTAAGGATGTTTCTTTTCGTGTGTGCCCCATTACCTTAGAAGATGCAGAAGAGATGATACAAGAATTACAGATGAAAGATTTACT
>SICW01000009.1 GCA_009691355.1 Candidatus Woesearchaeota archaeon
GGAAATTGCACGCTAACATCCTCTAAATTTCGGGTAAACAATTTTACTGTTTCTTTGTTTCTATGAATCTGCACACGAAAGCCATCCAGTTTAGGTTCAATCATTGCTGGTTTTCCAACAACTTCAAAACCTTCAGTAATATCTTTTACTTTGGGGTACAACATAGCTTTGATAGGTTTACCTACAGTAAGGAGGGTATGCTTCAATCCCTGAGGCCCATGTTCTTTCAACAGCTGCGCAAGGACACCAAAATCATTACTCACATTAAATGCACCTTGAACTTCTTCAATGAAAGAGTTATACAAATCCCTTCCTTCTTTTTCATCCTTAGGAATAAGGACTTCTTTAGGAAACTTTTTCTTTATCTCCTCAGAGAACTTTCCTTCAATATTTTTTCCACACACAAGACATTTTTCTCCAGCAGGATTAAGTGTTTTACATGTTTCACATTGATAAAAGATTCCGATAATTCTAGGATAGAAAGTCCATACAAGGGCATCACGTAAACCACTATCCCCTACACCCGCTCGTAACTCTTCAGCAACAGTGCGAATAATATATCTTGCTTCTAGTGGTGATGCACTACTGAGAAGTTCTCCAATCAGTGCAACTTTTCTTTGAACTGTTCCATCCCCTTCCATTTCTGCAAGTTTACTAATATTATCTATGACTTTTGCAACGGTAAGTGCTTTTCCAAAGAGGGTGCTTTGCTTCTTTTTTGTAATCAGTTTCTCTGCAGCAAGACCAAGGTCACCTTCTTTTTTCCACATGTCCTCAACAGTTTCTTTGTTTTCTCCTGTTGCATGTGCAATAACTTTCACAAGAAGCTGAGAGCTCATCCCAAGCTTTTTATCTTCTGCCTGTGCAAAGACTCTGCCCTGAATAAGGTACACAACCTGTTTGAGATCTTGCTCAGAACATTGCTTCAAAAACTCTGAAAGAAGGAAGGTTTTTTCAAGACGTTTAGATGTTTTTTCAAGTTGAACATACAGTTCAGCTAGTGTCTTGTATTGCATGGAAAGATTAATAAGTTCAATTTATATAAATATTCCTATGTTTGGTTTGGATTTCCTAGGCGGTGGTGTACTAGCTTTTGTTGTTGTTCTTGTAGCAATCTTTATTCTTGGGATTATATACAAAATAATTATTGCTCCTATCCTTAGACTATTCGGTTTTGGTGTAAAAGGTATGGGAAAATCTGCAGACCTTGCAATGAATAATTGGGTTGATTCCTGGAATAGAGAAAGAAAGGGAGGAGAACGAGAGAGAAGAGAATACGCAGAAGAAGGTCAGGCCCAGGCTCTCACACAGAGAAGTGAACAGGTAAATCAACAAGTAGGAAGAATTCTCAGTGAAGCAGGCAGCACACAAAATTTGGGTCAAGAAAAAGTAGATGCACTCAAAGCGTTACTCAAAGAACAAGAAGATCTTTTAGACCAGGATAGAAATCTTTTTAAGGATTTAGAAACAAACTATGGTGCCGATAGAAAAAATATAAGAACGATTACAGATGATTTAAAAACGGTTTTCCGTGCAGAACGAGATATAGAACGCCGTTCTTTAGACATACAAAGAGAAATTGAAAGGTATACACAAGGAGATCCCAACTATTCAAAAATTGCAGCAATTTGTGAGCAAGTAAAACTCTTTGAAACACAAATACAGGATATAGAAGCAAGGGATATTGATCTTGCAAGGCAGTTACAAGCTATTACAGAGAATAGAAGAAGAGTAGTAAAGGTAATTCGGATAATTCTAGAGGATAGCCGTGCAACAATGAAAAAAGAGCCTATTCTTCCAGAGCTTCCTCATCTCATGGAGAATCAACAAAGAGTAGAACAAGGAATGCAACAACTTCTTGCCTTGAATGAAGAAGCAAAGTCTTTGATTACAGATCATACAGCATTGCTTCAGCCTTTAGAGAATATTACTGGGCAAGTAACTCCCTTATTAGAACAGCAAGAAGGGTTCATACGTGCAAGTCTTGTAAAGCTTGCAGAACTCGCTGCTGCAGGTGCTATTCCCAAAAAAACGGCAGCGTAAGCCTTTTAAACTTTCTACCTATAAAAATATCTAATGGAATTTAAGAATGTCTACCTTGGTCGTCGTGCAGTGCGAAGATACAAGGATAAAGAAGTTTCTTTAGATCTTATTGGAGAAATAATTGATCTTGCAGGCTTTGCTCCCTCTTCTGGAAATGTACAAAATTGGCGTTTCATCATTGTCACAGAACAAGCCAAGAGACAACAAATCGCAGATGCTGCTTTAGAACAAGGGTGGATGCTCGAAGCACCTGTATACCTTATTGTATGCAATGATCATAAAGATGTAGAAGCACACTATGGAAAACTCGGAAAAATGTACAGTATACAAAATTGTGCAGTAATCAGTTTTGGGGTTATGCTTGCTGCATATGATAAAGGCCTTTCTTCTTGTTGGGTAGGTGCCTTTGATAATGAAGCAGTACAAAGAATTTTAGGTATTCCAGAGGATATGGATCCAGAAGTGATTATTACTTTGGGGTATGGGGATGAAACAAAAAAAGCTTCTTTGCGAGAGGACCCAAGGTATATTTCTTATTTTAATAGCTGGGGGTCAACATCAACGAATTTTCCTTCACATCTAGACAAATTAAAAAGTCTCGTAGACATTAAAAAACAAATACAAAAAATAAAGAAAAAATAAAAAAATTATTTTTTAGACTTTTCAGGGAAAGGTCTTTTCACACTCAGAGGAAGAATTCCCTCTTCAAACTCTTTTCTTGCAATATTAATTGGGTTGTACTTCATCCTCTCAAAATCTTCTTTTTTCATTTTCAGTAAGATAGGTGCTCCCATTGCTATTTGCAAAGCTCGTGCTCCAATAATTCTTGCCCGTTCATACTTTGTAAACTCTTCTTTCATTTGAAGTGCCTCCTAAGTTCTTGCGTTTTCTTCTCTGCAATATCAAGGACATTACTAATTTCTTCTGAGCTAAAAGGAGAATCTCCACCTTTTTGCATTGCGCAGATCTTCCCTTCTTCTGTAAAGACAACGCTCAATCGTGCATTAGAAGCAAGTTCTTCTTCAATAGTCAGATCAACAAGAAGTTCATTGTTTACTCTCCACACGGTACAAGAGATAGGGAGCTTTATCAGAGGTACTTTTGTCTTGGTCTTTTGGGAGTAATCGATCTTCATATTCTCATCAAGTTTGGGAAATGTTGCATCTCTAATTGCCGCAATTGCCGCAAGTGCACAGGCATCAAAAAGATTTCCAGCTGCATTGATAGGATAAATATCAATAAAGAGGAGCCAAACTTTTTCTCCTTCCTTCACACAGAGTTTCTTAAAGTCTAATGATTTACTTTCTCTTATACCTCTATCAGTTACTCGAGAGAGCTCAATAGCATCAATACTTGGAGGTCCTGATTCAAAGAGTGGAGAAGACAATGGCAATAACTCAACATTCACCATAATAGACCCTTCACCGGGTTTATCAGAGAAAGGAGTTCCTAATTCCATTTTGACACCAGCAACAACTTCTGTATCTCCAATCTTTACTCGTGCAGAACCTTCTGCAGATTTAGAAGAGATGCCGTACTCAATTTCAATGTGCCTATATTCATCAAACTTCCTTCCATCCATTCGTGCATTTTTTGCAATAACAGATTCAATATAATCTCTTGAGATCATCATTGTGTTGCCTCCACAGTGTACTTTGCACGTAATGCTGCTTTTTGTACTTCATATATTTTTTTACAAGCTTCTTTTCCAGCTTCAATTGCTTTGAGGAGTTGTTCTTTACTGATCTCACCATCAAGTTGAAGAAGGGTAATTTCTTCAGTTCGTGGAAGCATTGCAATAGGAATATCTACTGCTCCGCCTTCAAAATCTTCTTCTGTTTTATCCAGGTCTACAACAACTTGATCTCCAACAAGACCACAAGATATTGCACACACAAGATCTTTCATATCAAATCCTGCATCTGCAAGTGCAAGGGATGCTGCGCATATTCCTGCACATCTAGTTCCTGCATCTGTTTGTATGAGTTCAATATAGACATCAACAACAGCTTTAGGAAATTCGCTTAAATCAAGAACAGGCTCAAATGCCTTTTCTATAACCAGGCTAATTTCTTTACTACGTCTGTTTGCACCTGGTCGTACTCGTTCTCCAGATCCTGAAAATGCCATCATATTATAGTTACATCGCAGTACTGCAGTATGAGGTTTTTGAAGGAACTTCGGAAACAAGTCTTTTGGACCATACACTGCTGCAATCGCAATAGTTTTTCCGATCTGGAATCGTGCAGAACCAACTGCATTCTTGATAACTCCAACCTCAGCTTTCATTGGTCGACATTCATCAAATTTTCTTCCATCACTACGTTTCGTATATTTCATTTTTGACTCTCCAGCGCATGTTTCGCAAGAAACTCCTCAACTTTTTTGGTCAGTCCGGAGGTATGCGCCTTTTCATTGATAAGTAGAATTGCATCACTTGCAATTTTTTCTGCTTCTGGACTTGCTCCATGGATCCAAATTCTTCCATTTTGCCCTGCAAAAATATTACAGCCAGTTTTATCTTTAATCAGAGAAATCATACTTCCTTGTTTTCCCACAACACGTGGAACTTTTGAAGAAGTAATTTCTAAGATTTTCCCGCCAATCAATTTTCTAAGACCGGGTCCTTTCATAGTAAGGTCAATATTACCTTCTTTGGTGACATTGTTTACTCGTGTAAGAATAATTTCACCAACTGCAAAATAGTCGCTGAGGCTAGATCCTCTTTCAATGAAATCTGCTGTTGCATCTTTCATAGAAAGCGATGCTTCATACGCATAGCCAATATCAACAAACCATGAGCTATAAGACATATCTTTAACAAATCCTATAACAACATCGTCACGTCTTGGGACATATCGCCCACTTAGTGGAATAACATTGATAATTCTTCCACTGACATTCATGAGACCTAAACGGGAAGAGAGTATATGATCTCCTTCTCTATAAGCTCCTTTGCCAGGAAGAAAATCCATTCCTTCTGCAAGAGTATCCCCGGGGATTACCACTTGCCTTTCTTCTACTACTAATGTACTCATTTTTTATTTCTCCTTATCGTTTATTGATAATAGTAATCTCAACTTCTCCTTTTGTAATTTTATTTAACTGTTGTTCAATCTCTTCCTGTATTCCTGCAGGGATTTCCACAATAACTTTGAGACTTCCATCACTTCCCCATTGTTCTTTGAGAATTTTCATAGTTCTCTTCACATGGCCAAATGCAGCCTCTGCATGTTTTACAGGTATAAGCAATTCCAATTCTCGAACTTCCATTTTGATAGGAATCAATGGTCTGAGTTTTGTAATCACGTCTTGTACTTGCATCTCAACAGAATGAAATTCATCAATCTTAATTTTTGCTTCTTCCATTAAAGTTTCAATTCGTTGTGGTGGATGAGGATGTCCAGTTTTTGCATCAACTGCATTTCGATGAATAAATGCAACAATTTGCTTCCTTTTTTCTTCTCTGAGCTTGTTTCTATGCTCGGCAGTGATTTGTATCTCCCCTTTTTTAATGATTATTTCTGCAATCGCATCTGCCTTATCTGTTTTGAAAAGCTTCTTCATTTCATTTTCTGAAGCTCGGATGCCTTTTTTTGCATCCTTAAATATTTCCTTCGTTGCAAGAACTTCAGAAAGGTTTGCAAGTTTTCCTTCTCTGTATGCTAATGCTTTATCACAATCTACTAGAATCTCGAAGGTATCTCCTTCTTTCTTCAGTCGTGCAATAATTGCTTGATCTACTCGTACCATTTTTATACCTTAAACTTCTTTTTGTCAATAAATTGGAAACTCTTTTCTTTCACATCAACAAATGCTCCATCAATTCTTCGTGCATCAAAGTCTTTTCCTAGTACTTTCTTTAGTGCGCGAATACACATTTTGATCGCATCATCCATACTCATAGTCTCAGAGTATTCTTTATACAAGAGTTCTTTTACTGCGTCAGCACCTTCGCCAAGTGTAGCAGCTTTATACTCAAAGAAAATCCCTGTTGGCTCTGTGCTATAAAGTACTGGTTTTTCATCATCAACACCAATAAAAAGAATGCTTACTCCAAATGGTCGTGCGCCACCATATTGTGTATATGACTGTTTGATATCAGAAATGTCTTTGACAAGTGCAATAGTATCCATAGGTACAGAATACGTAATTTGATGCTGTTGAGCAATAAGTTGTGCTCTTTCCACAAGGACCCTTCCATCCATAATATATCCTGTAGCAGTAGCTCCGATGTGCTTATCAATTTGGAATATTTTTTCTACAGCTTCTGCAACAATGAGCTTATCTGCAACTCGTTTATCCGCAATGAGAATAACCCCATCCTTGCAAACAACTCCAATTGCAGTAGATCCTTGTTTCACTGCTTCTTTTGCATATTCTACCTGCAATAATCGTCCATCCGGACTAAACATGGTACTTGCCCTATCGTACCCCATCATTTGGTGTGTTCCTTCCATTTTTTGTTTCCTCCTTTAAAAATATGAACTCCGTATTTTTTCTAATGCACCTGAAACCCCAATACTTCGAATAATAGCCTTTTTACTGCCTAATTCTTGTACCAGTGCTAATGATGCCTTAATATCATCAACATATTTTGTATTAACTTTAATAATACCTCTGTTTTGTTTCCAATCATTGAGAAAGAGAACGCCTGCTCGAGCCATACCCAGGTCTCCAAGAAACCCTTTCATGCTCTGCTCTATGCTTTTTTTTGCATGATCCAAATCTATTTTCCCATCAGTATACACTTCAAAAGCGATATAACGCTTCTTTTCACGCAAACTTGGGATTAAAGGTCTTAATTTCATGTGTGACCTAGAGAATCTAATGCTATCCGTTTCTCTTCTCTCTACAATCTAAAAGAAAGCTCTAACCTTTATATAGTTTATGGTAGGCCTAGAGGATAATCAGGAAATAACATTTATAAAGGAGAACAAAACCTTTTCACCCATGTTATCTCTTATAGGCCTAGGTTTGAACGATGAAAAGGACATTTCTGTAAAAGGTTTAGAACTAGTGAAAAAAGCAGACATAGTCTACTTAGAGAATTATACATCCAAGCTTCAATGCTCTAAACAAGCACTAGAAAAGCTCTATGGGAAGGAGATCCAACTTGTAGAACGAGAAGTCGTAGAAAATGCAACGGCAATTATTAGTCAAGCGGCATACAATAATATTGTTCTTCTTATTGTTGGGGATGTTTTTTCTGCAACGACGCACATTGCATTATTCCAAGAAGCAAAAGAAAAAGGTATTGAAGTACAAGTGGTGCATAATGCTTCTATACTTAATGCTATAGGAATTACTGGTTTGGAATTATACAAGTTTGGAAAAACGACATCTATTCCTTTTCATGAAAGCGAAACTCCTTACAAGGTAATCAAAGAAAATTTCCCATTACACACACTCTGTCTTTTAGATCTTGTTCCAAGTGAAAACAAATTTATGGAATCCAGTGAAGCAATAGAAAAATTAAAACAATCTGGTTTTGACATCAATACAAAAGTCGTAGTTTGTGCACAGCTGGGTTCAGATAGTCCTACAATTCTATATCTACAAGCAAAGAATATTAAACCTTTACACAAATTTCCTCAGTGCTTGATTATTCCTGGAGACTTGCATTTCATGGAAAAAGAAGTTCTTGAGTCTTATCAATAAAAAAAGAAAAAAAGTTTTAATCTCTATACAATTGGCCTGAAAGGAAATCTTCTCCTCTGGAATATTTTTTCCGTTTATTATTCCAAAGTCTTCGTCTATCTTCTGGATCTTCTGCAGAGTAAAAATTATCTGGTATCCCCTCAAGACTTTGAAATCCTTCATAGATCATTCCCCATGTCATGTTCTTCTCTAGATTCATTCCTCTCCCCAATGATCCACTAGCATAGTGTGGCATCTTTATTCTCTTTAGTCTTCCGAGCCATAAAGGGGTATCTCATTTTGGGTTTCTCTTTCGTACCAGTCGTGTATTTCTGTTTGCCGAACGTAATCTTCAAAATCTGAGCCTAATAATCCCTTACTCTGGCTAGGTATTTTTGGCCTAACCTTCTCTTGTTCTCTTTGAGCTTCTTTTATTTTTTCTTCTAAAGCTTTAGTCATGGTCAGACTCCCAGGTTTCGCTATCTTTTCGTTCGTAGTGGCTCATAGTATCTCCGATATATCCAAGCTTAGAGTGAAGACTCTCTTCATGTTTTCTAAGGGCATCATAGCTTGCTCTCTCTCGTATACTGATAGTCTGAAGGTCTACTCCTCTATAGCGGTTTAAAGTTCTTTCTAGGTCACAGAGTGTTCGGCTTAAGTTATGCCTATCCTCTCTATGGAGGAGATATTTAGTTTCATCTTCTCTGTTCATCCTTAGTCCTCATCATCGTAGTATGAGCCGGTTTCTCTACGGAAGTTTTCCAATTGGTTGTAGTTTCTAATTCTTTGTTCAGATGCGTCTGCTTCTCGAACCATGCGCACTGATTCTTCCAGTGTTGGTACGTAAGTTGTTTCTGATATCCATTCATCTCCAGGGATGTAGTCTCTTCCAAAGAGTCTTTTTGATCTGTCGTTGTTTGTTGGCATGTTTTGTTCTCCTGCTCATTCGAGCATAGAAAGAGTGTAAGGCTTTACTACTTCAATATTTGTTGAAGAATATTCTACAACAAAAGCAAGACTTAAATAAAAGAAAAACACTTCAAAAGTATGGACAAACTCCTTCAACACCTAGAAAAACTAAACTTCAGTGTAAACGAGGCAAAAGTTTACCTTACAATGATAAAACTCGGACCTTCGTTAGCAGGAAATATTGCCAAAGAAGCACGCTTGGATCGTTCAAGTACATATAATGCATTAAAGGCTCTAACACAACGAGGAATTATTTCCACAATATTTGAAAATAAAAGAACAACTTATATCCCAGAAAACCCGAAAAAGATTATTGATTATTACAAAGAAAAAGAAGAAATTGCAAAATTAATTGCTCCAGAAATAGAAAAACAATTTCATTATCGAAAAGAAAAAAGCGCAGTAAAGGTATTCAAGGGCTTTAAAGGAGTAAAGACTGTCTTTCAGGATGTCATTGACACGTGTGACAAAGGGAGTGTCTATCATATCCTTGGTTCTGAAGGACAAGTCTCTGAACATATGCCCTATTATGCTTCCATTCTCAGGGCGAGAAAAGAACAAAAAAAAATACACACAAGGACAATAATTCGTTCTGGGCGTATTCTCAAAACAAAAGGCAAGTATACAGAATATAGAGAAGTTCCAGTAAATACTATTTCCCCAGTGACAATTAATTTGTATCCTGGGAAGGTTGCAATCTTCATATGGGGGGACAATCCTGAGTGTATTCTTATTGAAAATGAAGAAGTGAAGAAAACATTTGAGAGTTATTTTGAATTTATGTGGAAACATGCAAAAAAGTAAACTTTAAATAACTAGCATTCCAAAAGATTAATAAATTCTTTTGCCTCAAAGAGGTGTATGGAGTGGCAAACATGGACAAAGATTTCTGCAGTAGTTTTATTCATTCTTGCAATAGCAGGCTTTTATCTATCAAACTTTCATAGTGAGGGGGTCATTCTTTCCATAGAAGATTTTCCTCAAAAGTTAGACTCTTTAGATGCAAACAAAGATATTTCTTTCACATTTTACATCTATAATACTGGCGATAAAACCGCGTTTATTCAATCTGTCTATGTCACAACAGTTTCAGGAGAGAGTGTGCAGATTATTGAACGTTCTATAGAAGTTACTCCTCAAAATGATTTTAAAATAGAAGAAGACTCTTCCCAAGAAATAACCGTTCTTCTTCCAAGTCCGGGGGCTGCGGCAAATTTTACTCTTACTGCCCAAGTATTCTATGATGATGATAAAAGCCTAACCTCAGAACAAATTCCTGTTGCTTGGGGAACCTTGTTATGAGAATAGAAATAAAAGTGAAACCTCAATCAGGGAAATCTCTCATACAAGAAACTGATGGAAAATTCATAGCATTTCTCAAGTCTCCCCCTGAAGATGGCAAAGCAAATGAAGAGCTTCTAAAATTAACAAAGAAATACTTTGGAAAACCAGGAAGAATAGTTATTGGTAAAACCAGTAAAAATAAAGTGTTAGAGTTCTAACCAGAAGGAGTATTAATCTTAAAACTAGGCCCGCCTTTCTTATAATTCATGATATTATCTTCTTCTTCACTAATAGTCTCTCCATTATCTGCATTTACTTTCAAGTTATATATCTTAAACTCAGAAGTTAATACAGTAATATTCCACACAGTAACGCCATCAATGACTTGAAGGATAATAAACACTTTATCTGGATTCACGCTAACCTTATCCAAGGCTTCAAGATAAGAAATTTTGACTTTGTCTAAATGCAATTCTTGCAAAGGCTTCTGTTCTTTTTGGAAAATCTCATCCTTTTTCTGCTGTAACTTTCCATTTTGTTTAGAATACGTAAGAATGTTATGTTCTTTAGCTGAGTAGTAATCAATGGTCCATTCTTTGTTATTCAGAAAGCAGGAAACAAGGTATGCTCCTTTCACTTTTCCTATCTCTGTAATGAGTTCTCGAATGTCTTCTAACATTTTTTTCTAATTTCATCCAGAATTTTTTTAGTAAAACTGGTTACAGCAACATCATGCTCAACTTTACCCTCTCTATCTCGTACTGCGAGAGTTTTCTTTTCTTGTTCTTGATCTCCAATAGTAACCATATAACTAACACGTTCAACAATAGCACTTCTCACTTTTTTCCCAATGCTTTCATTTCGTTCATCTATTTCAGCACGAATACCATTCATTTTCATGTCTTCCATCACTTCACGTGCAAAATGGCTGTTCTTCTCATTCACAGTGAGAATTCGTACTTGCACAGGATTTAACCATAGAGGAAATTTACCTTTATATAATTCAATAAGGAAGGCAGTAAATCGTTCATGTGTACTCAATGGTGCTCTGTGAATGACAAACACTTCGTTGCTTTGTTTTCCATGTGCATCATCATAGTAGAGCTCAAATCGTTTCTTTGCAGCAAAGTCTAATTGTACAGTAGACATGGTATCTTCTCGTCCAAACACATTTTTGAACTGCACATCAATCTTTGGTCCATAAAATGCAGCTTCATCTTTCGCTTCAACATATTTTAATTGCAATCGTTTCAATACTTTTCTCAAAACTTCTTCTGCATGTACCCAATTTTCTGGCTCATCAATATATTTTTCTTTGTTCTCTCTATCACCTAAAGAGAGTCTAAACCAATAATTCTCAAAACCAAAAGTAGTGAAATAAAATTGAATCATTTTCAGAACATTTTCAATTTCTTGTTCCATCTGTTCTCTGGTACAATATATATGTGCATCATTCATGGAAAGCATACGCACACGTTGTAATCCCACTAAAGTCCCAGAAAGCTCATTTCTATAACAGGTTCCATATTCTGCAACTCGTAAAGGAAGTTCTCTATAACTTCGCACTCCTCTAGAATAGATGAGATGATGAATAGGGCAATTCATAGCCTTAAGATAATATTCTCCATCATCCATTTTCATGCTTGGATACATACTATCAGCATAGTAAGGAAGATGTCCTGATTTCACAAACAGCTCTTTCTTTGCAAGGTGTGGCGTAGACACACGAACATATCCTGCTTTAGCTTCCGTTTCAATGGCAAACTTTTCAATCTCACTTCGTATAATCTCTCCTTTAGGTAACCACACAGGAAGTCCTTTACCTACAAGCTCAAACAAAGCGAAGAGTTCCATCTCTTCTCCAATTTTTCTATGATTATACTTCTCTGCATCATCTAATTCTTGTAGTCTTTGCTTTAATCCTTCTTCAGTTTCATATGCCAATCCGTAAATCCTTTGCAATTGTGCCTTTTTAGAATCCCCCTTCCAATATGCACCAGAAACTTTTGTTAATGTAAAGTATTTCAATTCCTTAGTATTCTGCACATGTGGCCCTCGACAAAGATCCACAAAATTCCCTTGTCCGTAAAACGTAGGTTTTTCTCCCTTTGCTTTCAATTCATCATACAATTCTTTTTTCAATGGTTCATGAGCTAAGAATTCTTTTTCTTTTTCAGATGAAAGCTCTATTTTTTGAATAGGCTGAGCAGCACTGACAAGATCCTTCATTTTTTTATTAATTTTTTTCAAGTCTTCTGGCGTAAAAGATTCTTTTCGAAAGAAATCATAATAAAATCCATCTTCAATAACCGGACCAATACCCATGTGTACATCAGGGAAGAGCTGTTTTACTGCTTGTGCAAGAAGATGTGCACTGCTATGTCGTATACAGTGTAATTTCCCCTCCTGTTTTTCATTATCATCCATAAGAACAAGAATTCTTCAGCTACTTTTAAAACTTTCTCTGGTGAAAAAAAGAGAGATAAATCACAGCAAACTTTATATATCCGGTGAGCTATAAGTTCCAAAGATGAAAAGAGGTGTGTTATTTCTTGTACTTATAGCCTTGTTAGTACTCCCATTAGTTTCAGCAACGGTAAGTATTACTAATCCATCTAAGGCTCAATATAATGTTGGAGAAGAAATCGATCTTTCAGGGTATATCCAAGAAACTAATTATCTAGATGGACAACTACAAATTTCTCTTGTCTGTGGAACAAAAACATACAAACTACAGGCAGTAGACTTTAGTGTTTCTGCGCAAGAAAGCCTTTCCTTTTCGGATCTTTCTCTTCCAAGTCTAACGGCAAGCTCTTCAATGCAGGGAATCTGTAAACTCAAAGCAGATATTCTTGTAAATGGTGCAACTGCAGAAATCACTTCATCTAGCTCTTTTGAAATAACCAAATCCCTTGATGGCACATTTTCCCTAGATCAATCTCAAATCCAGTTAGGGGATACAATTACTCTTACTGCTTCTATAACCAACGTAAACAATCAACCTATTGATGGAACGGCAGAAATTTATTTTGAAACCGGTGGAGAAGAGTACATGATGGATTTTGTCGATGTAACCTCTGGTTCATTAACCTATAGTTCTACTTTTACAAATGGAAACGCAGGGTCCTATAAAATAAACCTTATTGTGCGTGACAGTTATGGAAATGAACAACAATTTGACAGTGCAGAAAGTTTTACTGTTTTAGATGATCTTGAAGTGACTCTTTCAACAAATGCACAAAGTTTTTCTCCAGGAGATGTACTCAATGTTTATGGAGATGTACGAACGCTTCTTCAAGGCTATGTAGATGCTGCAGTAGTAGAAATAAGTCTTGATGAAACAACAGTAAGCACTTCTTTATCAGATAGTAAATTTACTCAGGATATTCTCATTTCCACAACCATTACCTCTGGGCAACATACTCTAAGCGTAGATGTTGAAGACAGTTATGGAAATTCCGGTTCTTCCACTATGACTATTCAAGTTGACCCTCAAGCAACCACTATCACAAATAGTATCAGTAACACTACTTTAAACCCTGAAGAGAATGTAAACATTGGCGTAGTTATATACGATCAAGCAGGAGATGTCATGACCGACTCTGTCCATCTAGATGTCTATGACAGTAATAATAATATTGTTTCTCAAACCACCATTGCTTCTGAAGAAGATATTACCTATAAAATCCCACAATTTGCTTCACCCGGACAATGGCTTGTAAAGAGTTATTATCTTGATGATGAAACGGAGCAAGAAGTAATTTCTGATACAGACTCCCTTACAATTAATGCAGTACAAAAGATAGATTACAATATTGTTGGAACGATGTTGTACATTACCAATGTAGGAAATGTCAAGTACACAGATGATTTCTCCATTGAAATAGCTGGTGTAGATCAAGATTACCTTGTAACAAAAACAAAGAATCTAGGTGTGAACGAGACAATTACCATTGATCTTTCAAAAGAGCTTCCTTCAGGATCCTATAGCGTTTCTATCCCTACAGGTTATGGTACTGCAGAACAAAATGCGCTTGTCATTACTGATGGAAAAGTGAAGACGGCATTATCCTGGCCTTATACAATTATCGCTATCCTTATTATCCTTATCCTGGCCTTCATTATTTATTCTCGTGTTCGTCCAAAGAAAGAAAAAAAACAGGACGTAAGACAGGACCCAGCAAATATTCCTGCAAGAAAAAATAAAGAGAAGAAAATTCGCCTCTACGACCCAAAAAGAGAAGCAGAGAAATTAAAGAAGAAGGGGGGAAATCTTACCTTTGAAGACAAGCAGCATAACTTGGAAGATTTTAAACAAAGAACCCTAGAAGAAATTAGGAAAACCGAAGAGAAAATCCAAAAGGATAGTAAACGAAGTACCTTTATGTCTGAAGGAAAGTTGGGCTATGTCACAGGAAAAAACGATCCTCAACCCAAACCTAAGGCTGCAGAAGAAAAGCCTTCAGTGTTTAATCTCTTTGATCAGTAAGATATCTTTTTCTTCTTCAAATACTTCCATCCCAAACGCTTCTTTGAGCTTAGAAACAATTTCTTCGCATTTCTTACTTTTTTTCAAGATGCTAAAGGCCATATTTGGTGCTTGTAACCGTTTGAGTTCTCCAATGACTTGGTCTATATCTGTATGATGCAGTGCAGTGAGAGAAACAACTGTGTCAAAACTATTTGCTTTGAAGGGAAGATGTTCTGCAACTCCTAAAACTTTTTCTCCTGGTGCCTGTTTCAACATCTCCAAACTAGGGTCTAAAGAAACAACGTGAGGAAAGTGCCTTGCAACGATTCCTGTTCCTGCACCTATATCTAAAATCCTTCCTTTAAGTACAAAGGCTACCTTTTCTAGTTTTTTCCTCTGTTCTTCTCCGTAGAGCTCTTCATATCCTTGTGCAAGCGTGTCATACATGCCTTTAGAGACAAGGTATGAATTTAACTCTTTTTAGGTAGTAGTTTAGTCCTTTAAAAGTGATAAATCTAACAAAAGATTTATAAACTAAGGGGTTGAGAAAAGAAAACAAGATGGCGCAAAAAAATTGGCGAAGAAGCAGGATCATAGGCTCACTAGTTGTACTGCCTTCTTTGCTTTATGGGCTGGTCAATAAAGATAGGATAGAAGATAAAATAGCAAGATATTTTCCTGAAGAGAATATCTCCATAGGCATAGAGCCAATTCTAAACGCGAGAAATTTTGTTCCTGAAGAATTCTACATCAAATTATTTCACAGTGATGGCTTCATTCCTGTATCCCAAGGAGAAAGGTATAACCCTTTCACATGTACAGAATCTGAAAGGAGATTTACTCAACTAGATGGAAGCTATCATGATACAGATATTTACACCTTTGCACTGCAAGGTATGAGCAGTGGGCATCTACCCAAAAACAGAAGAAAAAAAGTGGGGGATAATCATGACGATTCTGTAACCTGGCTTGATGCTGTTAAAAATTTGACAAGTCTTTCTCCAGAGAAAGCAGAAGATCAGCAAGTAATCAGATTATGGATTGAAGAAAACTATAAACGTATATTTCATGATGGGAGAGCACTAGAACCAGACCATCTTTCTTTTAAAATGGAGGGAGGTATGGTTGTTGATATCCTCTATGATGGCTTCCATAAAGATGAGCAATATGAAGTTTCGGAGTTCTTTTCTGGGCATTATAGATCCAATGACAATGCTTGGATTCCAGAAACAGAAAAAAAAACAAAACATAAGGTTACAGATAGAAAAGGTCATCTTACCTTACCAGCGCCAAGTCAGCTAGAGCAAATGCTCCTCGTTCCAGATTATATCCTCCGTGATGATATAGATGTTGTTAATGCAGCTGTATACACAGGAAGGGGATATAGTAAGTATGGTATTCGTATAGAAGAAATTATAGCTGAGCTAAATCTTTTAGCCGCAAATAGAAGAAAGTTAAATACCTGGGGGACACATGATTATAGTCAGGTCATTCTCACACCCACATTAGATTTAGTTGTTTCAGAAATAACTGAAGGGAAAAGAACAGAAAAAGAAAAAAAAGAAGCAATCATCAAGACCCTATCAAAAGAACCTTATTCTGATACAGAACAGAATACTTCTCCACTAGTGACCTTAGTTGCTGGAGGCCAATGTGGTGCAACAAGTGGGCAAGTTGCAGCCATGTTTCATCTTGCAGGAATAAAAGAATTTAGTTTTGTACATTTTCCTCAAGCAAATCATATAGGTGTCTATGGTCCATTGCATTCAGGGTTACCCTTATCACCCAAGTTTGGAGAGTATGATCAGTACTGGTATATTGAAACAACGAGCGGAAGAACGGGCGTTATAGGAGAGTTTATGCCCCAATACGGTACTACTCTCTTTGATGCAGTCGTTCCACAAGCATACGATCTTCGTCCACAGTTACAACACTTAAAAGCAGCACAAAAAGTAAGTGAAAGAAGAAAGAAATAAGTCTTATAAAGAAAACATCCTTCATACAAACATATGCCTATCTATCTTGACACCGCTGCAACAACGCCTATTGATCTAAAAGTTCTTTCTGTTATGAACCATGCATTAAAAGAGGATTATGGAAATCCTTCTTCTATACATAAAAAAGGTCAAGAAGCAAAAGAACATCTAGAAAAAGCAAGAAAAACCATTGCAAAAAGTATCAATGCATTACCTGAAGAAATATATTTCACTTCCTCTGGTACAGAAGCAAATAACCTTGCACTACGGGGAATACTTGCAACAACAAAAAAGAAGGAAATCATTACTTCTGTTATCGAGCATTCTTCAATACTCTCTCTTTGTCAACAGTTAGAAAAAGAAGGATATAAAGTTCATTACATCCCTGTAACTAAAGAGGGCTTACTCAATCTAAAAGTGTTAGAACAGAAAATAAATTCTCAAACAGCTTTAGTTTCTATAATGTATGTAAATAATGAAATTGGGACAATACAGAATATAGAGCTAATAGGAAAAATGTGCGCAAAAAAGTCTATTCCATTTCATACCGATGCAATTCAAGCATTCAAAAAAGTGTATTTAGACGTCAAAAAACAAACTCTCACTTTAGTGTCTCTATCTGCACATAAGATCTATGGACCAAAAGGTATTGCAGCATTGTATGTAAAAAAAGCGACTTTACTCAAACCTTTATTGTATGGTGGCAAACAAGAACAGGGGTTACGTCCAGGAACAGAAAACCTTGCTTCCATTCTAGGATTTGCAAAAGCAGTAGAGCTTTCTTTTCCAGTAAAAGAGCTAGAGAGAAAAAAGAAATATGTTATCCAACAAATAAAAAAAGAAATTCCTCAAATCAAAATAAATGGTTCAGAGAAACACTCTATCTGTACAATTATAAATCTTTCAATCAAGGGTATAGAGGCAGA